>NZ_JBNAJZ010000001.1:0-490964 GCF_052047555.1 Candidatus Pelagibacter sp. HIMB1746 | reverse complement strand
TAAATTTACAGATATAAAAGATATTAATTATAGTTTTACTGAAAGTTTAAAAACTTTTAAAAAACAAATTAATAAAAAAATTTTTTTAACATCATTCAATAACAATTGTGAGTATTATAAAAATTTAAAAGTGGTTAAAAAAAAATACAACTCAATCAATTATGATATACTTAAGAAATTTGACGTTATATTGATAGAGGATATACCAATTAATGATTTCCAGAGCACTATAAAAAATTCATTTTGCAATATTAGCTCACATGCTGGCTATTTTGTACACACCTCTTTAGCCTTAAAGAGAAAAACAATAGATATTATTAATGAAAAAGATGAAAAATGGTTGAGTGCATGGATTTTTAACTCTAATAACTACAAAATTATTTATAAATCAAAAAATAATATTTTTTTTAATATAAATAAAATATTAACCAAATTAAATGATGAAATTAGATAAATTTAAGACAGGAATTATTCTTCCATTAAAAGAGAATTATACTGTGTCTAATTTTGGAGCTGTATCAATTTGGGTTTCAGATTATGTTAAATTTTCAAAATCTCATGATGATATTATTTTTTGTAAAAAGAAAAATTATAAAGAAAAATATCTAACTAAAAACATTAATCCAATTGAAATCAAAGAAAAATTTTTTACTAATTTTAATTATATTAAAAAAATTAATTTTTTTTTAAATAAAAAAAAAATTGAATGTGTGGAAATTCATAATAGGCCAGAATATGCAAAATATTTAATAAAGAACAATCCTAACCTAAAAATTAATTTAATATTTCACAATGATCCAAACAATATTAGACATAGCCAAACAAATTTTGATAAACTATATCTGCTTAGAAATTGCAACAATATTTCTTTTGTTAGTAATTGGGTAAAAAAACAGTTTTTTAAAAATCTTAATTTTTCACATAAAAATAATACGAACGTTATCTACAATTTTATTGATTCATTAAAAAAATTACCAAAAAAAAATAAAACAATAATTTTTGCTGGAAAACTAAATAAAAGTAAAGGATATCATATTTTCTGTAAGGTAATAAACAAAATACTTACTAAATATAATGATTGGTCAGCAATTGTAGTTGGAAATGAAACAAGAGAAAAATACAAAATTAACCACGAAAGATTAAAAATATTTAATTGGATGGAGCATCAAAAATTATTAAAGTTATATGAAAAATCATCTATATCCGTCGTAAATCCAACATGGGAAGAACCTTTTGGAAGAACTGCAATGGAAAGTGCCTCGAGAGGTTGTGCTGTCATAACCTCAATAAGTGGAGGCTTATCAGAAACATTTAAAAATAATTTAGTACTAAAAAAAAATGATAGTAGAAACCTTTTTCAAAAAATTTCTTTTTTAATAGAGAACAAAAATCATTTAAAAAAAATTCAATTATATAATTTAAAAAATGTGCAAAATACACCAGAAAAAAGTATAAAAGAACTCAATAAACTAAGAATTAAGATTTCTGATGTAAGAAAATCAAAAAAACGATTTTTTAAAATTTTACACGTTGGTAATTTTGGTATTAAAGTCAATCATAGATTATTTAATATTTCAATTGCTAGCAAGATAACTAATGGATTAATAAGAAATGGGCATGATGTAATTAATTTTGATTATAGAAATACAAATTTTAAATTATTTAATCAAAATAATATCAACTTAAAAATAGAAGATATTGTCAATCATTATCGACCAGATTTAGTTTTATTTGGACATAATAATTTATTAAATAGAAACTCATTATTAACTATAAAAGAAAAATTTAATTGTAAAACTGCTATTTGGTACGAAGATCATGTTGTAAAAGGTGATCCAAATTTCAAAAATAATATTTCTTTATTAGAAAGAAATAATGACCTTATTGATCAATATTTTATTACAACATCGCCAGATGCGATTAAAACAAAAATTAAAAAACAAAAAATTAATTTTTTGCCAATACCAGTAGATCCCAACATTGAATCAGAAAATTTTTTTGAGGTAAAAAAAACAAAAGATCTATTTTTTGCTCTAAGTAATGGTGTTAATTATGGTAAACTCAAGAATAATACCTTTGATGAAAGGTCAAAATTTATAAATGAATTATTAAGTACAGATAGTGAAAATTTTAGTTTTCATTTTTTAGGACTTTTTAATGAAGAACCAAAATGGAATTATCAATTCAACAAAGAAATCTGTATAGCAAGAACTGCTTTAAATCTGAGCAGAGGTGGACCAAGTAAATATTGTTCTAGTAATAGAATTGCAACACTAATGGGTAATGGAATACTTCCATTCATTGATGAAAAAGTGATGTACCAAGATTTTTTTAATAATGATGAAATTGAAACTTATAAAAACCCAAGTGATCTATTATCAAAGCTTTCACAAATAAAAAAAAATGAGAAAATGTTAATTAAAAGATCTAAAAATGCAAAAAAAAGTTATTTTAATTTTTTTGAAAATACCATTGTTGCTGAATCAATTATTCACAAAGTTTTTGAAACTCCAAAAAAACATCAATACGTTTGGATAAAGTAAAATTTAATAATGCTTAAATATCAAAAAAAAAATGGAAATCTAATACATAAATCAGCTTTAATTAACTGGAAAAATGTAGAAATTGGTAAAAACAATATTATAGGTCCATATGTTGTTATTGGAAATATTGCTCAACATCCAAGATTAAAAAGTAACGGAAAAATTATAATTGGAAATAATAATACTTTTAATGAATACACAAATATTCATCTACCAACAAAAATTAGAAAAAAAACAATAATAGGTAATAACAATTACTTCATGGATTCTGTTACAATAGATCACGATTGTATAATTGAAGATGATGTGATCCTAAGTAGCAAAGTAGTTTTGGGTGGCAATGTTTACATAATGAAAGGTTCTCAACTTGGAATTAAAGCCAGTATTCATCAAAATCAAATTATTGGATCTTATTGCATGATCGGAATGCATTCATTTGTAACTAAAAAATTAAATCTACTTCCTGGTTATATTTATTATGGAAAACCTGCTAAAAAAAAGAATAAAAATTTAGTTGGATTAAAAAGAAATAATATCACATCAAAAATTTTAAAAAGTGAAAAAAGCAGATATAAAAAAATCAAGTTAAGAACTAAATAAATTTATGATTAAGTTTTTAAATATTACCAAACAAGACGCAAAAATAAAAAATAGTATTATTAAAGATATAAAGAAAATTATTAGTAAAAATAATTTTATTTTAGGTGAAGAAGTTTATAATTTTGAAAAATCTTTTGCTAAATTTTGCAATGCCAATTATGCTATAAGTTGTGCAAATGGAACTGATGCACTCACAATAGCTTTAAAAATATTAGATTTACCTAAAAACTCTGAAGTAATAATTCCTGCAATGACTTATTGCTCAACAGCTTTTTCTGTCATTAATGCAGGACTTAAACCTATTTTGGTAGATTTGGAAAAAAATAAACCAACCATATGTATTAAAGAAATTAAAAAAAAGATAACAAGTAAAACTAAAGTCATTATGCCAGTTCACTTATATGGATCTGTTGTTGATATAAATAAGATAAAAAAAATAATTAAAAACAAAAAGATTTATATTATTGATGATTGTTCACAAGCACATGGATCTAAATTGAATAATAAAAGAGTAGGGTCTCTTGCTGATATTTCCTGCTTTAGCCTTTATCCAGGGAAAAACTTAGGTGCCTATGGTGATGCAGGCATAATAACAACAAATAATATTAAATTTTATAAAAAAATTAAGAATTTTAGAAATTTAGGTTCTGATAAAAAATTTATTCATACTCAAGTTGGTTTCAATAGTAGACTAGACACGATACAGGCAGTTGTATTAACTCATAAATTGAAAAATTTAGAAAAATACAACAAAAAAAGATCCATTATAGCTAAATATTACGATGAAAATATTAACAATAATAAGATTAAAAAATTAAATTATTCCAAGCAATCTGTTTATCATCAATATGTAATATTGATGAAAAATAGAGTAAAATTAAAGAAATTATTAGAAAAAAATAAAATTCAATGTGGTTTCCATTATCCTCAATCGATAAATCAATTGGATTGTTTAAAAAAAAATTTTAAAAGTAAAAAATTTAAATACGCAGAAAATATAGCAAATAATTGCTTAAGCTTACCTATAGATCCAACATTAAATATCAAAAATATAAAAAAGATAGTTTCAGTATTAAACTCTTTTTAATATTGATAATATTTTTGATCCAAATTTAATATCAGTTTCTATTTTGTTTGAATTTAAAAAATGATATACTTCATTCTCCAACGAAGGGGTTGCGTTAATTTTGATATTTTTACTTGAACCTTTATAAATATAAACTTTGGATTTTAGAAAATTTTTACTAAAATAGTCTAATTTTGGATACTTAGCATATTGATTGTAAATTTTTAATGGGTTTTCTAAATTCATTTCGTCAAATATTAACATTCTTTTTTTTCCTATTATTTTAATTAATCTTTCTTTAGTAGGATTCAGCCAGCTATTATTTATATCAATGGGAATATTTTTAAGTTTAAGGTGTATATTTGATATATCTGCAATTTTTTTATCTAGGATATAGTGTTTTTTAAAAGAAATAACCTTAGGTTTTTTATCAAATAACTTTAATAATATACTCAAATCGTGCGATGTTAAATCATAATCAACATCAACATCATTTCTAATGGGTCCAAGATTTTGTCTTCGTAAACTTACATATAGAACATCACCAAGATAATTTTTCTCTAAAATTCTTTTAATCCTAATTATGTAATCATTGTAACAATAAACATAACCAAACATTAATTTATTTTTTTTATTTATAATTTTTTTTATCTTTTCGATTTGTAAACTATTTATGAAACCTGGTTTTTCTAAAAAAATATTTTTATTATGAGAAATTAATTTTTTTACAATTAAATAATTTTTGGATGGGGGTGTTGCTACAAAAACATTCTTTGATAATTTATCTTTTAATATTTTTTCTAAATTTTTTTTAATAACAATTATTGGAAATTTTTTTTTTAAAATTAATAAATTTTTACTGTTTACATCAAAAACGTTTATATTTTTATAACCTAATTTTATTAATGTATTAATTAATATAGTGCCCCAATAACCTGCACCTAATACAGAAATTTTTGTATCAAAATTTTTTTTCATTATCTGGTTTAAAGTTTGTCTTCAATTTAATAATAGTAATGATAAAATATTACAATGAATAAATTAGAATTTATTAATCATTCATGTTTTATTATATCCAATGAAAGAATTTCTTTGGCAATTGATCCTTGGATTGAAGGATCGGTATTTAATAATTCGTGGAATTTATTAGTCAAAACACCACAAAACTTAATAGAAAAATTAAAAAAATCTAATTATGTGTGGTTTAGTCATGAACATCCAGATCATTTTAACCCCCCTAATTTAAAAATATTTAATAACAAAACTAAATTTTTATTTCAAAAAACCAAGGATAAAAGGGTTGTAAAATTTCTTTCGAAAATTTCACCTAAAATTAAAGAGATGCATTTTAACGAAGAGTTTTTCTTGGATAAAAATTTTTCAATTACTACAATACCATTTCAGTACCTTGACTCAATGTGTCTAATTAATATTGATGGGATTAAAATTTTAAATTTAAATGATTGCGATATCAAAAATGTACAACAATTAAAAACTATAAAAAATCTGTGTGGTCAAATAGATTTATTAATGGTTCAATTTAGTTATGCCATTGGCAAGTCAAACAAAGAAGACTCAATTGAACGTAAAAATTGGTCATCTAAAATTCTAAAAAATCTTTCAAATACAATTAATTTTTTAAATCCTAAAAATGTAATTCCATTTGCAAGTTTTTGTTATTTTTCACGATATGACAATTTCTATTTAAATGACTCAATAAATAAAATTGGCCCTACAATAGAGTTTTTAAAAACACATCACCCAAATGTTAATTTTTTAAGTTTTTACCCTGGTGATGTTTGGAATTTTAAATCAAAATGGGATAATAATGCTTCAGTAAGTAAGTACTCTTGGCATTACAATAAAATTTCACCTATCCAAATTGACACTAAAAGAATTGATTTTTCAACTAATCAAGAAATTTCTAGAAAATTTATTAATACGACTAAAAAATATAACAACTTATTTTACTTATACTATTTTTTTAATAAAAAAAATTATAGCATATATTTCAATTTAACTGATCTCAAAATTAAATGTATGTTTGATTTTAAAAAAGGATTAATTCAAATTGATAATTTTGAAATATCTAAACCTTATTGTTCTTTATCTTCTGAATCTTTATATCAATTATTTAGTAGTGGTTATGGTTATGATGCATTAATTATTGGTGGAAGATTTGAATCTAATAAAATAGGTATTAAAAATCTTAATAAAATATTTAAATTTCAGGCAAAAAATTATCAAAATATTTTTTACAACTATCAAAATATTTTATCTAATTTAATTTCTAAACTTTCAAATAGAAATAATCTTTTCTACAAAAGATAATATTAACAAATATAAAAAATCAAATTTCTAATTTATTTAATGCATTATTTTTAAATAAATTAGCTTCTTTAATATATCTTCTAACCATTTGTGTAGTTTTGTGACCTGTCATAGCCATTATACTTCTTTCATCAGCGCCAAACTCAGCTGCTACAGTTGCAAATCCTGATCTTAAGCTATGACCTGCAAAATTTTTATTTTCTATACCAGCTAGTTTGAGATATTCCTTTATAAGCAAAACTACAGATTGGTCAGATAATCTTTTGCCTGTTAACGATGAACCTTTTGAGAAACGTCTAAATATAGGACCATTCTGGATTTTAGAAATTTCTAACCATTTTTTTAAATTTTTAACAGGACAATAAATTTCATTATTGAAGTAGGGAAGTCCTTTAACCATTCCTTCTCCAAATTGATCAGTTTTTGACTTTCTTAATGTAATTTTTAGACCTTCTGGAACAAATTCTAGATCTTCAAAATCTATCGAAATTAGCTCAGTTCGCCTAAATCCTCCACCAAAACCAATTAAAATTATTGACTTGTCTCTAAGTTTTTTTATTTCTTCAGTTTTTTGTTCATTTATTGAATTAATAATTAATTTTAAATGATTAATTAATATAGGTTTTTTACCTTTTTGAATGCTGCCTTTAACTCTTCTGATTCCCATTAAATTTTCAACAATTATAGGATGTTTTGTGTCTAAGTAATGACCTTTTAATTTATGAACCATACCAATTGACACAAGACGTCTTCTTAATGTGCTAATTTTAGAATTTTTTGAAAGATGGGTTAAATATAACGAGACAATTTTAGGCTCAGTTGGCAATGAATTTAAACCATGTTTTGAACAAAAAGTTCCAAAATCTTTAAAATCAGATTTGTATGCTCTAAGTGTATTGTTGGCTTTTGAACTTTTAAGGTTATTTATAGTTGCTTCATGAAGCAATTTAAGATTAGTGGTTAATTCATTCATATAATTACTATTGATAACAATTAATTATCGTTAGTAATATATTAATAGATTTTAATAGTCAATACTAATAATTATAAAAATTATGATCAAAAAATCACAAGAACATCTCAATTCGGTTAATGAAAGTTATGCAGAACATATGAGCGTAGCGTTCAAAGTAGGCTCAAAAATGATTGCTGGTGGATTTATGGCTTTAATTCATGGATTAATACCTGCAATTTTCGAAAGAAACGCAAGCAATAGAATAAAAGAACTGTATAATTTTATAAACCAAAAAAGATAATGATTACAATAATTTAATGTAAATAACTAATGTAAATGATTAGAAAAATTAAAAGAAAAGATAAAGAAAAATGGATAAAATTGTACTGCGGGTATGCTAAATTTTATAAAGTTCCTATGGAACAAGAGATTTTAGATACTTTATGGAGTTGGATACACGATGAAAATCATGTTGTGAATGGAGTATGTTACGAAATTGAAGATAAAATTGTTGGAATTGCACACTACAGAACAATGCCAAGACCAATAAAAGGTCAATATATAGGATTTTTAGATGATTTATTTGTGGATAAACACTATAGAGGCAGGAAAATAGCTCAAAAACTTATAAAATACCTAGAATCTTTATCTAAAGAAAATAATTGGGATGGAATTCGTTGGATAACCCACTCTTCCAATGAGACAGCAAAAAAATTATATGATAAAATTGCAAAAAATACAGGATTTGAATTATATGAACTTAAAAGGGACTAAATTTCAGATAAAAGTTTGGAATTACTTAAAAAAAATACCTAGAGGAGAAGTCAGAACCTACCTTCAGGTGGCAAAAGCTATTGGAAAGCCAAAAGCTCATAGAGCAGTAGCAAATGCAGTTGGGAAAAACCCATATCCTCCAAAAATACCTTGTCATAGGGTAATTAGGACCGACGGATCTCTTGGAGGATACTCAGGAAAAGGTGGAATTAAGACTAAGCTGCGATTACTTAGATCTGAAAAAGTTGATATTTAAGGTGAAAAAAGTGTTGAAAATAAAGACTTTTAGACGATTTTCCTGAATAATCATGTAAATAGCACTATTCACCCTTCAGTTGTACTATATAATCTAATATAACTAAATAAATAGCCTCTATGGGCGATTAAAGAGCATATTCTATTACTGCATTGCTCTATTATTTAATGATATCAACCCTTTTTTAATGTCTTAAATTTGCTTTATTTTACAGCTTTTTTAAGCCACCTGCCCTACAATTTTTGATGCAAAGATACAATTTAGAATTTTATTAGTAAAAAAATGTTGCAATTAAACACTTCTAGCAATTTAAATTATTTATCAACGTTTTAGCTAAAATTAGTATTTTTTTCTAAAACAATGTGATCCAAAAAAGCTATTAATATTTATGATTTTAGTTAAAAAACCAAAATATTACTCTACTTCAACAAATATTAATACATTTTAATTATATTTATATATAAATAATTTATTAAATAATTACAATAATTTAATAGTATATATTAATGTAAAACATTAATAATTAGTATACAAATAAATACTATTAATTACTTCTTTTTAAAATATATTCTCTTCTGGTTATATAGAGACCACTTAAGACAATTATAAAAAGACCTAAATAAGTCCAATTATCCGGTAATTCATGAAAGAAATAGTAGCTAATTAATATGTTTGTTATAATTTCTGTATAGCCCAAAGGAGCTAATTTTGAGGCATCAGCATATTTCAGTGATAAAATTAAGAAAAGATGGGCTACAGAGGCTATAAGGCCGATTAAAGCCATTGAAATCCACTGATTTGTAGAAGGATTTACCCATACAGAAGGCATAAATAAGCTAATAATGACAGTTCCTATTAAACCTGAAAGCAAAAGCGTTAAAAGAGGGTTGTCTGAAGTACTAAGTTTTCTTGTTATAATAAGGTAAAAACCATAACAAATTCCATTACCTAAAGCAGCTAAAGTAGCTAAATTAAGTTCAATAAATCCAGGTCTAATAACAATCAAAGTACCAACAAATCCTAACGACACAGCAGTCCATCTTTTCACCCCTACTTTCTCATTTAAAAAAAATGGAGATAAAGCTGTGACACAAATTGGTGCTACAAATGCTAAAGTTAAAGCTTTAGGGAGTGAAATTTCAGAAATCGCATAAAAGAATAAATACGTAGAAAAAACAAATATCAAACCTCTTATTAGTTGCAGAGCCGGTTTTTTAGTCCAAACTAATGACTGTCTATAAAATATAAGCATTAAAGACAGAGTAAAGACTACGGTAAAAAAATATCTAGCCCATGTTATTTGCAAAACATCCATTGATGAGCTTAAATATTTAGCAAACGCATCCATAACAGGGACGATCATCCAAGCAGATGCATTTAAAATTATAGCCTTCACAACTGAAAGATATATCTTAATAGAAGTATTTTAAAGCAAAGAATACGACTATTGGAACTGTAATAAATGACATTAATGTAGAAACAACAATAGTGCTAGCGATGTTATCTACTATTTCTTTTGGTGAGTACATTGATCCAATTAAATAATTTAAAATAGCACTTGGCATAGCAGATTGAATTAAAATTACACCTGCACCAAATCCAGAAAGATCGAAAAAAATTATAATTAAAAAACCAATCACGGGTCCAATGATTACTCTTCCAATAGAGGCAATTATTGAATTAGTGAAAGAAAAAATTTTTAATTTTGTTAATGCAATTCCTAACGACATTAATATTAAAACAATTGCAGTATATGTTAACAATTCAGTTAAATTAATAATTGCCTTGGGCATCTCCAAGTCAAAATAAATAAAAGTAACTGAAAATATAATTGCGTAAAAAGGTGGATTTTTAATTAAAATATTAAAGTCAAATTTTCTGTCGGCTAGAAACACTCCTAATGTAAAGTGAAGTAAAATTATAAGAGAAGATATTGATGCAGCTATTCCTAAACCTTGTGAACCATAAGCAAAAAGACAAATAGGAATACCCATATTTCCATTATTAGGAAGAAGAAATACTGGGATTTCTCTAATGATATCTTTAGTTTTTAATAGATATAAAATAATTATGCCTGTTAAACCAAAACCAGCAATAGCAATTAAATAATAAATAAAATAACTGGTATATTGTTCAAATGTTATACCTGTAGAAGTAATAGAATATATAACCATTGCAGGTGTACCAACATTTGAGGCAAAAGTAGTTATAAAGGAATTATCAAAATCTGGTTTTTTCTTACCAAGGTAATACCCAATCCCAACAACAAAAAAAACAGGAAATAATACTTCAATAAGTTTGAAATATATTTCCATTAATCAAGCAATCTAATTAACGTAGGTGATTTTAAGATATTCTTATTTTTTTTAAATATAGATAAACAGCTATTACAATTTAATTCTGTGGTTTTATGAGTAACTATTACGATGGTAGCTTTATTATTTTTTTTATCTGGGGTTTGGATTAATCTTTTGACAGAAATTTTATATTTAGCTAAACGATTGGTTATTTGAGATAAAACGCCTGGTTTATCTTTAACTTCAAATCTTAAATATAAAGAATTAACATAATTATTTACGTCGTAAGTCTTTAAAGTTTTAAGCTTATTTACACTTACACCAAATGGCTTTTTAATGTTTCCTCTTAAAATAGATAATAAGTCAGATAATAAAGATGATGAAGTGGGACCTGGTCCAGCACCCTCCCCTTGTAATACACTTTCTCCTACTGGTTTGCCATTAAGGATAACAGCATTCATTACTCCATTTACATTACCAATATATGATTTTTTACTTACAAGACATGGATGAACAGTTTCAAAAAGTTGATTATTTTTGAGTTCAGAGATACCCAGTAGTTTAATTCTTAAATCTAATTGATTTGCAATTTTAATATCTTTTAAATCAATCTTTTCTATTCCTTCCATCAAACATTTTTTATTTGATATTTTACTATTAAAAGCCAAAGCGGATAAAATTCTCACTTTTGCAAATGCGTCAAAACCATTTAAATCTAATTTTGGATTTCCTGGTTCGGCATATCCAAGCATTTGAGCTTTTTTCAAAACATCAGCAAAATTTTGCTCAGAATTTTCCATCTCTGACAATATATAATTTGAAGTACCGTTTAAAATTCCATAAACTTTAGATAATTTATTTGTAGCTAATCCCTCTTTAATAGATCTCAATATCGGTATCCCACCAGCAACAGATGCCTCGAATTCTAGATTAACATTATTTTTTTCAGCTAGTTTTGCTAAATTGTTTCCATGTTTTGAAATTAAAGCTTTGTTTGGTGTAATTACATGAATTTTATTCTTTAAAGCAGTTTCAACTAATTTTTTAGAAACCCCATCAGATTGTCCAATTACTTCAAATAAAATATCAACTTTTTCTTTTTTAAAAATTTCAAAAGGGTTTTTATAAAAAATTTTTCTATTAATTTTATATTTTCTTTTTTTATTTATATTTTTTGCAGAAATAGCTACTACATGAACTCTTTTTCCTGTTTTAAGTTCAATATCTTTTTTTTTAACAATTAGTTCATTAAATAAATAATTACCAACTTGACCAAGTCCAACAATTGCAACATTCACTATATTATTCATTTGCTTATATCTGGATATTTACTTTTTTTAGTATAGTCATCTATATAAATCTCATATTCTTCTAATGTCATTTTTGTTATATCGTCTGACTTTTTAAGTATTTGAGTTATTTTTTTTTGATTTTTTTTATTTTCAGCAGGATGTTCTGTCCAATACTGAGAATCTTTATTTAAAGAGCAATTACATAAAAAAATTAGAAAAATAATTAACAAATATTTCATTTTAAAGCAGTTCTTTCAGGAAAATTAAATTTATTATTTAAATTTTGAACAGCCTGACCTGCTCCACCTTTGATTAAATTGTCTATTGCAGAAATAATGATTATTTTGTTTTTATATTTTGATTTACACACTGTAATAAAGCAATTGTTTGTATTGATAACATCATTTGTGCTCAACAGTTTATCAGAATCTAATATTTTAACAAAATTTTCTCCTTTATAAGAGACCTTAAGTGTTTTGATGATTTTTGATTGATTAACATTTTTTTCTAAATCTAAATAAGTTGTACTTAATATACCTCTAAACATAGGAGATAAATGTGGAGTAAAACTAAATTGAAAATTTTTATTTGTAAATTTGCTTAAAAATTGATGAATTTCAGAATTATGTCTATGAAAACCAACACCATAAGCGCTCAAAGACTCGTATAAGTTCTTATCTTTATATTTTTTATGAACTCCTCTACCGGCGCCAGAATATCCAGATTTTGAATCAATGATTATATTGTCTAATTTAACTAATTTTTTTTTAATTAGCGGAACAAGAGGTAATAATATTGATGTTGGATAACATCCTGGACACGAAATTATATTGTGATTTTTTAATTCATCACGATTTATTTCGGGTAAACAATAAATGCTTTTCTTCTGTAATTTTGGAGCTCGGTGTTTTTGTTTATACCATTTTAAATAATCATTAGCTTTTTTTAATCTAAAATCTGCTGCTAAATCAATTAAAGTAACATTATCATTAAGTTTTTTTGCTATATCTTGAGCTTCACCATTTGGTAGAGCTGTAAAGACAACATCAATACTATTTAACAGTTTAGGATTAAATTTTACGATTTTAGGTAATTTTTTTTTTGACAGAGATTTATCATAATTAGAAATATTTTTTCCAACAGACGAGTTTCCACATAGATATTTAATATTAATATATTTATGGTTAATTAATAACTTAATTAATTGAACACCAATATATCCTGTAGATCCGGCAACTAATGCATTAAGCTTAGGCATTTTTTATTATAGCAGTTTAAATTGTAAAAAAAATTATCTTTTAGAAAACTGGAAGCTTCTTCTAGCTTTTCTTCTACCAGGTTTTTTTCTCTCAACAGCTCTAGAATCTCTGGTTGTAAGCTTTTCAGTTTTCAATGTTGTTTTTAAATTTTCATCAAAGAGAACCAAAGCTTTAGAAATACCATGAACCATTGCTCCAGCTTGACCTGTAGGTCCGCCACCTTTTACACTACATCTAACATCATAATCTGTAGCTTGATTTATAATTTCAAAAGGTCTTGTAATTTGCATTTTGTGAATTTCATCAGCAAAATACTCATTATATAATTTGCCATTAACATAAATTTTACCAGAACCTTTTTTTAACCAAACTTTTGCTATTGAAGTTTTTCTTCTACCAGTTGCATACTTACTATCTTTAAAATCTAATTTTAGCTTAGGAGTTTTTGTGTTTGATTGTAAGTTTTCCATATTAATTTCTTGCAATGTTTTTATTGTTTAGTTTATCTAATTCTATAACTTTTGGGTTTTGTGCAGCATGAGGATGCTCACTTCCAGAATAAATTTTTAATTTTGTTAGTTGTTTTCTACCCAAAACACCACCAGGCAACATTCTTTTAACTGCTAATTTCAAAGTTTCTCCAGGTTTTTTTTCATGAAGTTTTTCTGGTGTGGTAACTTTAATTCCACCAGGATGTCCTGTGTGTCTATAGTACTTTTTGTTTTGAAACTTCTTGCCAGTAAATTTTGCTTGTTCGATATTTTTTACTACAACAAAATCTCCATCATCCATGTGAGGTGTATAAGTAGTCTTATTTTTGCCTCTAATAATATTAGATACAACAGTCGCTAATCTTCCAACAACTGCATTTTTTGCGTCTATCTCGTACCAAGATGAAGTAACTTGATCTTTTTTTGTGAATTTTGTCATTGTGCGAGGATTAATACTATTAAATTATTCAAAGTCAATTTTATATTTAGCTTGTAAAACATAACTAATATGCTATTTATAACTTGCCGATTTGATCCTATTGCGGGCATAAAACTGCTAAAATGGAATTTTCATAAAATTATATCGGTAGGCATTTGAACTGTATTGTGCGCCTTGCATAAAGCAAAAGCACTAAAAAAGGAGTAAAAATGAGTACAAAAAGAAATAATCCAGAAACTATTGCGATACATGGTGGAGACTACAGAAGTGATCCAGCTACAAATTCAGTAGCAGTTCCAATTTATAGAACAACCTCGTATCAATTTAATAACACTGAACATGCAGCTAATTTATTTGCGTTAAAAGAGTTTGGAAACATCTATACACGAATAATGAATCCGACTAACGATGTGTTGGAAAAGAGAATCGCTGCTCTTGAAGGTGGTCTTGCAAGTTTAACTGTAGCATCTGGGCAAACCGCTTCTACTTTTGCAATATTAAACGTTGCTCAAGCTGGAGATAATATTGTTAGTTCAACAGATCTTTATGGTGGAACAGTTTCTTTATTTACGCATACTTTAAGTAAGCTTGGTATAGAAGTAAGATATGCAGATCCTTCAGATCCAAAAAACTTTGAAAAAGCAATAGACGATAAAACTAGAGCTTTTTATGGAGAAACATTACCAAACCCATATTTAAGAGTTTTTCCAATTAAAGAGGTTTCAGATATTGGTAGAAAATATAACATTCCATTAATCTTAGATAACACTGCTGCCCCTGTAATTTGTAAACCAATTGAACATGGTGCTGCTGTGGTTGTTTATTCTTTAACAAAATATATAGCAGGTCATGGAACAGTAGTTGGGGGTGCACTAGTAGATGGTGGAAATTTTGATTGGACAGCAGATCCAAAAAGACAGCCACTATTTAATGAACCTGATTCAAGTTATGGAGGTGTTGTTTGGGGTAAAGCTGTGCCCGAATTAACAGGTGCAAATGTTGCTTTTGCAGTTAGAGCAAGAGTAACCCTATTAAGAGATTTAGGATCAGCTCTTTCTCCGGATAATGCATTTGGCGTCATACAAGGACTTGAAACAGTTGCTTTAAGAATGAAACAACACTGTGATAATGCTGCAAAAGTGGTTGAGTACTTAAAAAATCATAAAGCAGTTAAGAGAGTAATTTATTCCACTGAACATAATGAAGAGATATCAAGTCGAGCAAAAAAATATCTTAAAAATGGTAATGGTGCTTTAGTTGGTATTGAATTATCTGGTGGTATCGAAGCTGGTAAAAAATTCATTGAGGCTTTAAAAATGTTTTACCACGTTGCAAATATAGGTGACGCTAGAAGTTTAGCAATACACCCAGCAACAACTACTCACAGTCAATTAAATGAGGATGAATTAGCTGCTTCAGGTGTAACCCCTGGATATGTTAGACTTTGTATTGGTTTGGAACATATAGATGATATCATCGATGATTTAGATCAAGCTTTAGACAAATCATCAAAAGGTAATTTAAAAGCAGTTAGTTAATTTTATTTATATGTCTACAAATAGAAATTAATTAATCTGTCTTTTGTATTTTGAGATAAATAAAAAATACAAAGTTGAAAGTATTATCAAAATAGAATTTATCTGGTGTAAAGATGCAAATAACATTTTTACTCCAGATAAAATAGTTATCACACCAAGAAAAATTTGAAATGCCAAAGTCAAACCAATTACAGTGATAGGTTTGTATAATTTTTTGTTTCCAGTGTTAATTACCTTAAAGAGGATTAAGGCATAAAAGACAATAATCAAGTATGCTAAATTTCTATGTATAAATTGAACAATAGAGGGATTATCAAAAACTTTCAAATTCAAAAACTCTTTAAAACTACTATCATCAGGAAAATAATTAACTCCCATCAATGGCCAGGTGTTATAGATTTTACCAGCATCCATACCAGATACAAAAGCACCTATAATTAATTGCAAAAATAATAAAACTAAAAAAATTTTTACTATAAAAAGATTAATTGAAATTGTTTGATTTGAAGAGGATGATAACTTTAAAAATTGCCAATATACAATTGATAAAATGATAAATGCTGTTACCAAATGTATTGCTAGTCTATAATGACTAACATCTATTCTTTCAACTAATCCACTTGATACCATGTACCAACCCAAAAATCCTTGAAAACAAACCAGTAAAAAAATGAGTCCATATTTTTTTATAATCCAAACTCCTTGTTTAAATGAAAAATAAACCATTGGAAGTAATACTGTTAAACCAATTATTCTCCCTAACTGCCTGTGTCCCCACTCCCACCAAAATATTACTTTAAATTCATCAAGCGTCATATTGAAGTTTTGTTGGCTGTATTCAGGAATTGTTTTATATAAATTAAAATATTCTAACCATTTTTCATTTGTAAAAGGTGGAAAAAAACCAACAAATAATTCCCAAGTAGTAATTGATAGACCGGAGTCAGTTAATCTTGTTAAACCTCCAACCAATATTATTAAAGAAACTAAAATTAATAATGATAGCATCCACGATTTAAGTTGATTATTTAAATGATTATTCTCACTGTACATGTTCAGATAAATATAATAATTATTAAGTATTCCAATAAATTAAATGTCGCCAAATAATAAAAAAAAACTAGATTTAATAAGAGTTAAGCTTGATAAGCTAGATAATAAACTATTATCACTTATAAAATATAGAACAAAACTAGTTGAGGAAGTTTTAAAGCTAAAAGAATTTAAAAAAGAAATCGTAGATAAGAAAAGAATTAATTTTATATTAAAAAAAATTAAAACAAAATCTCTAAAACAAGGCATTGATCCAAAAATAACTAATCGTATTTGGAAAAATATGATTTGGTCTTATATTGAGTACGAAAGAAGAAATTTTAAAAAAAAATAATTTACTTACTATGCGGTGGAAGCTTTTTCTCCACAAATATTTCGTGTTTTCTTGTGTCTGGATTATATTTTTTTGCAGATAATTTTACTTTTGCTTTCTCGCCACCTGCTGGTTTTTTTACATAATAAAAGTAAGGACTATCAGGTTTAGCTTCTGGAACCATTCTAACTTTTACGTGTGTTTTTTTTGCCATTTATTTTAGTGTTTTTAAAATATTTGAAATTTTAATTAACTTATTTTTTAATTTCTCAGCTTTTATAGATTTATCTGCCATTTCGTCAAGCTTTAAAGTATCTTCATTATCCAGGATCTTTTTAACTCCATTAATTGTCATTCCTTGATCTTTAAGCAAATATTTAATCTTCTTAAGAAGATCTATATTTTTTTCATCATAATATCTCCTATTGGAATTAAGAATTTTTGGCTTGATTTGTTTAAACTGTGTTTCCCAAAATCTTATTATGTGAGTAGGCAAAGAACCTTTCTTATTGACTTTTAAGTCTAAAATTTTAGCAACCTCACCAATAGTTTTGTAAGCTTGATCAGCTTTATCCATAATCTTTAAGATTTATAAACTCTTTAAATTCTTTTGAAGGTTTAAATAAAACAACATCCCTACTAGTTATTACTTTAGTTTCCTTAGTTTTTGGGTTTCTACCAATTCTACTTTTTTTTTGTCTAATGGAAAAAGTTCCAAATTTAGATAATTTAAGTTTTTTCTCAGATTTAATGTTAGAAACAATCGTAGATAAAAAATCATCAATTAAATTTTCTGAAATCTGTTTAGAAAAACCTAGTTGCATATAAACTAAATTAACTAAATCTTTTTTAGTTAAATTTATTCTCATTTAAAGATTCTGTTTAATCTTTTCTATCAAATTACCTTTAACAATTCTATGACAAACATCTAATGAGTTAGCGAAGCCAACGTAATCAGTGCCACCATGACTTTTTACTACTGGAGAATCTAATCCTATAAAAATTGCACCATTATACAGTCTTGGATCTAATCTTTTTTTAAATTTTTTTAAATTTGAAACATTTAAAAGAGAGGATATTTTTCCTATCCAATTGCCAGTCATTGCTTTTTTCAATTCGCTTGTAATGAAATTTGCTGTCCCTTCAGCTGTTTTTAATGCGACATTTCCAGTAAATCCATCGGATACAATTACATCAACTTCACCATCCATTATATGATTACCCTCAATGTATCCAGAAAAATTAAAATTTTCAGATTTTTTATCATTAAGAACTTGATATGTTTCTTTTATTACTTCATTACCCTTTAATTCTTCTGAGCCAATATTCAATAAAGCAACATTGGCTATTTCATCTGGGTATAATGAATTATAAAGAGCAGCTCCCATCGAAGAAAAATCACTCAAATTTTTTGAACTACACTCAATATTAGCTCCAAGATCTAATACAACGCTCATACCCTTTTTATTTGGCCAAAGCGCAGACAAAGCTGGTTTGTCTATATTTTCGATCATTTTAAGATTCAATTTTGATACAACTAATAGTGCACCAGTATTACCAGCAGATATAACTATATCAGCCTGCTTTTCTTTAACACTCTGAATGGCAAGCCACATACTTGTGTCCTTTCCTCTTTTGGCACCTTCTAAAGGACTGTCTGTACTTTTAATTGAATTTTCAGTATGAAAAATTTCATAGAACTCTTTATTAATTTTATTTTCAATTAATGGAGAAATTTTATTTTTATCCCCAAATATTTTATAAAAATTATTTTTATTTGATTGGTGGTTATATATAATGCCATCAATAACTTTTTTTGGTGAACCGTCACCTCCCATTGCATCAACTGCAATTTTAATTTTTTCGGACATTAAGATTATTATACTATTCTTTTGGGTCTAAAACTTGTCTACCCTTATACATGCCAGTTTTTAAATCCAGATGATGAGAAAGCCTGTATTCACCTGATTTTTTATCCTCAACTATATTTTTAGTTGAAAATTTCATTGTTTGTGCCCGTCTCATTCCAGTTCTGGAAGGGGTTTGTTTTCGTTTAGGTACAGCCATAATTATGGGTTACTTACACTTTTTATATAAGAATTCAAAGTTTTTTTTGACAAATTTATGTTAAATTCCTCAAAATAATTATATAAATCGTCAATATTTTTAAAATCGACTAAAAATATTGATAGTTTTTCAATTTTATCTGCTTTGGATAGTTTATCCCAAAAATGGATTTCGGAAACCATAGAATGAAACAAATTTATGTAATCTTTCATCTTTTTATTTATAGATTGATCACCATAACCTATCTCTCTTATACTTAATTCCAACTGTCTAAAGTTAAAATCATATATTTCCTGTAAAACTTTTTTATTGTCTTCATTTTTATAATTTTTAAGAAAAAAAGAAAAATGAAGTAAAAATAAAGTTAAACGATCTGAAAAATTGTCTTGTCTATTTAAATTTTTATACAAATCTTTATTTCTAGTGAAATTAATTAAATTATTGTAAATATAAATAAAAGAATTTTTCATGAAAAATCTATTATATATAATTTTTGCTTTTATAGTAGTTTCTAACTGTTCCTTTAAACCTGTTATTAAACAACATGGTGTGCCATTTCTAGATAAAAAAGAAAAATTACTAATAGTAAATAAGAGCAATAAAAATGATATAAAAAAAATTTTAGGTAACCCATCGACAACAAGTAAATTTGATAATGATGTACTAATTTACATTGAAAGACAACAAACTCAATCAAAATTAAAACATTTAGGTCAAATGAAGATACTTAAAAATCACGTGTTAGTCTTAGAAATTGATAAATACGGTATTTTAAAAAAGAAAAGTTTTTATAACAAAGATGATATGGAAAGAATTAAAATTGTTGATGCAACAACTGACTCTGACTTTAAAAAAACGTCATTTATTTACAAATTTATGTCAAGTATGAGACAAAAAATTAATGACCCTCTTGGTGTGAGGGCCAAAAAACGTAAAGAAATTAGCCAGCGATAACTGCTAACAATAATAAAGCTACAATATTTGTAATTTTAATCATTGGATTAACAGCTGGACCTGCAGTATCCTTATATGGATCTCCTACTGTATCACCTGTAACAGCAGCCTTGTGTGCTTCTGAACCTTTTCCACCATGATTTCCATCTTCAATATACTTCTTGGCATTGTCCCATGCGCCACCACCAGCAGTCATAGAAACAGCAACAAAGAGTCCTGTAATAATAACTCCTAAAAGCATAGCTCCAACAGCAGCTAAGGCAGCTACCTGACCACCTATTGATAGAATTATAAAATATAAAACTACAGGTGATAGTACTGGTAACAATGATGGAATTATCATTTCTTTAATTGCAGCAACAGTCAACAAGTCAACTAATTTTGCATAATCAGGTTTTTGTTTTCTTTTCATGATACCTGGAAATTTTTTAAACTGTCTTCTAACTTCTACAACAACGGCACCACCTGCTCTTCCAACAGCTTGCATTCCCATAGAACCAAATAAGTAAGGTAACATTCCACCAATTAACAAACCAACTACAACATAAGGGTTTGATAAGTCAAAAGTTACAACAATACCTTCAAGAGCAGAGCCTGCTTCTTTTGAAAAATGTTTGATATCTTCAGTGTAAGCTGCAAATAAAACGAGTGCACCTAAACCGGCAGAGCCAATGGCATATCCTTTTGTAACAGCTTTAGTAGTGTTACCAACAGCATCTAGAGCATCAGTAGTTTTTCTAACTTTTTTATCCAAGTTAGACATCTCAGCTATTCCTCCAGCATTATCAGTTACTGGGCCATAAGCATCTAACGCAACAACCATTCCAGCTAACGCTAACATTGTTGTAACAGCAATTGCAATACCAAATAGGCCAGCAATAGAATTTGTAATTAAGATACCGGCAACAATGATTAATGCAGGTATTGCTGTTGCTTCCATTGATACAGCTAAACCTTGAATAACATTAGTTCCATGACCAGTTGTTGATGATAAAGCCACTGATTTAACAGGTCTATAACTTGTTCCTGTGTAATATTCTGTAATCCAGATTAACAAACCAGTAATAACTAAACCAATTACTCCACAGTAATATAAATCCATTCCATTAAATGTATTTCCATTAACAGTGTATTCATTTGTAAAACCAATTACATGATCTGTTACAGGCCAAAGAATAGCTAATGATGCAACCGCAGATACAATAAATCCTTTGTATAATGCGTTCATCACATTGTTATCTTTTCCAAGTTTAACAAAGAATGTACCTATAATAGATGTCAATAAACAAGCAGCACCAATTGTAAGAGGATAGATCATCATATTAAGATCACCTACGAAGAAAATTGATGATAAAACCATAGTTGCAACAATAGTAACAGCATATGTTTCAAATAAATCTGCTGCCATTCCAGCACAGTCACCAACATTGTCTCCAACGTTGTCAGCAATTACTGCTGGATTTCTTGGGTCATCCTCAGGAATACCAGCTTCAACCTTACCAACAAGGTCAGCTCCAACATCTGCACCCTTAGTAAAAATACCCCCACCTAATCTTGCAAAAATTGAAATCAAAGAAGCACCAAACCCTAATGCAACTAGTGCATTCACTATTTCTCTTTCATCAACTTCAAATTTTAATAAT
This sequence comes from Candidatus Pelagibacter sp. HIMB1746, assembly GCF_052047555.1. Lineage (NCBI taxonomy): Bacteria > Pseudomonadati > Pseudomonadota > Alphaproteobacteria > Candidatus Pelagibacterales > Candidatus Pelagibacteraceae > Candidatus Pelagibacter > Candidatus Pelagibacter sp. HIMB1746. Next base: position 469,093 of record NZ_JBNAJZ010000001.1, on the reverse strand, counting down.
AAAAAATAATAAACTGCTATTGCCAACAATGCTAAACCAGCAACCAACATACCAGTTACAGCACCAGATTTAAAAGCCACTGAAAGGCCTTGAGCTAGACCTTTTCTTGAAGCTTCAGCAGTTCTCACATTGGCTTCTACAGAAACTAACATGCCGACATATCCTGCAATACCGGATAATGCTGCACCAATTAAATAACCTAGGCCAACTAATGGGCTAAATGCAATACTAACTATTACAAGAACAGCTGCACCAACAATTGCAATTGTTTTGTATTGTCTTGCTAGATAAGCCTTTGCTCCGATTTGAATAGCTGAAGCAATATCTTGCATTTTTGCATTTCCTGCACTTGAATTTAAAATATTTTTTCCAGTTAAAAATCCATATACAATAGATAAAAAACCAGCTCCGATTGTGTATAATAATATAGTTTCGACAGTTGCGCTCATATAACCCTTAGTTGTTGGTTGTTAATTTTTTAAGCCCGGACAATACAAAAAAAGTCAAAAAAGACAATAATTAACTTCAAAATTGATGGATATAACCACCTGTATTATTGGCGATTTCTCTACCTTTTTGATCTAAAATTAAAGACCTGTTTCTACCAGATAAAATAGTTCCTATTTTAGAAATTTTTACACCAAGAGATTTACTTAATTTATTTATGATTCTGGCATTTTTTGGTTTGGCAGTGAATAAAATTTGATAATCATCTCCATTAGAAACTAAATTAATTTTTTTTAAATTCCTACTATTGATTAACTGGTTAAGATTTCTTGATACAGGAATAAATTTTTCATAAATTTTATAAGAGACATTTTGCTTGTTTATTAATTTATTCAAGTCTGTGATTAAACCATCAGATATATCCATAGAACTAGTTGCTAGAGAGATTAAATTTTTAGAAAACTTATTTTGGATATCGGGCATATAATATTTATTTATAAAATACTTCATTTTAGATTTACTCAACTTAATTTTATTTTTTAAAACTTGAAGTCCAATAAAACTATCACCCAAATTTCCTGTAACATATATATCATTATTTACATTAGATTGATTTCTGTAGATTATTTTTTTTGAATATCCAACTGAAGTTATTGTAAAGCTAAGTTTATTGGAAAAAGTTGTATCTCCTCCTCCTAATAATAAATCATATTTTTTCTGTTCTTCCCTTAAAGAATTAGATATTTTTTTTAGATTATTTTTTGTAAAGTTGTTTTTGTTTCCCGATCCTGCAATAAAATAATATTTTGGATTAACTCCTTTACAGATTAAATCAGAAATTGATGATCTTAAAATTTTTTTAATAACTAAATCTGGTTTTTTAAAATCTATAAAATGTGTACCTATGTTGTATGTATCTACAGAAATAACTAATCCTTTTTTTTTATCAAAAAAAACATCATCGTTTAAATTTAAAGCAGCTTTATTTTTTTTAGAAATATTAGAAAAATAATTATTTATTAATTCAAATTCATGCATTTGTTCTTAATTTTTTTCCAACATTATCAAGCAAAGCATTTAGGTACTTAGTTTGTGAATTTTCTAAGAAATAATTTGATGAATTTAAATACTCTTTAATAATTATGTTTAAGGATAAATTAGGTTTGTACATTAATTCGTATGTAGCAGCTTTTAAAATAGTTTGAAAAACCTTATCTAAATTTTCAAAGACAAATTCATCACCTAATTTATTTTTTAATTCATCTATAATTAGATCATTTCTTTCGATAGTTCCTAGTACAATATCTTTAATAAATTTTTTAAATCTGTGTTTTGGAAACTGTAATTCATCATCTTCGTTATAAAATTTACCATAGAGTTTTTGAATTATTATAACTCTAGGATTATTTTTTGGATTAAAATGTGTTCTCATTTTTGAGATAGAACAGAAATTACTGCTTCAGCTGCTTCCGCACCTTTTTTCTTTCTCGCTTTAGCTTGAGACATATTCAAACAAGTAATTATTCCATTCCCAATTGGTTTTTTACTTGAAATTGATAATTCCATAATACCATTAGTTGCTGCTTGAGAAATAAAATCAAAGTGAGGAGTTTGACCCTTAATAACACAGCCTAAAGCTAAAAAAGCATCATGCTTATTTATGTTTTTTGAAATAGTTACTGGGATTTCAAAAGCTCCCGGAACATTAATGACTTTTATATTATTTTTTTTTGAGATTAATTTTAAAGCACTTTTAAGTAGTCCATCTGCAATATCTTTGTAATAATCAGCTATAACAATCAAAATTTTTTTCTTCATTATATCAATTCCTGTTTAGTAATTTTTATACCATAACCATCTAAACCAATAACTTTTTTTGGAGATTTTGTGATTAATATCATATTTTTAATTTTCAAATCTTTTATAATTTGAGCTCCAATTCCGTAATTTCTTATTAATTTATCATTACCCTTTTTATAAAAATCTTTATTTTTATAATCTTTTAGAGTTTGTGTTACAGATTTTAAATTAGAGTCTTTAATAAAGATTAATACACAATTGTTATATTTTTTAAAATAATTCAAAGTTTTGTTAAATGAGTTTGGTAATTGTTGATTAATTAAATAATTTTGAACTACATTTGAGGAGATCACTCTTACCCTTGGGGTAATACCCTTTTTTATTTTTCCTTTAATTAAAGCAAAATGTTCTGCACCATCAATTAAATTTTCATAAATTCGAATATTATACTTTTGATCTTTTACAATTATGGAGCTTTGTTTTTTTAATTTAATTAATTTTTCTTTTTTAAGTCTATAAGCAATCAAATCTTCAATCTTACCTATTTTAAGTTTATGCTTATTTGCAAAATTAAATAAATCGATACCTTTGGCCATTGTTCCATCTTCGTTCATAATTTCACAAATAACAGCTGAATTATTTTTTTTTGCTAATTTTGAGATATCAACTGAAGCTTCTGTATGTCCAGCTCTAACAAGTACACCTCCATCTTTTGCTATTATTGGAAAAACATGACCTGGAGATACAATTTCATTTTTGTTAGCATTTTTCTTTGAAGCAACTTTAATTGTTTTGGCTCTATCCTTCGCTGAAATTCCAGTTGTAATTCCCTTTTTAGCTTCGATAGAAATGGTAAATGCAGTTTTATTTCTTGATTGATTAATTGGTGACATTAATGAAAGGTTTAATTTTTTTGCCTGAACACTATCTAGAGCTAAACAAATTAAACCTCTGCCATACTTGGCCATAAAATTTATATTTTTTGAATTAGTATCTGATGTGGATATTACTAAATCGCCTTCATTTTCTCTTTTTTCATCATCAACTAAAATGAACATTCCACCTTTTCTGGCAATGCTGATAATAGTTTCTATTGATGCAAAATTATTTTTTGTCATTAAAATAATTTCTTACATATTTAGACAAGATATCAATCTCAATATTTACCAAACTAGATTTTTTTAAAGTAGATAAATTGGTCTCTTTATAAGTATGGGGAATAATCCAAATTTGAAAACCTTTTTTTGTAATTTTTGAAATTGTAAGAGAGATGCCATTTACACATATTGACGCCTTCTCTATTAAATGTTTTCTTTCTTTTTTTGGTATCTCAAAATCAAAAAGATATGATTTATCTATTTTATTAATACTATTAACTATTCCAACCGTATCCACATGACCCTGACAAATATGGCCAGAAATTTTAGTTCCATATTTCAAAGGTAATTCTAAATTCAAAACATCATTTGTTTTGAGAAATTTAAATTTGGACCTAATTAAAGTTTCATTAGATAAATAAAACTCCATTATTTTTGCCTTATACGAAATTAATGTGAGACATACCCCATCACACGCTACTGACAATCCCATATCTTTTGATGAAACCTTTAAGTTACTTTTAACAAATATATTGATGCCTTTTGGTCTTTTAGTAATTCTTTTGACAGTGCCTTGGTTATATATAATTCCGTTAAACATAATTTTTATATAATTCTATTTTATCTTTTTTTAATTTCAGATTTAATTTTGACTTATATCTATATTTTGATTTTAAAGTATTAAAACTGTTAAATTTAACAAATTCTGTATTTTTAGATAAATTATTTGAACTTTTAAATAAATAAAATTTATTAAAAATTTTATCATTTATGAATGATTTTGTAAGTTTATCTCCACCTTCAACCAATAAATTTCTACTTCCTAAAAAATAAAGTTTTTTTAATATTTCTTTTAATTTGAATTCTTTATTTTTATTAATTTTAGATTTGATTAATAAAACTTTTTTAGACTTAAATAATAAGATTTTTGATTTTGCTGCTTCATTATAAAAAATAATTGTTTTTATTTTAGTTGCAGATTTTATTAAGTAAGAGTTTGGATTAGAGTTTAGCTTATTATCTAAAATAACTCTTATAGGTGAAAAATTATTTTTGTTTTTAAGTCTACAATTAAGTTTTGGATTATCCTTATTTAAGGTTTTGTATGAAATTAGTATCGTATCATTTTTGTATCTTAAAAAATGTGAAAATTTATCAGAATAAATATTAGTAATTTTTTGCTTTTCTTTACTATAAATTAAATTGTTCTTTGAAACTGCAATTTTACCTGTAACAAAAGGTATTTGGTTTTTTCTGTTAAAAAAATAAGGATAGTAAAACCGACTGACATCTTTTTTTAAAAGGTTTTTTCCAACTTTTATTTTACTTGATTTTAGAACTTTAAAAGATTTGCCGCTAACACGCACGTCAATATCAGAAATTGAGTAAATAACTTCTGATATTTTTGATTTAATTATTAAATTTGTACAAGGTGGTGTTTTTCCTTTATGACAACACGGTTCTAGTGTGACATACATCTTTGAGCCAGAAACATTTTCTATAGAATCTTTAATCGCATTTCGTTCAGCATGAGGTCTTCCATCATGTGAAGTCTGTCCTATAGATATAATTTTATTATTTTTAACAATTACACATCCAACAGATGGATTTGTGCCGGTTAAACCTTCGCGAGCAATTGCCAAATTAAGGGCAATTTGCATGAATTGTTTATCTTTACTGGTAAAATTATCTTTTTTTGTAGACATCTAATCTGTCCACGAATTGCACAAAGTCTTTTTCTTCTCTAAAATTTCTATAAACAGAAGCAAAACGCACATATGCTACAGGATCAAGCTCTTTTAATCCTTCCATAACCATTGTTCCAATTGTACTTGTTGATATTTCTGTTTGTCCAAGTTCTTCTAATGATCTTGAGATTTTACTTATAAATTTTTCTGCAGTTTCAGTATCAATTGGTCTCTTTTTTAATGCTATATAGATTGATTTAGATAATTTATCTCTGTCAAAGGAAGATTTTCTCCCATTTTTTTTAACAACCATTAATTCTCTAAATTGAATTCTTTCAAAGGTAGTAAACCTTTCACCACATATACATAATCGTCTTCTTCTGATTGCAGTTCCATCTTCAGTTGGTCTAGAATCTACAACTGATGTATCACCTTTTTTTTTACAAGGACAAATCATTATTTATAAATTTTTATATATTGGAAATGATGAAGTTAAATTAATAACTTCATTTCTTACTTCGTTTTCAACTTTGCTGTTATCATCAGGATTTTCAGATAAACCTTTAATAGTTTTTGTTATCAATTCACCTACAGTTTTAAATTCATTTAATCCAAACCCACGTGTAGTAGCAGCTTGAGTACCCAATCTAATTCCCGATGTAATCATTGGCTTCTCTGTATCAAAAGGTATTCCATTTTTATTACATGTAATGTTAGCTCTTGATAGACTTTCCGCTGCAAGATTTCCTTTAACATTAAAAGGTCTTAAATCAACAAGCATTAAATGAGTATCAGTTCCATCTGAATAAATTTTAAATCCATTGTTTTTTAAAGTTTCGGCTAAGATTTTTGCATTAGCTAAAACAGATTTTATATAATCTTGAAAATCTGGTTGAAGAGCTTCTAGAAAACCAGCAGCTTTAGCAGCAATAATATGCATCAAAGGTCCACCTTGATAACCAGGGAAAACAGCTGTGTTAAATTTTTTACCAAGCTCCTCGTCATTAGATAGAATTATTCCACCTCTTGCACTTCTAAAAACTTTATGTGTAGTTGAGGTTACAACATGAGCATAATCACATGGATTTGGATAACCTTTACCAGCCACAAGTCCTGAGAAATGTGCCATATCAACCATTAAATAGGCTCCTACTTTATCAGCTATTTCTCTAAATCTTTTAAAATCTATTACTCGAGAATAAGCACTCCCACCTGCTATTATTAATTTAGGCTTGTGTTCTAAAGCAAGTCTTTCAACATTATCATAATCAATAAGCTCAGACTCTTTATCAACGTCATAACCTATAGCGTTAAACCATTTACCTGACATAGATATTTTCAATCCGTGTGTTATGTGTCCACCTGAATTTAAACTCATTCCCATAAATGTATCTCCAGGATTTAATAAAGCTAAAAATACAGCTCCATTTGCTTGTGCTCCAGAGTGCGGTTGTGCATTTGCATATTTACAATTAAATAATTTTTTTAATCTCTCAATTGCAAGACTTTCTGCAACATCTACATGTTCGCAACCATTATAGTATCTTTTTCCAGGATATCCTTCGGCATACTTATTAGTTAAAACTGATCCTTGAGCTTCAAGAACTGCTTGTGAAACTATATTTTCTGATGCAATTAGTTCTATATGTTGTTGTTGTCTTAAGAGTTCGTCTTTTATAGCTTTATATAATTCAGGGTCCTTGCTAGACAAACCATCTTCAAAGAAACTCTTATAACTATCGTTTAAATAACTTTTTTCACTAGACATAATCAATTATATTTTTTTTACTCTTTTTAAGTGTCTCCCACCTTCGAACTTTGTATTTAAAAAAATGCTAATAAATTTTAATGCATTTTTTTTAGTTAGTAATCTAGAACCCAATGTAATGATATTTGCATCATTATGCAATCTAGATAATTTAGTCGATTTTTCATTAAAGCATTGAGCGGCTCTAACATTTTTATGTTTATTTGCCGCAATATTCATTCCAGTTCCTGATCCACATACCAAAATACCAATATTTTTTTTTGATGAATTTACTTTTCTTGCAACTTTATGTGCGTAATCTGGGTAATCAACGCTATTCTCATTTGAGGGACCAAAATCTTGGAAATTAATTTTTTTCTTTTCTAAATAAATTTTAATTGCTTCTTTAAGTTTAAAACCAGCGTGGTCTGATGAGATAAATATCTTTTTCAAATTAATTGAATTTATAATCTAGCACACAAGCAACAAGGTGGACTCTATTTTCTTCACCACCATTAAATGCATTATGATATTTTGTGTTATTAGTCACCCACACAGAACCATCTGCTGGCATATGTTTTGCAACATTATCTATAACCATTAAGCATCCAGGATTAGTTATAATTGGAATGTGCAATCTTGGTTCTGGATCTCTATGCCAACTTAAAGTTGATCTTGGTTCTTTTAGCAAAATTCTTACTCTACCCAATTTGTATTTGCTTGATAAAACATCATAAACTTCTTTAAAATAAGTGTTCTCATAATCTTTTATAAATTCAGAATAAGCTGCTTCATCAATTTCAACATCTCTAGAAACCTCTTGTCCAGTTTTATCAGGTTTAGTCCAGTAAACACCTCTAGCTTTATTGCCTTTGATTGAGTCAGGATCACCAGGAATTTGAGTTAATGAAATTGCTCCAAAGTGTGTTATTCCAGCATCTTCGAATTTTTTTGTCTTAATAATTTGGTTATAGGCCTCTTGAAGTTTGTTTATATCAAATTTCAAGTTTTGTTTTTGAAAATCGCTAAAATCTAAAACTCTTTCTTCTTTTTTTAGGTTTAGGTTTACAACTTTTGTGTTATCAATGCTCATAAAAATGGTTTTGTACTTAATTTAAGAGTTATTTGTATAATACATTTGTCGCATTAATAAAGTAAATTTAAACATGATTGTAGGAAAATATCCAAGCCTAAGATTAAGAAGAAACAGAAAATCTTCTTGGACTAGAAAACTAATACAGGAAAATACCCTAAGTCCTAATGATTTTATTCTTCCAATTTTTCTTATTGATGGAGTAAATAAAAAACAACATATAAAATCAATGCCTGGCGTCTACAGGTATTCAGTGGATAGAATCGGTCAAATTATTGATAAAGCGATAAGCAAAGGAATTCCGATGGTTGCCCTTTTCCCAAACACAAAAAAGTCATTAAAAAATGAACTAGGATCAGAAGCGCTCAATGAAAATAATCTTGTTTGTAGAGCATCAAGAATGATTAAAAAAAAATACAAAAATCAAATTGGAATTATGTGTGATGTTGCATTAGATCCTTATACCTCTCATGGACATGACGGATTAATCAAATCTAATAAAATTTTAAATGATGAAACAATTAAAGTTTTAATAAACCAATCTTTACTTCAAGCTGAAATGGGTTGTGATGTTTTAGCTCCATCAGATATGATGGATGGTAGGATTGGTAAAATTAGAAAAGCAATCGATCAAAACAATTTCCAAGAAGTTCAGATTTTATCTTATGCAGCAAAATATGCATCCAGCTTTTATGGTCCCTTTAGGGATGCCGTCGGGTCAAAAAGTTCATTAAAAGGAGATAAAAAAACATATCAAATGGATTTTAGAAATTCTGATGAAGCATTGAGAGAAGTTGCTTTAGATATAAAAGAAGGAGCTGATATGGTTATGGTTAAACCAGGAATGCCATATTTAGATATAATTAAATCAATTAAAGAAAAATTCAAAATCCCAGTTTTTGCATATCAAGTATCTGGTGAGTACAGTCTAATAGAAAATGCTATTAATAAAAACCTTGTAAATAAAGATGCAGTGTATGAAAGTTTAGTGTCTTTTAAAAGAGCTGGTGCAAATGCGATTGTGAGTTATTACGCTGATCGAATTGACAAAATAATAAAGTAATCACCTTAAAGTATTTAGAAATAACAATCTATTGTTTGGAAAATTAATATTATTTGGTTTTAAAATTGTTTTATCTAGATAATCATTAACTAACTTCAAACCTTTTAGTAAAATTTTAATATCTTCAACCTCTTTATCTTTTTCAATAAGAAAGTTTGGAACATATTTTTTTTCATTTGATGATGAAACATAGTAAACAGTTTCGTTATTTTCAGTATCTTTCTCTACTAAGTTTTCTAATTCTAAATCATAACCTAATATTTTGAGTAATTCTAATTCCCAAAAAATATATTTTTTTAACCAATTTTTATCTTGTAAAATTAAAAAAAAATTCTGAATTATGAAAAAAACTTTTTCATTTGATTGTGCGTCTGCTGTTAAAATTTTAATCAAATTCATTGCAGAAGTTAAGCATGATAATTTTTGTCTATCATCAAAATACAAAGGACTGTAAGCATTTAAAATTTCAACTTTAAAATAGCCAATCCTATTCTCATTTTTTGAATTATAATTAACATGCAACTTATTTCCTATTTGCAGATAATTTTTAATTTTTTTTGATGTTCCACCAAATATGATGCCTGATACTTTACCTTTTTCTTTGGTGAAAATTTCTACAATTAAGGAGTTTTCGTTATATCTATTTTTGCTTATCAAAAAACCTTCATCAGACCAATTCATATTATTTATTGAAACTATTTAAACACTCTGTAGCTGCACTTTGCTCGGCATTTTTTTTGGAATTGCCAATGCCAATAAAGTATTTTGTATTGGGTAATTTTACTCCTACTTTAAATACAGGTTTGTGTCTTGGACCAGTATTTGAGATTAATTTATATTTAGGAAGACTTTTAAATTTTTTTAATGTTTGTTCTTGTAACTTGGTTTTGGCATCAATTTCGGTAACAACACTATCGCTAATTTTTGCTTCCCACTGCTTTAAAATAAATTTTTCAACAATATTAAAGCCTTTATCGAGATAAATTGCTCCTATTAAAGCTTCACAACTATCTGCAATAATTTTATCTTCAATTTTTATTTTTTTATTTCTTGGATTAAAAGTTTTAATATATTTTTCTAAATTAATTGATTTTGCAATTTCAAGACAAGATTTTTTATTAACAAGTGAAGCAAATTTCTTATCAAGTATTCCCTCTTTTTCATTGGGATAAATTTCTAATAATTTTTTAGCCATGACCAGTCCTAGTACACGATCACCTAAAAATTCAATTTTCTCATTATTTTTAGAGGAATTAAAACTTTTATGAGTAAGAGATTGGTCTAATAAATTTTTGTTTTTAAAAACTATATTTATTTTTTTTTCTAGTTCTTGATGCTTTATTTTCATTAATTAATAACATTAAAGGTTCTTTTAAATCTTATAGATTTATGCCATTTCCAAAATTCAATAAAACTTCCTATTTTTTTATCAGATGAAAAAAAAATAAATTGAGCCTTACCAACCAGGTTATCTTTATGAACATAACCAACACTTGAAAGAAATCTGCTATCCTTAGAACAATCTCTATTATCACCCAAAAAAAAATAATGATCATCTGGAACTGTAAAAACATCTGAATTTTGATAGGTATAATTTTTTAAATAAACTGTATGAAATTTTTTACCGTTAGGTAATTTTTCCTCAAACTTTAAGACATCTATTGTTGTGTCACCACAATAAATTTTAGTTTTAAGTGGGATTTTAGATTTAAGTATTTCGCTACTATTTAAATATAAATTGGCATCAATAAACTGGATTTTATCTCCTGGGAGCCCAATTAAACGTTTTATATAATCTGTTCTATTGTCAGCTGGTGTTTTAAATACAATTACATCCCCTCTTTCAGGACTTTTAAACATTATTCTTTTACTAAGTATTGGCGGACTAAAAGGGAAAGAATGTTTACTATACCCATATGAATATTTCGTAACAAATAATCTGTCACCTACAAGTAATGTGGGTTCCATTGAAGAAGAAGGTATATAAAAAGGTTGCACTAAAAGTGATCTAATTATTACTGCAATTATCAAAGCATAAAATAAAGTTTTTATATTTTCTGAAAAAAAGTTTTTATCTAGTTTCATTATGATTGAATAATAGCAAATGCTGTTGAATATTTTTTTTCATCAGAAATGGATAGAAAACAATTATATTTTTTAATTTTAAATTTATTTTGGATCATTTTGGTGATTTTTTTGTTTGTAACATAATTTGGTTTACCCATTTTATCGTTAACTACTTCTATATCCTTAAAGTTCAATTTCATTCTAAATCCGGTACCCAAAGCTTTTGAAAATGCCTCTTTTGCTGCAAATCTTTTTGAAAAAAAAGCCACTTTATTCTTTATTAAGTTTGATTGTCTTTGTTCTCTAACACTATAAACTCGATTAATAAAAGATTTACTTTTTATAGCTTCTTTAATTCTTTTATTTTCAATTATATCAATTCCAATACCTAAAATTTTCATTAATTTTTAATAATTTTTTTAAAATCTTTAATTACTTTGGTTAGACCATAAAATATCGCCTCTCCAATAATAAAATGTCCTATGTTAAATTCCTCTATTTCTTTAATTTTTGTTAAAATTTTAGTAGTTTTGTAATCTAATCCATGACCTGCATGTACTTCTATATCTAATTTAGATGCAAGTTTTGAGCTTTTTTTAATTCTATTTAATTCGCCTGAAAAATTTTTATGCGACTTAACATAATTAGCTAGTTTTCCAGTATGAATTTCAACACAATCAACATTTAATTTTTTTGAAAGTTTAATATCATTTAAATTGGGGTTGATAAATAAACTGGTTCTAATATTTGACTTTTTAAATTTAAAAATTATTTCTTTTAATTTTTTATAATTGTCTTTTAGATTTAAACCACCTTCTGTAGTTATTTCTTTTCTATTTTCTGGAACAATACAAATGTAATTTGGTTTATATTTTAAAGCTTTTTTAATTATTTCACTATTCATTGAGACTTCGAGATTCACTAACACTTTATTTAAAGCACAAATCTCTTTAGTATCTAAATCATTTATGTGCCTTCTATCTTCTCTTAAATGAATAGTTACTGAGTCTGCACCCAACTTTATAACTTCTTTTGCTGCAAAAACAGGATTGGGATGTTTTTCACCACGTGCATTACGCAGTGTTGCAATGTGATCTATATTTACGCCTAGTCTTTTCACTTAATAAATCTACTTCCTGGAGTAGTAATGGGAATTGATTTTAAAGATTTAGGTATATTTTTAAGGTTGTAGCTAGGCACATCTATTTTTAAATGAGAAACAATTTTATTTTTTATTTTCAGAGATTTTTTTGTTGATCTGTCAATTATTGAAGCAAATCCAACAAGTCTTGCATTTGATTTTTTAATAAGTTTTACGCATTCCAAACTAGATTTACCTGTCGTAATAACATCTTCTATAATTAAAACTCTTGCTCCTTTTTTTATACTAAAACCTCTTCTGAGAGTAAATTTTCCATTCACCCTTTCACAAAAAATTGTTTCTTTTTTTAAAATTTTACCAATTTCATAACCTATTATTACACCACCCATAGCAGGAGCGAGTATTAAATCTATTTTTTTAAAATTTTTTTTAATTTTATTTGCTAGTGATTTGCAAATTTTTTCAGCTAAATAAGGAAAGCTTAAAAGTTTAGCACATTGAATATACTTTGGAGAGTGTAGTCCTGAGGATAAAACAAAATGTCCTTCTAATAACGCATCAGTCTTTTTTAAAATATTTAAGGATTTTTTGAGTGAAAGCATTTCTTTTTTCTTCGTGTCTAATTATCTTAAATTTTATACCTTTTTGCTTTAGCTCTGCAATAAAATTTGTAAAATTCTTAAGATTTCTGATTATTAATCTAAATTTAAAATTAATATAGTTTGGATTTTTACCCGCCATCTCTAAATTAGAAATGTTAAGTTTATGACTTCCAATTAAAGAACTTATATCGCCAAGTTGACCAGGTTTATCAGGCAATGAAATCCAAAGTGTAGTGTTATATTTTTTTGTTTTTTCCTCTTTTTGTTCACCTTTATCATGCCAATATCTTCTAATAGCAGCTCTTGCTTTACCTGTTTTGGTAGAAGGTATCCAATGCAAAGATGGTGAACTATTTTTAGATGTGAGAATGTTAACCCTATCACCATTTCTTAATATTGTTTGTAATTCACTGTTATTTCCATTTACTTCACATCCAATTGCAGAATTACCAATTTTAGTGTGAACAGCATAAGCAAAATCGATTGCTGTTGCATCTTTTGGTAATTTAATTACAGATCCTTTTGGTGTGAAGCAAAAGACATTTTCCTGAAACATTTGAAGCTTTGTATACTCATAAGAGTCCTCAGGATTTTCGTTTTTTTCAATAATCTCAACTAAATCTTTTAACCAATCATACTCTTTCCAACTTAATGAATTGAATTTTTCAGAAGATTTATACTGCCAATGCGATGCAACACCTCTTTGTGCAAAGTCATGCATTTCTTTTGTTCTAATTTGAATCTCTATAGGCTTTTTATTTGAGCCAATTACTGAAGTGTGAATTGACTTATATCCATTTATTTTAGGAGAAGAGATGTAATCTTTAAATTTGCCAGGAATACAGTTCCACTTCTTATGAAATATACCAAGAGTTTTATAACAGTCATCAATAGTATCTAGTATAATTCTAAAGCCAATTATGTCTGTTATCTGTTCTAAAGAAACTCTTTTTTTTTGAACTTTTCTCCATATTGAAAATGGAGTTTTTTCTCTTCCATATATTTCAGCATTTATTTCTTGATCATTCAATATTTCACTAAGTTCAAATGATTGTTCTTCAAAAATATCTTTTCTATCTAATTTTATTTCATCAAGTCTTTTTTTAATTAATTTTCTTGCATCATAATTTAAAATTTCAAATGATAAATCTTCGAGCTCATCACGTATTCTGTGCATACCCATTCTGTCTGCCAATGGAGCGTAAATTTCCATTGTTTCTTGAGCAATCCTTTGTCTTTTTTCCGCTTTAGTGATTGCTTTAATCGTTCTCATGTTGTGCAATCTGTCTGCAATTTTTACCAACAAAACTCTTATATCTTTTGATGTTGCTAAAATTAACTTTCTAAAGTTTTCTACTTTAGAATTTGATCCGGCTGTATTTTCAAAAACAGATATTTTAGTGACACCATCTACTAGGTCAGCAACCTCATCACCAAATTCAGCTTTTATTGTTTCATAAGTTGCAAAGGTATCTTCAATAGTATCATGCAATAACCCAGTAGCAATTGTAGCACTGTCTAATTTTAATTCTGTTAAAATATTTGCAACCTCAATTGGATGTACAGAGTAAGGATCACCGGAAGCTCTCTTTTGACTCTTATGGGCCTTTACAGCAAAATTATAAGCTTTATCTAATTTTTCAGGATTTAAAAATTTATTATAATTTTTAACTTTATTAATTAGTTCATTAGAATTTAGCATAACCCTATTATAACATTAATTTAAATTTGTTTAATAGACCTAATGTCTGCTTCAGAGAGTGAAGAAATCAAGCTTTTAAGATCTTTTTTAATAATTGGATGATGCCATTCTTTTTGAATTTCAAAAAAAGGAATAAGTACAAAATTTCTTTTATGCATAAGTTTATGAGGCAAAGTTAATTTGTTTTTTACTTTTAAAACCTTTTTATTAAAATCAATAATGTCAATATCACAAATACGTGGATCATTTTTTTTACCTTTTTTTCTTCCTAATAAAATTTCAATTTTCTTACATATTTTAAGGAGACTTTCTGGATCAAAACAAAACTTTGCCTTAATAACTACATTTAAAAATTTAGGTTTTTTGGGGTCCGGCCAAGAAGGTGTTTCATAAAAACTTGATATAGATAAAAAATCCAGATTATTTTCACTTAAATGAGATTTTGCAATTTCTATATTTTTTTTTCTATCACCCAAATTAGAGCCAATACCTAAATAAACAATTTTAGCTTGATTTTCTGATATATCTTGCCTTTTCACGGTTCCAGTCTCTGCTCTTTTTTGTTGCTCTTTTATCGTATTGCTTCTTTCCTTTAGCAACTGCTAATTCAATTTTGGCCTTTCCTTTTTTAAAATACATTTTTGTTGGAACAATAGTAAAGCCATCTCTTTGCATTTTTCCAATCAATTTGTTTATTTCTCTTTTATTTAGTAGCAACTTTCTTTCATCGGTTGGGTTATGATTGGAATAACTTGCTTGTTTGTAAGGTGAAATATGAGAATTAATTAAAATAATTTCTCCATTTTTTTCAACTGCATAAGAGTCTGCTATATTAACTTTTCCATCTCTTACTGATTTAATTTCTGAACCTTTAAGAACAATTCCTGCTTCTAAAATATCTTCAAAAAAATAATTAAAACTAGCTTTCCTATTTAAGCAAATTATTTTTAAACCAGAATTGGTTTTTTTGTTCATTAAATCAATTTTGCTGACTGAAGAGACTTTTTAACAATTTCCTTAGTTTGTTCGGTAACTTTTACCAGAGGTAATCTAACATCATCTTCGCATATATTTAATAATTTAGCAGCATATTTTACTGGACTAGGATTACTTTCAACAAACATTGAATGATGAATTGGCTGTAAAATTTTATCTAATTTTTCAGCTTCACCAATATCATTTTCAGATTTAGAAAATTTTTGAAAATCTGAACAAAGTTTTGGTGCTATGTTTGCTGTTACACTTATTGCACCTACTCCACCTCTTTTATTAAATTCTAGCGCATTGTCATCATTACCAGTCAATTGAACAAATTCTTTACCCATTTTTGATAACTGTTGATCAACCCTATCCAAATCTCCAGTGGCATCTTTTACACCAACTATATTTTTTAACTCGAACAGTCTTGCCATTGTATCAACATTCATATCAATAACTGATCTACCTGGTATATTGTAAATTATTATTGGTATCCCGCATTTGTCATTTATAGCTTTATAATGCTGGTACAAACCTTCTTGGGTAGGTTTATTATAATAAGGTGTTACGATTAGAGCACCATTTGCACCTGCCTTTTCAGCGTGTGAAGTTAAAGAAATAGCTTCCTCAGTAGAATTTGAACCTGTTCCAGCTATAACTGGAATTTTTCCATTACTTTCTTTTATGCAGAGATCAATTACTTTTTGATGTTCATCATGACTTAATGTTGGGGATTCTCCTGTTGTACCAGCAGGTACAAGCCCACTAGTTCCATTTTCAATATGAAAATGTATTAATTTAATATACGCCTCCTCATCTAAGAGATTGTTTTTAAACGGCGTAATTAAAGCAACATTTGATCCTTTGAACATAAATACTTATAACATAGTTTAAAGATTCATATACCAAAAGATTATGATTAAAAAATTATTATTTTTAATAATAACTTCCTTGATTAGCTTTAATTTCAGTTGGGCACAGATTGTTCCTTTAAAAAAACCATCGCTAACCTCTGAAGAATTAAACAAAAAAATAATATTAAATACAATCAAACCTCTAAAAAAACCGTCAAAAGTTAAAGTTGAGAAAAAGGTAACTAAAAAAGAAACTAAACTTAGTTTTCTTTTACCTAAAAAAAAGCCAGTTATAAGCGGGTTAATCAATTCAGGAACAGTAAAAATTTCTAAATTTTATAATAAAAAAGATTTTGGGATTGCAAAAAAAGCTATTGGCGAAATGCAAAAGGGTCAGTGGAAATCTGCAATTAACATCTCAAAAAAAGCTAAAGATAGATCTATATATAATTTTATAAAGTGGAGACATTTATTAACAACAGGTAATCAAGAGTCATTTTTTGATTACCAAGTCTTTATCGAGGAAAATTCAGATTATCCAAGAATAGATAGATTGAGATATTTGGCTGAGCATAAACTTTCTACGGAAAAAGTTTCTCCAAGAAAAATAATCAATTGGTTTTCAAAAAATGAACCTTTAAGTGGATATGGTAAGATGATTTTAGGTGAAAGTCATATTTTATCAGGAGATAAAGCAAAAGGTATTGCTCTAATTAAAAATGGATGGATTTCCGCAGATTTATCAAAAAGTGAGTTAAGGTTTTTCAGAAAAAAATATAAAAAATATCTTGATGCAAATGACTATATTAAAAGAGCTGATCATCTTGCATGGAATAGTGATCATTGGGATTTAAAAAGATTAATCAGATATTTACCTAAAGACTATGAATTGCTCTATACTGCAAGACATATTTTGATGACCAAGGGATACGGAGTAGATCAAGCAATTAAAAATGTTCCAAACAAATTTAAAAATGATGCTGGATTAAACTATGATCGTTTAAAGTGGAGGAGAAAAAAGGGACGATTGGAGTCTTCTACTGAAATTTTGCTCAAGATAAGAAATGATAAAGATTATTTAGTTAGACCTGACAAATGGTGGAAAGAAAGAGAAATCATTTCTCGAAAGTTAATTTACAAAAAACAATTTGAACTAGCTTATAAAATTAGTAGCAATCACGGAATGTCTGAAGGGTCTGAATTTGCAGAGGCAGAATGGATGAGTGGTTGGATAGCACTAAGTTTTTTAAATGATCCACTTCTTGCTAAAGATCATTTTAAAAACTTTTTTGATAATGTTAATTATCCAATAAGTGTTTCTAGGGGCGCATATTGGTTAGGTAGATCATATGAAAAACTAAAAGATAAGGATCAATCGGAAAAATGGTATAAAGAGGCTACAAAATATTTAACTACATATTACGGACAACTAGCATTTTTAAAAATTAATCCTAATGGAAAATTTGAACTTGATAAAACAATGTTGGTTGAAGATGAATATAGAAAAGCTTTTTTTAATAAAGAATTAGTAAAAATCACACATCTTTTACATGAGTTAGATAAAGACAAGTATACAAAATTCATCTTAAGACATCTTGCTAATGATAACGTTTCTGAAGGCAGTGAACTTTTAGCTGCTGAACTTGCTACAAGTATCAGTAGATATGATTTTGCAATACAAGTATCAAAAATTGCCTCTTATCAAAAAAGATTTCACAACAAATACAATTATCCATTAATAAGCACACCTAAATACATTAATGGAAGAAAGATTCCTGAAAGTGCATTAATTTTATCAATTATAAGACAAGAAAGTGAATTTGATTTAAAAGCAAATAGTCATGCGGGTGCAAAAGGTTTAATGCAATTAATGCCTTACACAGCAAAATTAGTTGCTAAACAAGCAAAGCTTCCTTATGCAAAATCTCGATTAACAACCGATCCAGAGTACAATATAAATTTAGGATCTCATTATATTGCCGGTTTAATTCAGCAATATGATGGTGCTTACCCATTTGCAATAGCTGCATACAATGCTGGTCCAAATAGAGTCAAATATTGGAAAAAATTAAATAAGGATCCACAAAAAAAACAGATAAATTATGTCGATTGGGTTGAGCTAATTAAATTTAGAGAAACTAGAAACTATGTTCAGCGTGTATTGGAAAATTATAATGTTTACAGATATGTACTGGAACAAAAACCAATAGTAATGAAAGATTTTTTTAAAGATCAGCCTTTATATTAATGGCGGAGAGAGAGGGATTCGAACCCTCGGTACAAGTTTCCTCGCACGGTCATTTAGCAAACGACTGGTTTCAGCCTCTCACCCATCTCTCCGTATGACATTGTGTAATAAGTGATTTTATTGAAAATTCAATATTTATAAAGTAATTATTCAATTATTATGGGAAATAAATACTCAGTATTTTCATTAATCAAAAATGCTCTTTCATATCATGAGAATTGGCAAAGAGCATGGAAAGACCCTACTCCAAAAAAAGAGTATGATGCTGTCATAGTTGGTGGAGGTGGTCATGGTTTAGCGACAGCGTACTATTTAGCAAAAAAACACAATATGAAAAATATTGCTGTTGTTGAAAAAGGATGGATTGGTGGAGGAAACACTGGTCGTAACACTACAATTATTAGATCGAATTATTTATGGGACGCTAGTGCTGGACTTTATGATCACGCGCTAAAAATTTGGGAAGGATTATCTCAAGAGTTAAATTACAATGTAATGTTTAGTCAAAGAGGTGTAATGAATCTTGCTCACAATTTGCAAGATGTAAGAGATTTAAAGAGAAGAACACACGCAAATAGACTAAATGGCATTGATGCCGTTTACTTGAGTACAGAAGAAGTTAAAAAGTTTTGTCCAATTATAAATACATCTCAAGATATAAGATATCCGGTACTTGGTGGTACGTTACAAAGAAGAGCTGGTACAGCAAGACATGATGCTGTTGCCTGGGGTTATGCTAGAGGTGCTGATGAAATGGGTGTTGATATAATTCAAAATTGTGAAGTAAAAGGTATAAAAAGAAATGGTGATAGTGTTGAAGGTATAGAAACAACAAAAGGATTTATTAAAACAAAAAAAATTGGAGTTGTAGCAGCTGGACACTCAAGTGTGATCGCTAATATGGCTGGAATAAGACTTCCTCTAGAAAGCAAACCTCTTCAAGCACTAGTGTCAGAACCGGTGAAACCAATAATTGATACAGTTGTTATGTCAAACGCTGTACACGCTTATGTAAGTCAATCTGACAAAGGTGAATTAGTTATTGGCGCTGGAACAGATGATTATGTTTCATATACTCAAAAAGGAAGTCATCAAATAGTTGAAGGTACTTTAAATGCTATTTTAGAATTGTATCCAATTTTTAGCCGTATGAGAATGTTAAGACAATGGGGAGGAATTGTAGATATATGTCCTGATGCAAGTCCAATATTAAGTAAAACTTCTATCAAAGGACTCTATTTTAATTGTGGTTGGGGTACAGGAGGTTTTAAAGCTACACCTGGATCAGGAGATTTGTTTGCACACACCATTGCTAATGATGAGCCACATAAACTTAATGCAGCATTTAATTTAAATAGATTTGTAAGTGGAGACCTTGTTGATGAACATGGTGCTGCAGCAGTTGCTCACTAATGTTTGTTATTAATTGTCCATATTGTGGTGAGAGAGATCAGCAAGAATTTAAAGCTGGTGGTGAAGCCCATATAGAAAGACCTAAACAACCGACAGAACTTAGTGATGATGAATGGGCAGAATATTTATTTATGAGAAAAAATATTAAAGGTGTTCAATATGAAAGATGGAACCACGCTCACGGTTGTCGTAAATGGTTTAATATGGTTAGAGATACTGCGAACGATGAGATTAAAGCAATCTATAAAATGGGAGAAAAACCCCCTTCGATATAAAATAAATGTCAGAAAATTTAAGAGTTAAATCTAGTCAATATATTGATGAAACAACAAGAGTTTCGTTTAAATTTAATGGTAAGACTTATTATGGATTTAAAGGAGACACACTTGCTTCTGCTTTATTGGCAAATAATGTTCATTTAGTAGGTAGAAGTTTTAAATACCATAGACCAAGAGGTATTATGACATCAGGTTCTGAGGAGCCCAATGCAATTGTTCAAATCAATCCCAATACTAATAGAACTGAACCAAATGTTAGGGCAACTGAAGTTGAAATATATGAAGGAATGGAGGCATCGAGTCAAAATTGCTGGCCAAGTGTAAACTTTGATATTGGTGGAATAAATAATTTTTTATCCCCCCTACTTCCTGCAGGATTTTATTACAAAACATTTATGTGGCCTGCAAGCTTCTGGGAAAAATATGAATACTTTATAAGACACTCAGCAGGACTGGGGAAATCACCAACATCAAACGATCCTGACATTTACGATCACAGGAATATTCATTGTGATGTTCTTGTTGTTGGTGCAGGTATATCTGGAATTCTAGCAGCTAAAAATGCTGCAAAGAATAACTACAAAACTTTACTTTTAGATGAAAAAAATGAATTGGGAGGATCAACTATTTATGAAAACAATGAAAGTAATAAAATTGATAACAAAAT
The DNA here is from genome assembly GCF_052047555.1 of Candidatus Pelagibacter sp. HIMB1746. Classification (NCBI taxonomy): domain Bacteria; kingdom Pseudomonadati; phylum Pseudomonadota; class Alphaproteobacteria; order Candidatus Pelagibacterales; family Candidatus Pelagibacteraceae; genus Candidatus Pelagibacter; species Candidatus Pelagibacter sp. HIMB1746. The sequence continues at coordinate 448,247 of NZ_JBNAJZ010000001.1, read as the reverse complement.
TTCATCTGAATGGTTAAAAAAAGAAATTGAAGAACTTAAAAATATTAAAAATTTAGAAATAAAAACTAGAACAAGTGTTGCTGCATACCATCAATATAATTATTTGCTAGCAAGAGAGAACTTAACAGATCATTTAGAAAAAAAAGATAAGACAAATAAAATTAGACAAAGGTTACTTAAAATAAGAGCAAAGAAGGTAATTTTGGCAACAGGTGCTTTGGAAAGACCGATGGTATTTAATAATAATGATAGACCTGGAATAATGCTTTCTTCTGCAATTAAAAAATACAGTGATTTTTATGGTGTTGCCTGTGGTAAGAAGATTGTATTTTTTACAAATAATGACAGTGCATATGAAAGTGCACTTTCATTAAACGATAAAGGTATCAAAGTTGAAGCAATAGTTGATATTAGAAAGCAATCCGAAACAAATTTAGAAAAAAGAGTTATTGATGCAGGTGTAAAAATATACTGGGAACATACAGTTGTTGATACCTCTGGTTATAAAAGATTAAACAATGTCTCAATAATGAAATTATCAAATGATGGAACTTCAGTAACCGGAAATAAAATTTCTATTTCATGTGATTGTTTAGGGGTTGCCGGTGGATGGACTCCGGCTGTTCACCTATATACTCAGTCAGGTAGCAAACTTGCTTTTGATGAGGATAAAAAAATATTTATTCCAAATAAAAATAATTCAGATCAAATAAGTGTTGGATCTTGTTGTGGTGATTTTAAACTTGATGAAATACTTAAAAACTTAAATGAAAAACTAAAAGATTTTTTAGATATAAATAAAACAGATTTTGAAAATATTACTGTTAATAACGACCAAGAGATTTCAAAAAGAAATATATGGTTATTACCGTCTGATAAAGCTTTAGGCAAAACTAAGCCTTTTGTTGATTATCAAAATGATGCAACTGCAAAAGATATAAAATTAGCACTAAGAGAGGGTTTCAGATCTATCGAACATGTCAAAAGATATACAACAACTGGAATGGGAACTGATCAAGGAAAATTAGGAAATATGCATGCTTTGGGAATAATAGCAGATACAGCAGGTGTTAAAATGGGAGAACTTGGAACGACTACTTTTAGACCTCCTTATACTCCTTTAACATTTGGAACAATTGTAGGACGTAATGTTGGTAAGTTTTTTGATATTTTTAGAAGAACACCTATGAATGATTGGCATGTTGAACAAAAAGCAGAATTTGAAAATGTTGGTCAATGGAAAAGAGCTTGGTACTACCCTATCAATGGAGAAACTATGCAGCAAGCAGTTCAAAGAGAAAGCAAAGCTGCAAGAGAAAGTTCAGGAATATTAGATGCGTCCACACTTGGTAAGATTGATATACAAGGAAGCGATGCCTCAGAGTTTTTAAATAGAGTTTATACAAATGCATGGTCAAAACTTGGCATTGGCAAATGTAGATATGGTTTAATGTTAAATGAAGATGGTATGGTATATGACGATGGAGTTACCACACGATTAGGCGAAAATCACTATCTAATGACAACAACAACTGGTGGGGCAGCAAATGTTCTTGGAAAATTAGAGGATTACCTTCAAACTGAATGGCCAGAATTAGATGTGTATTTAACTTCAGTTACAGATCAATTTGCAACAGCAAGTTTGTGTGGCCCTAATAGTAAAAAAATTCTTAAAAAAATTATTCCTAATTTAGATTTGTCTGATGAAAATTTTCCACACATGTCTTTTAAAGAAGCAAAAATTGGAAGTATTGTTTGCAGAATTATGAGAATAAGTTTTACAGGTGAACAAAGTTTTGAAATTAATGTTCAAGCAAGTTATGGAAAAGATCTATGGGAGAAATGTATAGAGGCAGGTAAAGAATTTAATATTACTCCTTATGGTACAGAAACTATGCACTTATTAAGAGCTGAAAAAGGTTTTATTATTGTTGGCCAAGATACAGATGGAACAATGACGCCAATAGATTTACAGATGGATTGGATTGTTAGTAAAAAGAAATATGATTTTATTGGTAAAAGATCTCTATACAGATCGGATACTATGAGAGAAGACAGAAAACAATTGGTGGGATTATTAACAGATGACCCTAAAGTTGTATTAGAGGAAGGAGCACAAATTGTTTCTGAACTAAATAAAAACCCCGTTGAAATGCTTGGACATGTTACATCAAGTTACTTTAGTCCAAATTTAAATAAATCTATAGCACTTGCCGTTGTCAGAGGTGGTAAAGATATGATGGGTAAAAAACTATTTATTCCTATGGAAGATAAAACAATTAATGTAACTGTTTCAAATCCAGTATTTTTTGATCAAACTAATGAAAGATTAAATGCTTAATTATAATCAAGTAATAAATAGTGAAATTAATAATAACGGTGTTTCCATAAAAGAAATTGCACCAATAATGAAGTTAAATTTAAGAGGTAAAACAAGAGAATTTTTTACAAATGTTGGAAAAAGTTTAAATATGATTTTGCCAACTGAAGCAAATACATCTTCATCTAGTGATAAGCTTACTGCTATATGGTTAAGTCCAGATGAATGGATGATTGTATCTAATGAGACTACTAGCAAAGAAACCAATACATACGAATTAAATGATATATTATTTAACAATATTTCAAAAACATCATTAGGAGCAGTAACTGATGTAACTGACCAATTTGTTCAATTAGAGATAAAAGGTGATAAAATATATGAACTTTTTTCTGCGGGATGTCCTTTTAATTTTAACTTATTTCGTGAAAAAAAAGGGTCGACAACACAAACTTTGCTAAATCATATAGATGTTGTTATTCACAATAAAGACAAAGATTTTGTTAATTTATTTGTTAGAAGATCATTTGCTAAACATCTTTGGGAGTGGATGGAAGATAGCTCCACAAGATTATAAAGATTAATTTTTACGCCGATAATCCCACGGCATTTCAAATTTACCTTGCCAAATACCTAATTTATTATTTTTTGCATTAATTTCATCAGATACATATTTTTTAGAATACTTTCTATATGCTACTGCATAACCATTTGAAACCATCCAAGAATTTAAATTTATATTTCTTTTAAAACACTCGCCTATTAACCTTTTATACCTATCAACACCTAAAATATCACAATTTAATTTTTGTTTATTAATCTTTTTAATTAACTTTTGAGTAGATACTTCTCCACACATATAATCTTTAGTAAAAGATACAAAAGATATTGTTAAATAAGTTTTTTTACATTTTTGTTTTTTTTCAGGTGCATCAATACCGTATAATCTAATTTTTCTTGAATTGATCTTAATTGTATCTCCATCAACAACTTTAGCAAAACCTGAGATTTTATTTATATTTTCAGATCTTACGTCGTTATATGTAAGTATAAAAAATATAGATGAAATAATTATCAAAATTATTAATTTCTTTTTTGTATAAAACATTAACCGGTAGTTAATTTATTGTTAATATAATATTTAACATAAAAGAATAGTAAGATTGATATTAACCATTGCAATATTGCCCAGATATAAAAGAAAGTTTTAAAGTCTGCATCAATAGAACGTGCTATATAATAAGATAAAAATGGAACCAAAACGTTCCTTAATATATTGTTAATCATTGCTTTCTCAGATTTTTTTAAAGCCATAAAGAAACCATTTGATAGAAAAAAAATTGGGTATGCTGGTAAGATAAATGCAGAAATTTTTAAATACATTGACCCATATTCAATAACTTCCGTGTTAGATGAGAAAAATTTTGGCATTAAATCTGCAGTTACAAACACCAATACTCCAGACGCTAACATTATAATCAAGCCGTATTTTACTGATGTAAAATAAGATTGCTTTACTCTATCATAATATTTCGCACCTATATTCTGTGCAATAATTGATATAATTGCTGTATTTATCCCCAATACAGGCAGTAAGACAACCTGCTCTATCCTTGTTGCTGCTCCATAACCAGCTACAGCATATTCTCCTGTAAATGCAACATAAGTAAATACGATTGTTGCAGCAATTGAGTAGCCAAGAATAGCTATTGTAATTGGCATTGATTGGAAAAAAATATTTTTAATGTAGAAAAATTTAATCTTAAAATTTTGAATAGTGATCTCTTTAATACGTGCATTTTTTAATAATTTAATTAAAACGATTATTAGAGAAAGAAATTGGGCAATCAAAGTTGCATAACCTATGCCTGCAACACCAAAAGCTGGGATAAATAAAAATCCAAATATAAATATTGGATTTAATAAAATGTTTAAAAAAAAAGATAATACAAGAGCATTTCTATATGTAACTGTATCTCCCTCAGCATGAAGAAATGAGTTTAAAGCAACAACCAGAATAAAGAGAATAGTTCCATAAAATATTACATTAGTATACTCAAGGCCAAGAGTAATTACCTCTCTTGATGAATTCATGGTTAAAAATAATTTTTCAGAAAAACTAAATCCAATTATTGATACAATTATTGAAATTAATACTGAATAAAGAATGATATTTGTAAAATAACCTAATACATTTTTTTCATTTTTTTCCCCAATACTACTACCAATTAATGAGGTCCCAGCAACAGTGACACCAATAGACGTGGCAATAATTAGAAAGTAGATTGGAAAGGATTTACTTAATGCAGATAAAGCTTCAGGTGAAATTTTCCCAGCATAAAAAGTATCAACTAACGTGTATAATGTTTGAAATAATGTTCCAACACTTGCTGGTATTGCAAGTTTTTTTATAAGTTGAGAGACGTCATCTTTTAATAAATTCATTTCTTTAAACTAAAAATATTTTAATATTCTTTTTGAAAGATATGACTTTTTCCAGTTTTTTTGGCAAGGTTAATTTGTTTTTGTCTCATTCTAAATCTCGATTTTTGATCATTTGATAAATTATCGTGACAATTTGGACAAGAAACCCCTTCTTCATATTTTTTAGATTTTTTATCTTTTGGAGAAATAGGTTTTCTACAACCACTACACATTGAGTAAGAACCTATTTTCAAACCATGCTTTAAACTAATTCTGTTATCAAAGACGAAGCACTCACCTTTCCATAAACTTTTTTTTGGGTCTGTCTTTTTCAAATAGTTTAAAATACCACCCTTTAGTTGGTAGACATTATTGTAGCCTTTATTTTCCAAAAAGACTGAAGCTTTTTCACACCTAATGCCTCCAGTACAAAACATAGCAATAGGTTGATTTTTTTTTAATTTTTTAAGATATTTTGGAAAATCTCGAAAATTATCCACCTCTGGATTAATTGAACCTTTAAAAGTTCCAACTTTATACTCAAAAGGTTTTCTAGCATCAATTAAGACTGTTTTTTTGTCTTTAATCAATGAGTTCCACTTTTGAGGGTTAACATGACTATCTTTTTTTTTAATTCTCTTTTTCAAACTTAAGTTCATTGGAACCACTTCTTTTTTAATTTTTACTTTTGGTTTGTGAAACGGCTGAAAAGTGCTTTTTGAATTATTAATGCTATCAAATTTTTCAAATTTAAATAATTTGTGTAAATAATCTTTAATCAATTTAATATCTTTATTTTTTCCAGAAATAGTTCCATTTAACCCTTCATTTGAAATAATAATTGTTCCACGTATGTTTTTATTTAATAATTGATTGTGAAGTTTTTTCTGATTTTTCTTTAAATAAGAAATTTTAATAAACTTATAAAATCCAAATACTTCAAACATTATAATTTTCTACAAACTGTCATACCATCACCTAATGGTACTATAATTTTTTCAACTCTTTTATCTTTAGAAACATAATTGTTAAAATCTTTAATAGTTAAAGTGATTTTGTCATCACAATTGTCATCAACAACCTGACCGTACCATAGAACATTATCAATTATTATTAAGCCATGTTTCTTTAATAATGTTAAAGATTTTTCATAATATTCTTTATAATTTTTCTTATCAGCATCAATAAATATTAAATCAAAATCATTTTCTTTTATTTCGCTTAAACTTTCTAAAGCAGGTTTAATTATTGTTTGAATTTTTTGACTTTGTTTTGCTTTTTCAAAAAATTTTATTGCAATTTCGTTAGTTTCTTGATTTTTGTCTAAAGCAATAATTCTACCATCTTCTGGTAAAGCAAGAGCCATTGACAAAGCACTTAAGCCAGTAAAAGTTCCAATCTCTAGGATTTTTTTAACATTAGATGTTTTTACTATTAAGTGTAAAAATTGAGATTGTGAGATAGATATTTGCATCCTTTTAATATCTCCAAGAGACTCATTATAAGAAATAATCTCTTTTTGAACTGAATGAAGATCTAGTCCATTATTTAAAATGTACTCTTGAATTTTGTTGCTAATTTTTAGGTCTGAGCCCATGAACCTAAAGTTTTTTCTTTAAAATCTCATTTACTAGCTGAGGGTTAGCTTTTCCACCTGAAACTTTCATTACTTGTCCAACAAAGAAGCCAAATAATTTAACTTTACCAGATTTATATTCAGTAGCTTTATCTCTATTGCTATCAATTACTTTATCAATTAAAGCCTCTAAAGCTTTTGGATCACTTTCTTGTTTTAAACCTTTTTCTTCAACAATTTTTTTAGGATCCTTGTCCCCTTCCATCATTTGTTCAAAAACAGTTTTTGCAATTTTTCCAGAAATTGTTCCATCCTTAATTAAATTAATTAATTTTGATAAATTACCGGCACTAATTGGACTATCGGTTATTTCTAAATTTTTTTCATTAAGTGCAGCAAATAATTCACCTATGATCCAGTTTGTTGCTAATTTAACGTCTGATTTTTTAACAACATCTTCAAAATAATTTGAGGTTTCTATATCTGAAACCATGATATTTGCTTCATATGGTGTTAATTTAAATTGATCTATAAATCTCTTTTTCTTTTCATCGGGTAACTCTGGTATTTCTGATTGCAATTGGTTTATGAATTCATCAGAAACTTCTAATGGTAATAAATCAGGGTCTGGAAAATATCTATAATCATGAGCATCTTCTTTTGATCTCATGGATCTAGTTTCATTTTTTTTAGTATCAAAAAGTCTTGTTTCTTGATCAACAGATTGTCCATCTTCAATTAAATCGACTTGTCTATTTGCTTCATATTCAATTGCCATTTGCATGAATTTAATAGAATTAACGTTTTTAATTTCACATCTAGTACCAAAATCTTTTGTTCCTTTTTTTCTTACAGAAACATTAACATCTGCTCTCAAAGATCCTTCCTGCATATTACCATCACAAGTTCCTAAATATCGCATAATTGATCTTAATTTCTTAATATAAGCATTAACTTCCTCTGGTGATCTTAAATCAGGTTTGCTAACAATTTCCATTAAAGCTACACCTGACCTATTTAAATCAACAAAGGTGTTTTTTGGATCTAAATCATGGATACTTTTACCCGCATCTTGTTCTAAGTGTAATCTTTCAATACCAACCTCTTTTTGACCATCTGGCATATCCAAAATAACTTTACCTTCACCAACTATTGGGTCCTTAAATTGAGAGATCTGGTATCCTTGAGGTAAATCAGCATAAAAATAATTTTTTCTATCGAATACTGATCTTTTGTTAATTTTAGCTTTTAATCCTATTCCAGTTTTAATTGCTTGCTTAACACAAAATTCATTAATCACTGGAAGCATTCCAGGAAAAGCAGCATCTACTAAACTTACCTGTGTGTTTGGTTCAGCACCAAATTTAGTAGCTGATGTAGAAAATAACTTTGATTGGGAAAGTACTTGAGCGTGAACTTCTAAACCAATAACAACTTCGTATTGATTGTCATTTCTATTAATTAAATATTCTAACTTTTCTTTACTCACTTAATCCACCAATCAGTAATTTTGTTTTTAAAATTAATTTTTTCTTCCATTGCATAAGCAATGTTTAAGATATTTTGTTCATCAAATGCTTTTCCAATAATTTGTAAACCTAAAGGATAACCTTTGCTGTCATGACCAGCTGGAATAGAAATTCCTGGCAAACCTGCTAAATTTACAGGAACGGTAAAAATATCATTTAAGTACATTGAAACTGGGTCATTTGTTTTTTCACCAATTTTAAAAGCAGAACTTGGTGTTGATGGGGTTAATATTGCATCTACTTTTTTGTATGCTTCATCAAAATCATTTTTAATTAGTTTTCTAACTTTTTGAGCTTTCAAATAATATGCATCGTAATAACCTGAAGATAAAACATATGTGCCTATCATTATCCTTCTTTGAACTTCGGCTCCAAATCCCTCTGATCTAGTTTTTTCATACATATCAATAAGATTTTCTCCATCAGCTCTAAAGCCATATTTAACACCATCATATCTTGCAAGATTAGAAGATGCTTCAGCTGGTGCCACTATATAGTAAGTTGGTAAAGCGTAATTTGTGTGCGGGAGAGAAATATCAATTATTTCTGCACCACAATCTTTAGCGTATTCAATACCTTTTTGCCAAAGATCATCAATTTCTTTTGGCATTCCATCAACTCTATATTCTTTTGGTATACCTATTTTTTTTCCTTTAATATCTTTTGTTAATTCTTTGCTGTACAGGTTTCTTTTAAAATCAATAGAAGTTGAATCTTTTTGATCGTATGAGCTAATTACCTCTTGCAACAAAGCACAATCTTTAACATTTTGAGCCATTGGACCAGCTTGATCAAGAGAAGATGCAAAAGCAACTATTCCGTATCTAGAACAACTACCATAAGTTGGTTTTAAACCCACTGTACCTGTAAATGACGCCGGTTGTCTAATAGATCCACCTGTATCAGTTCCAATTGTAATTGGAGTTAATTGTGCTGCTACAGCAGAAGATGAACCACCAGATGAACCACCTGGAACTAAATTTTTATCAATCGGATTTTGAACATTGCCAAAAAAACTAGTTTCATTTGATGATCCCATTGCAAATTCATCGCAATTTAATTTACCAATAAGAATTGCTCCCTCATTCCAGATATTCTGAGTAACAGTAGACTCATAAGTAGGTACAAAATTGTTTAATATTTTGCTACCAGCTGTTGTTCTTACATTAGCTGTACAAAATAAATCTTTTACAGCCATTGGTATTCCTGGTAATTTTAAATCCAATTTTGGGTTGTCATCAAATTTTTTAGCTTTATCTAAAGCATTACTAAAATCTTCAGTAATATAAGTGTTTAATTCTTTTGATTTTTCTGATCTATCAACAAAAGCTTGTGTAATTTCTGAAGAAGAAAGTTTTTTTTCTTTAATATTATTAACTAATTCAGAAAGCGTTTGCTTGGTTATATCAGACATTATTCTATAACTTTTGGTACAACAAAATAATCTTCATTATCTTTTGGAGAATTTTTTATTATTTGTTCCCTTAAATTTTTACTTTTAACTTCATCAGGTCTTAATTTTAAAGTCGTTTCAGCCACTGATGTAAGTGGTTCAACATTTTCAGTTTTAAGTTCATTGAGTTTTTCAATGAAATCAAAAATTGAATTCAAATCACTAGCAAGTTTTTCAGCTTTTTTCTCATCTACTGAAATTCTTGATAATTTAGATATATGCTTTATGGTTTTAAGATCGATGCTCATATGATATTTAAATATGACGCAAACTATCACTATAGTTTAAAATATACAACATGATCACAATAGAAGAATTTAAAAAAAAACAGTCAGAAAAATGTCGTTTGATAGGTTTAGATTTGGGCTCAAAAAGAATTGGTGTATCAATTTGTGACGAAAAGCAATTAATTGCTACCCCTTATAAAACTATACATAAATCAAAAAATAATGAATTAATTGAAGAGTTAAAAAACATTATTCAAGAGAATGACATCAAGGCAATTATCATTGGTTATCCTTTAAATATGGATGGATCTTCAGGCTCTTCAGCACAGTCAGTCAATGATGTATCTAAAAATATAGATAAAGAGATAGATGTTGATGTGTGCCTTTGGGATGAAAGGCTATCAACTGTTGGGGCTTTTAATTTATCAAGCCAATTAGATGTTAATGTGTCTAAGAGAGAAAAGAATATAGATCAGAACGCAGCAGCTTTTATTCTTCAGGGAGCCATAGACTATCTAAATAATTAATCCTTGCCATTCAATGGCTTTATAGTTATAGAGTTAATTTTAATGGCAAAAAACATCAAAGCTATTAAAATTTCTCAAAAACATTTGTTAGGTATCCAAGATCTATCAGTTAGTGATATTAACTACATTTTAGATGAGTCTGAAACTTTCATTAAATTAAATCAGAGCAAGAACAAGAAAATTGATGTTCTTAGAGGCAAAACTCAAATTAATCTATTTTTTGAACCATCAACAAGAACACAAAGTTCATTTGAGTTAGCTGGAAAAAGACTTGGTGCTGATGTGATGTCAATGAATATGAATAATTCAGCAATTAAAAAAGGTGAAACTTTAATTGATACAGCAATGACTCTAAATGCGATGCATCCTGACATTATTGTAATAAGACATCAAGACTCTGGAGCATGCAATTTATTATCTCAGAAAGTAAATTGTGTAGTATTAAATGCTGGTGATGGAAGGCGTGAGCACCCTACTCAAGCATTGCTGGATGCTTTAACAATAAGAAATAGAAAGAAAAAAATTGAAGGATTAAAAATTGCTATATGTGGAGATATTCTTCACTCAAGAGTCGCAAGATCAAATATTTATTTACTAACTATGCTTGGTGCTGAAGTAAATATTGTTGCCCCAACAAATTTGATGCCAAAAGAAATTGAAAAGTTTGGTGTTAATACTTTTACTGATATGAAAAAAGGATTGAAAGATTGTGACATTGTAATGATGCTAAGATTACAAAATGAGAGAATGACAAGTTCTTATTTGTCATCAAATAGAGAGTATTATGAATATTACGGTTTAACACCTGATAAATTAGATCATGCTAAACCTGATGCACTAATAATGCATCCTGGCCCAATGAATAGAGGCATCGAAATAGATACCAGATTGGCTGACGATATAAATAAAAGTGTAATCAAAGAACAAGTTGAACTTGGAGTTGCTGTAAGGATGGCCTGTTTAAAAATATTTTGTGAATAAATGAAAAAACAATATTTTATCAACGCAAATATAATTGATCCTCAAAATGCAATTAATGAAAATGGAGGATTAATTATTAGCGAAGAGGGCAAAATTGAAGCAATAGGAAAAAAAGTAAATACAAATAATTTACCATCCAGAGAAAAACCAATTGATTTAAAAGGAAAATATATATTCCCTGGTTTAGTCGATATGAGAGTTTTTGTTGGAGAACCTGGGTATGAGTATAAGGAAAATTTTAGAACTCTAAGTAATGCAGCTCTATCTGGAGGAGTAACATCTGTAGTAACAATGCCTAATACAGATCCCGTAATTGATAATGTTTCAATAGTAGATTTTTTAAAACGAAGAGGACGAGATAAATCTAAGATTAATATATTTCCATGCGCATCTCTTACGCAAAATGTAGAGGGAACAAATATGACGGAATTTGGATTATTAGCTAATAAAGGGATTGTAGCTTTTACAGATGGTGTAAAGACAATTCAAAATACTAGGCTAATGTCAAGAATAATGAATTCAGCAAAGGATTTGGGATGCCTAATAATGCAACATGCTGAGGATTATGAGTTAGCAAAAAACGGTATGATAAATTCAGGTATAATCGCTACAAAACTTGGGCTATCAAGTATACCAGATGTGGCTGAGAGAATAATTATTGAAAGAGATTTAACATTGTTAGAAAAAGCAAAGTGTCGATATCATATATCTCAACTATCATCAGGAAAATCAGTAGAAATCATTAAACAAAGGAAAAATGATATTAAATTTTCTTGCGGAGTTTCAATAAATAACCTTTCCTTAAATGAAAATGATATTGGAGATTTTAAAACATTTTTAAAATTATCTCCGCCACTAAGAAAAGAAGAAGATAGATTGGCTTTAGTCCAAGGATTAAAAGATCAAACAATTGATGTCATTGTTTCAGATCATAAACCTGAGGATGAAGAATCAAAACGATTGACATTTTCGCAAGCAGCAACAGGTGCTTCAGGTATTGAAACTTTATTATCTTTAAGTCTAGAACTATTTCATAATGGATCTGTAAAACTTGAAACAATAATCCAAGCACTAACATCTAATCCAGCTAAAATTTTGAATATCAATAAAGGAAATCTTTCAATTGGTAATGATGCTGACTTTTGTATAGTTGATATAAATAAACCTTGGATTGTAAAAAAAGAAAATTTAATTTCAAAATCTAAAAATACCTCTATAGAAGACAAAAAACTTCAAGGAAAAGTAACCAATACATTTGTAAAAGGTAAAGAATTATTTAAGATATAAAAATGGAATTATTGACAATAGGTATTGTCTCGTACCTAATGGGTTCTATCCCTTTTGGATTGATATTAACTAAAATATTTTTAAAAAAAGATATTAGAGAAATTGGATCAGGTAACATTGGAGCAACAAATGCTCTAAGAACTGGTAATAAATTTATTGGTTATTCAACTTTAATACTTGATATAGTTAAAGCTGTTATCCCAGTTTTATATGTAAAAGTAAATTTTCCAGATTTAATTTATGTATCGGCTTTATGTGCTTTTCTAGGTCATGTTTTTCCAGTTTGGTTAAGGTTTAAAGGTGGTAAGGGAGTAGCAACTTATGTTGGTATATTATGTAGTATAAACATAATATTTGGGTTAGTTTTTGGCATTTGTTGGCTTGTAACTTTTTTTATTTCTAAATTTTCGTCATTAGCATCACTGATTGGATCATTCTCAGTTCCTATTTATTTGTTAATTTTTGATTCAATAGAAAATGAATTATTTTTTGGAATAATGTTTATTTTAATTTTCTATACTCATAGAGAAAATATTAAACGACTGATAAATAAAGAGGAAAACAAGACTAAAATTTATTAATTTGACTATCAAACACTTTTAAGTAGTTTGTTAAATTATGAATCTAGTGATAGTTGAAAGTCCTGCAAAAGCTAAAACTATAAACAAATATCTTGGCGATGATTATACTGTTTTGGCAAGTTATGGACATATAAGAGATTTACCATCTAAAAATGGATCAGTTGATCCTGATCATAATTTTAAAATGGAATGGGAAGTTGATAGTTTTTCAAAAAAATATTTAAAAGAAATAACTGATGTTGCAAAAGAATCCTCTAAAATAATACTTGCTACTGACCCTGACCGTGAAGGTGAAGCTATAGCATGGCATGTTAAAGAATATCTTGATGAAAAAAAACTTTTAAAAGATAAAGAAATTGAAAGAGTTGTTTTTAATGAGATAACAAAAAAAGCCGTAATTCATGGTATTGAAAATCCACGACAAATCGAACCTTTATTAGTGGATGCCTACATGGCAAGAAGAGCTCTTGATTACTTGGTTGGTTTTAACATTTCTCCAATACTTTGGACTAAACTACCTGGGTCAAAATCAGCTGGAAGAGTTCAGTCTGTAGCTTTAAAATTAATCACTGAAAGAGAGCATGAAATAGAATTATTTAATCCTGAGGAATTTTGGACACTTACTCTTAAATTTGGAGATGATAATAAAAACACTATTACTGCAAGCATCTCACAATTAAATGGTAACAAAGTAGAAAAATTTACTTTTAGAGACAAGAGTAGCATTGAAAAAGCAATCAAAGAAATAAAAGAGAAAAAATTTCAAATAACAGATATTTCATCAAAAGTTGTAAAAAGAAACCCCTCTGGTCCATTTACAACCTCAACATTACAACAAGTTGCATCTAGTAGATTAGGTTTTGGAGCTTCAAGAACAATGCAAATTGCACAAAAATTATATCAAGGTGTTGAGATTGATGGAGATACTGTTGGATTGATTACTTATATGAGAACTGATGGAACTAACTTATCAGCTGATGCAGTAAATGATTTTAGAAATTTTATTAAAAGTGAGTATGGTAATGAATATTTACCTGCATCTGCAAATAATTATTCTGGTAAAAAAGCTAAGAACGCACAAGAAGCTCATGAAGCTATTAGGCCAACAGATATAAATAGAGCACCAGACACTTTAAAAAAATATTTAAGCAATGATCAACAAAAACTATACAATTTAATTTGGTCCAGAGCTTTGTCCTCACAAATGGAAGTTGCCCAATTTGATAGAAATACCATAACAATAGAATCTGAAGATAAACAAACAATATGTAAGGCAAGTGGCTCTGTACTTAAATTTGATGGTTTTTTAAAAGTTTACTCAAATACAAGTAAAGATGATGATGAAGAAATTTTACCAGAAATGTCTAAAGGGCCAGTTAATATTGAAGCATTAATGGATGAACAACATTTTACACAACCACCTCCAAGGTATTCTGAAGCAAGTTTAGTAAAAAAATTAGAAGAATTGGGAATCGGTAGACCTTCTACTTATGCAAGTATAATTTCAACTATAGCTAATCGTGGTTATGCAGAAATAGTAAATAAAAGGTTTTTTCCAACTGATCGTGGAAAACTTATCTCTGCCTTTTTAGAAAAATTATTTTCTAAATATGTAGATTATAACTTTACTGCAGGTTTGGAAGATCAATTAGATGAAATTACAACTGGTAAAGAAAGCTGGATAAAAGTTTTAGAAATGTTTTGGAAAGATTTTAATAATAACGTTTCTGAGGTTAAAGAGAAAAGAACTAGAGAAGTTTTAGATCTTTTAAATGAAAGTTTAGGTGCTTTAATTTTTGATACTGATAAAGATGGAAACGTTGTTCGAAAGTGCCAACTATGTGATACGGGTTCACTAAGTCTTAAAAATAGTTTTAGAGGTGGAGCTTTTATAGGATGTTCAAATTATCCAGATTGTAAATTTACTAGACCCTTGTCTAAAGCAAAAGCAGCAGCTCAATCGCAGTTAGCAGAACCAAAATTTTTAGGAAAACATGAGAATGGTAATGATATATATTTGAAAAATGGAAGATTTGGTCCCTATCTTCAATATGAAAAACTTAAGGAAGAAGAAATAGAAGAGCCAAAAACAAAAAAAAAGAAAAAAACCAAAAAATCTAAACCAGATGTTAATGAATTAATTAAAAATGTTTCTATACCAAAAGGTTTAGAGCTAGAAAGTATAGATTTAGAAAAAGCTCAGTTTTTATGCTCCCTACCAAAATCAATTGGAGTTAACCCTGATAATCAAAAAGAAATTATTTTAAATACTGGAAGATTTGGTCCTTATCTTAAGTGTGAAAACAAATCTGCTAGAATAGAGAATATTGATGAAATTTTCTCTATAGGATTAAATCGAGCAATTACTCTTATTGCTGAAGCAAAACCAGGAAGAATGTCTTCTTCAATTATTAAGGATTTAGGAGAACACCCAGAAGATAAAAAACCAGTTAGAGTTATGAAAGGACAATATGGTCCTTATATTAAATATAAATCTTTAAATGCAACAATTCCTGAAGAAAAAGATCCAACAGAGCTTACAATGGAAGAAGCTTTAATCTTAATTGAAAAAAGAAAAGAATACGACAAAAACAAAAAAGGGAAAAATAAAAAGAAAAAATGAGAAAACTATTTATAATTTTCATAGTTTTTTTTTTCAAAAGTGCCTTTTCATTTGCAGAAGAAAATAAATGTAATGAATTTAAAAAATTATCAAAAGAGTACATAGAATGTAATGCAAAAAAGTTAAAAAAAGCGAGTTCAAAAAAAGCCAAAGAAATAAAGGATGGAACTTCAAAAAAAACTCAAGAATTAAAAGAAGGAACATCTAAAAAAGCCAAAAAACTGAAAGAAAATCTTGTAGAAATTGGAGATAAAGTTAAAAATAAGATTAAAAAAAAAGAATAGTTAATGAATTTTGAAAAAAAAATAGAAGAATTAAAAATAATACTTCCAGAGGCGAAGCCTCCTGTTGGATCTTATGTAGCAACAAAAAAATCTGGAAATTTACTTTTTATCTCTGGTCAAATTTCGATTAATGAAAATGGAGAATTAATTAAGGGAAAAGTTGGAAAAGATTTAACCACAGAACAAGGTTATGAGGCTGCAAAAAGATGTGGATTAAGTTTGGTTGCTCAAGCAAAGGGTGCTTGTAATGGAGATTTATCTAAAATAAAATCATGTATCAAATTAACTGGATTTGTTAATTCAACAAATGACTTTACTGAACAACCAAAAGTAATAAATGGAGCTTCAGATTTAATTGCATCAATATTTGGAGATGCTGGCATGCATACAAGAGCTGCAGTAAGTACTAATAGTTTACCATTAGGAGTTTCTGTAGAAGTTGATGCTATTTTTGAGCTAAACTAGACTATCTTCCAATACCAAAATAATTGATATTTAATTTTTTCATTTTTGAAGGAGAATACATGTTTCTCATGTCATAAATTTTAAAATTCTTCTTTTTTACTAATTTTTTAAAATTTAATAATTTAAAATCATTCCATTCAGTATGTAAAATTATTAAATCACTATTCAAGCATGCGGTATTTATATTATTAAAATGCTTAACATTTTTTAAATTTTTGAATTCCTCCTTCTCACCAGTTGGATCAAAGTATCTAATTTTACAATTTTTTTTATTAAAATACTTAATCATGGGTATGCTAGAGGCTTCTCTCATATCATCTGTATTTGGTTTAAATGTTACTCCAAGAAAAGTAATTGTTTTATTTAAAAGTTTACTATTTAAAATTTTCTCAACTCTTTTTATTGATAAAAATCTACGTTTATCATTCGATGAAACTACAGTTTTAACAATAGACAAATCTGTATTAAATTTTTTACCTGTATCAATTAAAGCCCTGGTATCTTTTGGAAAGCATGATCCTCCATAGGCTGGTCCTGCTCTCAAAAATCTATCACCAATACGCTCATCAGATCCCATACCAAATGAAATATCTTTTACATCTATATCCGCTTTTTCACAGAGATTTGCAATTTCATTAATAAATGAAATTTTTGTAGCTAGAAAAGCATTTGAAGCATATTTTATTAGCTCAGCACCTCTTCTAGAAGTACTAAAATATCTACTATTTTTCTTTATTATGGGCATGTAAAGTGTCTTTAAAATCTTATTAGCTTTTTTACTATCAGTTCCAATCACTACTCTATCTGGATAAATAAAATCTCTTATGGCCTCACCTTCTCTTAAAAACTCAGGATTAGAAACGATATCAACTAATTTTTTTTTTTTTAAATTTTTTAAAATATTTTCAATTTTATCACCAGTCGTCACTGGAACTGTAGATTTAGTTATTATTATTTTGTAACTTTTAATTATTTTTTTTAATTCTTTTGCAACACTAAAAACATATTTTAAATCAGCTGAATTGCTATTTTTTTTAGTTGGAGTTCCAACACATATAAAAATTATATCAGAACTTGAAACGGCTTTTTTTAAATCTGTAGTAAATTTCAAACGATTTTGTTTATAATTTTTTTTTAATATTTCTTCTAAACCAGGCTCATAAATAGGAACATTGCCTTTATTCAATTCTTCTATTTTTTTTTTATCTTTATCTACACAGTAAACAGTATTACCTACATCAGAAAAACAGACACCACTAACCAAACCAACATAACCTGTACCTATCATACAAAGTTTCATATTTTTCCTATTTCTTTATTTGAATTAATAAATCCTTGCATCGTACCACAATCTAAATATTTACCAGAAAAATTATGTGCAATAAATTTTTCACCTTCTTTAATTAAAGTTTGAATAGCATCTGTTATGTGTATTTCACCACCATTACCAGGTTTTTGCTTGGATAGTTTATTAAATATTGTTTTAGGAAGGATGTATCGTCCAATTACTGCTTTATTAGAGGGAGCATTTTTAATTGAAGGTTTTTCTACTACACCATCAATGAAATAATCATTTTTAGATATTTTTTTGTTTAAACTGTAGATGCCCCATCTTGAAACTGTTTTTGAATTAACTTTCATACTGGCCATTACAGAAGATTTATGTTGATGATGTACTTTAATCATGTCTTTGGAGCAGTTTTTTTTTATTATTAAATCATCAGGTAATAACATTAAAAAATATTTATCTTTTATATATTTTTTTGTTTTAAAAACGGCATCGCCTGTTCCTTTCGGTATATTTTGATATACAAATTTTATTAATTTTTTATATTTTAATATTTTTTTATATTCAGCAATTATTCGAGGATCTTTTTTCTTTTTAATAATTTTTTTATAAAAAGAATCACTATAAAAATAATTTTTAATCATCTTTTTTTTATTTGATATGATGAAAACAACTTCTTTAATTCCAGCCTCAATACACTCATCTAAAATATATTCAATTCCTGGCTTTCCATTTATTGGTAGAAGTTCTTTAGCAAAAACACTTGTTAGAGGTAAAAGTCTGGTTCCTTGACCGGCTAGTGGAATAATTGCTTGTTTAATCATATAAATGTTTTACTTATCTAGATTTTTAATACAAATGAAAATTATATTAAATAATAGAGTATTATTTAAATCTTTAAGGTCTTTTAATGATATTGGCTTCGTTCCGACAATGGGAAGTATCCATGAGGGTCATTTATCACTTATAGATAGATCAAATCGAACTTGCAAAAAAACGATAGTAAGTATTTTCGTAAATCCAAAACAATTTAACAGTAGAAAAGATTATAGGAACTATCCTATAAATATCAAAAAGGACATAAAAATTTTAAAAAAAACTAAAAAAGTAGATTTCTTATACATCCCAAAATTCAAAAATATTTACGATAATGATAAAAAATCTAACATAAAAATCTCAAAAAAAGATAAAATTTTATGCGCCAAATACAGAAAAGGCCATTTTGAAGGAGTGCTAGATGTAATGGAAAGACTAAATAATTTGATAAATCCAAAAAAAATATTTATGGGTAAAAAAGATTATCAACAATATTTCTTAATAAAAAAATATCTTAAAAATAAATATAAAACTACTGTTATTCCATGCAAAACGATAAGAGATGAAAACAAAATAGCGTTATCTTCAAGAAATAATCATTTAGATTTGAATGCAATTAAAAAAGCAAGTTTTTTAAGTAAAAGTTTAATTAAATTAAAAAAAAATTTAGCAAATAATAAAAAGATAAAACAAAATTTAAGAACTAAAATGAAATATTTAGAAAAATTTTTAAAAATTAAAATTGAATACTTAGAATTAAGATCAATTAAAAATCTTAAAATATCCAATACTATCAGTGGATCACGTCTATTTATTGCGTATTACATTGATAATGTAAGATTAATTGATAACTTTTAAAGAAAGTAAGCCCCAACACCTAAAAATGAGACAAAACCTATGACATCAGTAATGGTGGTAACAAAAACACTTGATGCAATTGCTGGATCAATTTTCATTTTTTTTAAAGTAAAAGGAACAAGAATACCAAACAAGCCAGCTATAATCATTGTAAGTACCATTGATATTGAAATAATTAGTGAAAGAATACTATCTTCAAACCAAATTTGTACTATTAAAGCACTTATGGTAGCAAATATAATTCCATTTAATATACCAATTGAAAATTCTTTAAAAACATTTGATGAAAAATTATTTTGAGTTAAGTCATTTGTTGCAATTGTTCTGACTGTAACAGCTAATGTTTGCATCCCTGCATTTCCTCCCATAGAGGCGACAATGGGCATGAGAAAAGCAAGCACAACCATTTGCTCAATGGTAGCTCCAAACAAACTAATACACCAGGTTGCTAGAAAAGCTGTAAATAAATTTAACAAAAGCCAGTTAAATCTTCTTTTAGTTTTTGTTACAATACCATCGGTTATTTCTTCATCACCAACTCCAGATAATCTTAATGCATCTTCTTCTGCTTCTTCTTTAAGTACAGTAAGGACGTCATTGTTCATAATCATTCCAACTAATTTATTATTTTTATCTACAACAGCTGCGGAATTAAGATTATAATTTTCAAATAAGTTCGCCACCTCTTCTCTATCCATATCAACAGGCACTAATAGTTGAGACTCTGACATGATGCTTGCCATTTTTGTGTCTCTTGGTGAAGTTAATACTCTTGATGATGGAACTGTTCCAATAGGTTTAAATTCTTCATTAACAATAAAAATTTCCAAAAATTCTTCAGGTAAATCTTTATTTTCTCTTAAATAGTCAATTGTTTGACCTACAGACCAGTTGCTTGGTATAGCTGTAAACTCACGCTGCATAAGTCTAGCAGCAGTATCTTCTGGATAGCTTAAGCTTTCTAACAGAGCAAATCTGTCTTTAGGTGGTAATGAGCTTAATATAGTATTCTTGTCTTCTTCGGGTACATTTTCTAAAATCGAAATAGCATCATCTGACTCTAAGTTAGTAAGAATAGTTACAATTGAATCTGAAGATAAATATTTAATTATTTCAGTTTGTATAGACTCATTTAATTCTACAAAAACCTCTGCATCAATATTAAAGTTATTTAATTTAATTAAACTTTCTCTATCACTAATGCTTAAGTGTTCAATTATGTCTGCTGCATCAGCTGGATGCATTTCATTGAATGAGTCATTAATAAATTTTGCATCATTGTTAGCTATTTTAGAGGTAACAACTCTCAAATATTCTTTATTGAATTCAAAATTTACTTTTTTATCTTTAGTTTTTTTAATTAAAGACATAAATGTACCTATAATTTAGTTGTGCACTATTAATACATAATTAAAATATTACAAATTTTAAATGGATATAGAGATCAAAAAGTCAATAAAACCGGTAAATTATTTTGAGGCAATTGATCTATTAGAGTCTAGATTAAAAAATATTACAGCTAATAAAGAAAAAGAATTAATTTGGATTTTAGAGCATCCTGAAATTTTTACTGCAGGTACATCGTATAAAGAAAATGAAATAATTGATAAATCAATTGATCTATTAAAAACTAACAGAGGTGGAAAAATTACGTATCATGGTCCAGGTCAATTAATTTGTTATTTTGTTATTGATCTAAGAGAAAAAAAAGACATTAGAAAATTTATTACAACCATTGAAAACACAATTATTCAAAGTTTAAAAAAATATAATATTGAAGCCTTTCCTGATAAAGAAAATATTGGAATATGGTATAAAGACAAAAATGAAATTCAAAAAATTGCTGCGATAGGTATTAGAGTGAGTAAGTGGATTGCATATCATGGATTTGCAATAAATGTTGATAACAACTTAGAAAATTATAAAAAAATAGTACCTTGTGGAATTTCAAATAAAGGTGTTACAAATTTAAAAAAAATTTCAAATCAAGATTATTCTAACTTAAATAATGAAATTATCGAAAATTTTATTTCAAATTTGAAAAACTAAGTCTTTTTGATTTTAACAACTTTTTAAAATATTCTGGTAATAAGGCTGAATAAGTATACTTCATATCATTTATTTTAAATTTAATTTGATACGAGTGCAGCATAAGATTTTTATTTATACCTTTGTCTGACTTAGACAGTTTGTATTTTGTATCACCAAATATAGGATTTCCAATTGCAAAAAGTTGTTTACGTAACTGATGTTTTCTTCCAGTTATTGGTTTTAACTCCAATAAAGATGCTTCAGAATTTTTATCTATTACCTTGAATATAGTTTTTGCTTTTTCTACTAACTTTTTATCTCCATCGTATCTTATTAAGTCATCATCCCAAACACCTGAGTTTTTATTTATTTCTCCTTGGCATATAGCAAGATAAGTTTTATGTACTTTTCTTAATCTAAATAATGACGTTAGTAACTGTGCGCTCTCTCTATTTTTCGCCATTATAAATACACCAGATGTATCTTTGTCTAATCTATGAACAGAATAAGGTTTTGTTCCTTTAAAAATTTCACTCTTAGCAAAAATATCAACTAAGTTTTTTTTAGATTTTGTACCACCCTGTACTGATATTCCAGATTCTTTATTTAATACAACAAAATTATCGTTATCATCAATTATTTGATCTTCGTTTGATTTTATTATTTCTTTAGTTGGTAAAAATTTTATTTTTTTTTGTTCTACCCTTTCTTTAAATTCAATATTAAATATATTTATTTGATCTCCTTTTTTTATTTTATGAGAACTTTTAACTTTTTTTTTGTTAATTTTAATTTTTCCTATCCTGAGATATTTTTCAATTAAACCTTGAGGTATTTTTCCAATATTTAATCTTATCCATCTATCAATACGCATATCATTACACGTTGAATCAACGATGTATGACTTGTTCATGACTTAGGATTTAAGCTGTAGCTTGTTTATTTTCTTCTGTTTTTGGAGCTTCTTTTGACGTATCTTTTTTCTTCTTATCTACTCTTTTTGCTTCAACATCTCTATCTACAAATTCTATAATTGCCATTGGAGCATTATCACCATATCTGAAACCCGCTTTAATAATTCTAGTATAGCCACCTTTTCTATTTGAATACCTTTTAGAAAGGGTTTTTTTTACTTTATTAGCTGATTTAATATCCTGCAGTTGAGACACAAGCATCTTAGTTGTTTGCAATGTATCTTTTTTACCTAAAGTAATAATTTTATCAGCTTGAGGTCTTAAAAACTTTGCTTTTGGCAATGTAGTTTTAATCTGTTCATATTTTATTAAAGAATTTAACATATTCTTTAACAGAGCTTTTCTATGCTCAGAAGTTCTATTTAACTTTTTGTTGGCTAAGCCGTGTCTCATTAAATTGCTTCCTCTAATTTTTTAGACATTTCTGCAATGTTATCTGGTGGCCAGTTTGGTATTTCCATACCTAAATACAGAGACATTCCAGTTAAAACTTCTTTAATCTCATTTAAAGATTTTCTTCCAAAATTTGGTGTTCTTAACATTTCACCCTCAGATTTTTGAACCAAATCACCAATATAAATTATGTTGTCATTTTTTAAGCAATTCATTGATCTAACTGATAGCTCTAATTCATCAACTTTTCTTAATAAATTCTTATTAAACTCAGGTTCAGATGAAACTTCTTTTACTGGGGCTTCAACTGGCTCATCAAAATTAACAAACATTTTCAACTGGTCTTGAAAAATCCTAGCAGAATACGCAACGGCATCTTCTGCAGAAATTGAACCGTTAGTCTCTACTTCCATTGTTAATTTATCATAATCAAGAGCCTTACCTTCTCTTGCTGTGCTAACAGAATAAGAAACTTTTTTTACAGGACTATACAGAGAGTCAATGGCAATTAAACCTAGTGGTGGCTCCTCTGGTTTATTTAGCTCAGCTGGAACATAACCTTTTCCAGTGTTTACATTCATTTCCATGTGAAAAGTAGTGTTTTCATCTAAGTTACAAATTACTAACTCAGGATTTAATATTTCTACATCCGTCACAGGAGCAATGTCTGAAGCTTTTATTTCACCCGGACCTTTTGCGTCTAAAACTAATTTTTTTGTACCTTCAGAATTACATTTTAAAGCTAGTGATTTAACATTTAATACTATGTCCGTTACATCTTCTCTTACACCTTTAATTGATGTAAATTCATGTAGAACACCATCTATTTGTATCGAAGTAACTGCAGCTCCTCTGATTGAAGAAAGCAAAATTCTTCTTAAGGAGTTTCCTAAAGTTAATCCGTAACCTTTTTCTAAAGGCTCAGCTATAATCTTAGCATGTGTTAAGTCATCACTAATTTGAACATCTAATTTAGATGGTTTAATCAAAGATTTCCAATTTTTAACATTAACGTTTTCTACTTCCATTAAACTCTCCTTTTTTTTGGTGGTCTAGTTCCGTTATGAGGCATCGGTGTTGTGTCTTTAATTGACAAAATTTTAAAACCTCTTGCTTGTAAAGCTCTTAATGCTGTTTCTCTTCCTGAACCAGGCCCTTTTACTTCAACAGATAAAGTTTTCATTCCATACTCTAATGCTTTTGATGCTGCGGAGTCCGCTGCTATTTGAGCTGCATAAGGTGTAGATTTTCTTGATCCTTTAAATCCTTTCTGTCCAGCAGATGCCCAGGATATTACATTTCCATTTGTATCAGCAATTGAAATTATTGTGTTATTAAATGTTGACTGCACATAAGCAATTCCATTTAAAATATTCTTTTTTATCTTTTTCTTTTTTGAATAAGAGCTCTTTGCACTTTTTTTAGAAGATTTTTCTACCTTCTGATCTTTATTGTCAGTTTTTTCTGTTTTTGCCATTATTATTTTTTAGTTGGTGTTAATTTCTTCCCTGCAATAGCGATTGCTTTTCCTTTTCTTGTTCTTGCATTACATCTTGTTCTTTGACCTCTTACAGGTAATTTTTTTCTATGTCTTGTTCCTCTATAACATGCAAGATCTATCAATCTTTTAATACTTAAAGAATAATCTCTTCTAAGATCTCCTTCGACTTTAAAATTTTGATCGATGTATTCTCTTATTTTTAAAATTTCATCATCAGTTAACTCATTCACTCTTTTGGCTCTTGGAATTTCTAAAGAAGAACAAATTTGTTGTGAGAATTTATCTCCAATTCCATAAATATATGTCAGTCCAATGTGGACAAGTTTATTTTGTGGAATGTTTATACCTGCGATACGAGCCATAATTTTTGTGATAAATTGTGCCTTTTATATAAGAAGATTAATCAAAGTCAACGTCTTAAAAATTTATAAAAGTGTCTATTTTCCTTGTTATTTCGTCTATTTCTAAGCTTCCATCAATTTCCTTAAATTTAGGATTCTCTGAGTAGTAATTAAGCACTGGCTCTGTTGTGTTCATGTATGTATCAAAACGTTTTAGAATAGTACTTGTTTCATCGTCTGATCTATTTTCAATAATTTTTCTTTTTTCTAGTCTTTTTACCACTGTATCTTTATCAACTTTAAGATACAAAATTAAATCTATTTTTTGATTTGATGCCTCGAGTAAGATATCTAAATTTTTTGCTTGGCTCAAAGATCTAGGGTATCCATCAAATATTAATCTGTTTTTTTTTTGAGGGTCAGAAACTAAATTTTCAATAAGTTTATTTACAATTTCATCACTTACAAATTTACCATTTTTCATGTCATTAGTTATTGTCTTACCAATGTCTGAATTTTTATATATTTCTTCTCTTAAAAGTTCACCAGTTGAAATTTGAAAGGAATTTAATTTCTTTACTAAATATTTAGCTTGAGTACCTTTACCAGCACCAGGCGGTCCAAACAAAACTATATTCACTTACTTTCCAAATTTAGTTTTCTTAATTAATTGTTCGTATTGAGAGCTCATTAATCTTGTTTGAATTTGAGTTACAGTATCAATGGCTACAACAACAACAATAAGAATAGATGCACCACCCAAATAAAAAGGAATTGGGTAATTAGCTATTAAAAATTCTGGCATTAAACATACAAGTGTCAAATATAGAGCACCTATTGTAGTAAGTTTAGTTAAAATATTTTCAATATATAATGCTGTACTCTCACCAGGTCTAATTCCTGGTACAAAGCCACCATATTTTCTTAAGTTTTCTGCAGTTTCAGTTGGGTTAAATGTAATTGAAGTATAGAAAAATGTGAAAAATATTATACCAGATGCATATAGCAACATGTACAAAGGTTGACCTTGAGTGAAATAAGAACTTAAATTTAAAAAAGTTTCATTGTTCGAAAAAGAAAAATTAGAAAAAGTAACTGGTAACAATAATAAAGCAGAAGCAAAAATTGCTGGTATTACTCCTGCTTGATTAATTTTCAGTGGCAAATGAGAAGACTCTCCACCGTACATTTTGTTTCCCATTTGTCTTTTAGGATAATTGATAAGAATTTTTCTTAAAGCTCTCTCCATAAAAACAACAAATAAAATAGTTAATATTAAAAGAACAAAAATTGCTAAGATCATGAAAGTTGATACGGCACCTGTTCTACCTAATTCAAAAGTTGTAACTAAAGCTCTAGGTATTTCAGCAACGATACCTGCAAAAATAATTAAAGAAATTCCATTTCCAATTCCTCTTTGAGTGATTTGTTCTCCTAACCACATAAGAAAAATTGTACCAGCAACAATAGTTGTTACTGTTGTAATTTTAAAAAATGCTCCTGGATTAATTACTAAATCGGCAGAAGACTCTAAACCTACCGATAAACCATAACCTTGAACTGTAGCGAGTAAAACTGTTCCATATCTTGTAATTTGAGTAATCTTTGCTCTGCCAGTTTCTCCCTGAGCCTTTAAATTCTTAAAATAATCAGAAACCCCTGTTAACAACTGAACTATAATAGCTGATGATATGTATGGCATTATACCAAGAGCAAAAATTGCCATTCTACTGACGGCACCGCCAGCAAAAACATTGAACATACCAAGTAACCCTTTTTGATTACCGTCCATCATGATTTTTAATTGTTCTGGGTCAATTCCTGGTAAAGGAACAAACGTACCAAATCTATATACCGCAAGGATTGCTATGGTAAAAATTATTCTATTTCTTAGATCATTTGTTGAAGATGATGCGCTCATTTAAACAAATTATTTTTTTAATTGAATAGATCCACCAATTTTTTCTAGTTTTTCTATTGCTGATTTTGATGCCAAGTCAGCCTCAATATTAATTTTATCTTTTAACTCTCCAGTACCTAATATTTTTAATTTTGTAGAGTTTTTGTTTATTAATTTTAATTTTTTTAGAGATGAAGAATTAAGCACTTCATTTGGATTAATATTTTTTTTATCAATATAAGACTGAATTTTTTCCAAGTTTAAAATTGCAATGTTTTCTCTTGAAATTGGATTAAAACCTCTTTTAGGTAATCTTCTGTATAAAGGCATTTGACCACCTTCAAAACTTTTTATTGCAACACCAGATCTAGATTTTTGACCTTTAACACCTCTCCCAGATGTCTTACCTTTTCCAGAACCAATACCTCTTCCTACTCTAATTTTAGGTTTATTAATTTTCTGTCTTGTATTTAATGTAATCATTATCCTCTTTTTTCAATAATTTCTGATATTTTTTTATTTCTTATTGCTGAAATTTGTTTTGGTGAATTTTGTTTCATTAAAGCTTTCATAGTAGCTCTAATCACATTGTGTGCATTTGATGTGCCCATTGATTTAGCAACAATATCTTTTACACCCAATACCTCGCATACTGCTCTAACTGGACCACCTGCAATAATACCTGTACCTTTTGATGCTGCTCTTAAAACTATTCTACCAGAGCCATCTTTAGCTTTTACATCATGATGAATTGTTCTTCCTTCTCTCAAAGGTATATGTGTTAATTTTCTTCTCGCCATTTCATTAGCTTTTTTAATTGCATCTGGAACTTGTTTTGCTTTCGCGTGTGCTATTCCAATTTTTCCAGCCTGATTCCCTACTACTACAAGAGCTGAAAAACCAAATCTTCTTCCACCTTTTACAACTTTTGTAATTCTGTTGATATGAACTAACTTTTCTAAAATATCGTCTGTTTTTTTGTCTTTGTTATTTTCCATAATTAAAATTCCATTCCATTTTCTCTTAACGTGTCTGCAAATACTTTAATTCTACCATGATATTTATAAGATCCTCTATCAAAATAAATTTTTGTAATATTTTTTTCCTGAGCTTTTTTTGCAAGCTTTTGGGCAACTAATTTTGAAAGCTCTGTTTTGTTAATTTTATCAGATGATTTTACATCTTTCTCAATGGATGAAGCTGATAACAAAGTTACTTTTTTTGTATCATCAATGATTTGAGCTGAAATATTTTTGGCAGATCTTGAAATACTTAATCTAAATCTATCTTTTGGAGCAACTTTTTTTACTTTGTTGCTAACTCTAAATCTTTTTCTAATACTAGTGTTTAGTTTCATTATTTTTTCTTACCTTCTTTTTTAAGAACATATTGGCCTTTTTCTCTAACACCTTTACCCTTATATGGCTCAATTTTTCTAAATGTTTTAATTTTTGATGCAACTTCACCAACTAATTGTTTGTCTGATCCAGTGATCTTAAGTGTAGTTTGTTTTTCTACAGCAATTTTAATTCCTTCTGGAATGTCAAAATCAATATCATGACTGTAGCCTAATTGTAAATTTAGCTGATTTCCTTTTAATGCCGCTCTATATCCAACACCTACAAGCTCTAACACTTTTTCGTAGCCAGTACTTGAGCCAATCACGGCATTATTAATTAAACTTCTGTTCATACCCCAAAGTCTTTTTGAATTTTGGTCAATTTTTTTTGGTTTAATTGAAATCTCTTTTCCTTCTTTGATATCCAAATTAAACATATCTAAATCAATATTTATTGATTTCTTTCCTAGTGGCCCTTCTATATTTATAATGTTGCCAGCTAAAGCAACTTTAACCTTTTCTGGGATTGATATATTTATTTTTCCAATTTTAGACATTAAAATACCTTACAAATAATTTCACCACCAACACGTTGTTTTCTGGCGTCAATATCAGTCATTACACCTTTTGGTGTAGAAACTATTGCAATACCTAGACCGTTATTAATTTTAGGCAAACCTTCAGCACTAGAAAAAATTCTTCTTCCTGGTTTAGAAACTCTTTCAAATGCACTAATTACTGGGTTACCAGAATGATATTTAAGTTCTAAAGATAATGTTGGTTTATTATCCTCTGAACTAATTTTAAAATCTTTTATAAAACCTTCATTTTTTAGTATATCTGCAATTTTTGATTTAAAGTTTGATGATGGCAGATCTACTTTTTTATGATTTCTTGCTTGAGCGTTCTTAACTCTAGCTATCATATCTCCTATTGGGTCACTTAAACTCATAATTTTCCTTCCTACCAGCTCGACTTAACTAAGCCAGGTATTTTTCCTTGTAAACCTAATTGTCGAAGAGCAATTCTTGATATTTTCAATTTTCTATAAACACCATGTGGTCTACCTGTTATCTCACATCTATTCATCACTCTTGTTTTAGCTGAATTTCTTGGCAATTTTGATAATTTCTGCTGCGCCTTAAATCTTTCCTCTAATGGAAGTTTTTTATCCATTATTATTTTTTTTAAATTTTGTCTTTTCTTGAACATCTTGTCTGAAAGTTTAATTCTTTTTTTGTTTTTATTTACAGCACTAAGTTTAGCCATTTTTAATTGTCTCCTTTTTTAATAAACGGAAAATTCATTTTTTCTAACAATGCAAAGCTGTGCTCTTTGTTAATAGCTTTTATAACAATAACGATATCTAAGCCTCTAACTTTATCAGCTCTATCAAAACTAACTTCTGGAAAAATGATGTGTTCCTTTATGCCAAAAGTATAATTTCCGAATTTATCAAAACCTTTTGGCGACAATCCTCTAAAATCTTTAATTCTAGGAAGAGCAATATTTACTAATCTATCTAAAAATTCATACATTTTATTTTTTCTTAAAGTTACTTTTAAGCCTGCATTAGATCCTTTTCTTGTCTTAAAATTAGCTACAGATTTTTTGAATTTTGTAGTTACAGGTTTTTGGCCTGTTATCTTAGCTATATCCTCTTCACACGATTTAAGAATTTTAGAGTCTGAACCATCTAAACCAAGACCCATATTTAAAACAATTTTTTCAATTCTAGGCGCCATGTAAATATTTTTGAAGCCAAATTGGTCTTTTAAAGCTGGTTGTATTTCTTTATTAAAAATTTCTTTTAATCTTGGAGTCATTATTTCTTAGCCTCTTTTTTCTTTTCTGCTTTTTCATCTATTAATTTTAAATTTGATAAATGAATAAAACCTTCTTTTGAAAAAATACCACCTTTTTTCTCTTTTGTTGTTTTAACGTGTTTTTTAACCATATTAATTTCTTTTACTTTGGCTCTATTATTTGCTCTGTCGATTTCGATAACTTCACCCTCTTTTTTTTTGTCTTTTCCAGTTAGCACTCTTACTTTTAGACCTTTTTTAATCATCTTATAAAACCTCCGGCGCTAGTGAAATTATTTTCATTTGCCCTCTACTTCTTAATTCTCTAGTAACAGGGCCAAATATTCTAGTACCAACTGGTTCACCCTTATCGTCAACTAATACTGCTGCATTATTATCAAATTTTACTTTTGAACCATCGTTTCTATGAATTCCTTTTTTAACTCTTACTACTACAGCTTTATGAACGGTTCCTTTCTTTACTTTGCCCTTAGGGATAGCCTCTTTCACAGCAATTACAATTGTATCTCCAATGCTGGCATATCTTCTCTTAGATCCACCCAATACTTTGATGCACTCTATTCTTTTTGCACCAGTGTTGTCAGCAACTTGTAATTCTGTCTGTACACCAATCATTATTTATTATTCTCCATAACTTGAAATTTTTTATTTTTTGAAAATGGTTTGCTTTCAATAATTGAAACTTTATCACCTGTTTTAAATGTATTATTTTCGTCATGAGCATTGTAATTTTTTCTGACTCTAATGACTTTTTTCAATACAGGGTGTGAATATTTTCTCTCTACCATAACTGTAATTGTTTTATTAGGTTTGTCGCTTATCACCACTCCTGTTAATATTTTTTTAGGCATTTGATTTTCCTTTTAAAATTGTTTTCAATCTTGCAATTGTTTTTCTTGTTTCTCCAATTTTTGCAGGATTAGTTATTTGAGAATTAATTTTTTGAAATCGAAAATTAAATAAGTCTTTTTTAAGCTTATCAATATTTTTGATAACTTCATCTTTGCTTAATTTTTTAATTTCTTGTTTTTTCATTTATGCAAATCTCTTTATTGTCTTTGTTTTTATTGGTAGCTTTGCTGAAGCTTTGTAAAGTGCCTCTTTGGCAATTTGTTCAGAAACACCATCAACTTCAAATAAAATTCTTCCAGGTTTTACTCTACAAGCAAAATATTCTGGTGATCCTTTTCCTTTACCCATTCTAACTTCTATTGGTTTTTTAGAAACTGGAATATTTGGAAAAACTCTTGTCCATACTCTGCCTTGTCTTTTCATATGTCTAGTTAAAGCAACCCTAGCAGCTTCAATTTGTTTTCCAGTAACTCTTTCAGGCTGTAATGCTTTCAAGGCATATGCACCATAATTAATAGTACTTGCTCTAGTAGCATTACCATGAATTCTTCCTTTATGAGCTTTTCTCCATTTAGTTCTTACAGGCTGAAGCATTATTGTTTACCTTCCTTTGGAGTGACTTTGTTTGTTTCCTGGCTAAATTCTCTTGCAAAAACTTCACCTTTATAGATCCAAACCTTAATTCCAATAATTCCATATGTTGTAAGAGCTTCCGCTTCTGCATAATCTATATCTGCTCTTAAAGTGTGTGATGGTATACTACCATCTCTTAACCATTCAGTTCTAGCGATCTCATTACCACCTAATCTTCCACTTACCGAAACTTTAATGCCTTTTGCACCTAGTCTAATACATGATTGCATAGCTCTTTTCATGGCTCTTCTGTATGAAATCCTTTTTACTAACTGTTGTGCAATGTTTTCAGCAACTAAATATGCATTAGTTTCAGGTTTTTTAACCTCTTTGATATTTAAGTTGACTTCATTTGTCGTAAATTTTGATAAGTTATTTTTAATTTTATCAATATCACTACCTTTTTTACCAATTACAAATCCAGGTCTAGATGTGTAAATTGTAACGTAACATTTGTTTGATGTTCTCTCTATCATCACTTTAGATACACCTGAATTAATTACATTCTTCTTGATGTATTCTCTTATTTTAAAATCTTCAATTAGATAGTTGCCAAAATCTTTTTTCTTAGCATACCAAACAGAGTCCCAACCTCTGTTTACACCTAATCTAAAACCTACAGGATTAACCTTTTGTCCCATGTTTCTCCATTTGTTTTGCCTCTGATAAAATTATAGTTACTGTTGACCAAGGTTTTAAAATTGGTGCCGCTCTACCTTTTGCTCTTGGTCTAAATCTTTTCATAACAATTTTTTTTCCACAATACGCTTCTTTGACAATTAAATTGTCAATATCATATTGAAAGTTATTTTCGGCGTTTGCAATAGCTGAGCTAATTGTCTTTCTAATATCTCTTGTAACTCTTTTTTCTGAAAACTGCAGGTCTCTAATAGCTACATCAACCTTTTTACCAACAATACTTTTTAGAATTGGATTAATCTTTCTTACGCTAGATCTAATTCCATTGTTTATAGACTTTACAGTCTTATTGTTGTTTTTATCAATTTTCTTTTTCTTTCCCATAATTATTTTTTCTCTGCTGGTTTAGCTTTCTTATCGGCTGGTGTGTGTCCAAAAAAAGTTCTTGTTGGCGCAAACTCTCCTAATTTATGACCAACCATATCCTCTGATACTGTTATTGGAATAAATTTTTTACCATTATATATTTGAAAAGCTACCCCTACAAAATCTGGAAGAATAGTAGATTTTCTAGACCAAGTTTTAATTGGAATTTTCTTCGGATCATCTTTGTACTTGTCTACTTTTTTCATCAAGCTTTCTTCAACAAATGGTCCTTTCCATACAGCTCTAGCCATTACTTAGTATCCTTCCTTTTATTTCTTCTCTTAACTATAAATTTATCTGTTCTCTTATTATCTCTAGTTTTTAAACCTTTTGCTGATTGTCCTGTTGGAGACACTGGATGCCTTCCTCCTGCTGACTTACCTTCACCACCTCCATGTGGGTGATCAACTGGATTTTTAACAACACCTCTAGTATGAGGTCTTCTTCCTAACCATCTTGATCTACCAGCTTTTCCAATTTTAATATTTTTTTGATCAGGATTACTTAAAATTCCAATAGTAGCTAAAGCTCTAGAGTCTATTTTACGTACTTCACCTGACGCTAATTTAATTAAACTATAATTTCCATCTAATCCACTAATTGTAACTGAAGAACCAGCAGCTCTAGCTATTTTACCTCCACCACCTGGTTGAATTTCAACGTTATGAATATTGATACCAACAGGTATATCTTGTAACGGCATGCAATTTCCAATTTTAATTTCTTTTTTCGATCCACTCTCAATCTTATCTCCGACTTTAATTTTTTGAGGAGCTAAAAAATACGAATGTGTTCCATCTTCAAATTTAACCAACATTATGTAGCAAGATCTATTCGGATCATATTCTATTCTTTCAACAGTAGCCTCCATGTCAAATTTTTTTCTATAAAAATCAACATGTCTATACATCTTCTTATGACCACCTGCTCTGTTAATTGAAGTGATGTGTCCATTATTATTTCGACCCTTCATAGCATTTTTTGGAGAAACAAGAGTTTTAAAAGGTTTGCCTTTCCATAGACCTGTTCTATCTACTAAAATAGTACCTCTGGTAGATTTTGTGTATGGTTTAAAAGTTTTTAATGCCATTTTCTTAAATTCCTGTTGTTAGATCAATGCTTTGACCTTTTTTTAGAGTTATAATTGCTTTTTTGTATCCTGAAACTTTCACTTTTTTACCTCTAGTGAGTTTAGTTCTATTTTGTTTATTGATGATGTTAATTTTAGTGACATTAACTTTAAAAATTTTTTCAATATTTTTTTTTAGGTTTTTTTTATTAGCACCATCAGGAACCTTAAAAGTAATTTTGTTCAATTCTGATAGATTTGTTGATTTCTCAGTAACAACTGGAAAAAGAATTTTGTCGTATAAATGAATTTTATCCATATTAAGAATACCTTTTCTCCAATTCTTTTACTGAGCTTTCAGTAAAAACTACTTTCTTAAATTTTATAATATCGTAAGCACTAAAATGATTTACGTCAGTAACTTTTACGTTAGGAATATTTCTTACAGATTTTTCTATCTTATCTTTAGAGTTTTTATCAAGTATAATTAATGAATTAGAAATCTCTAGTTTATTAATTATTGAATTCATTTCTTTTGTTTTTTTAATTTCAGAATTAAAATCATTTAAAATTAATAAGTTCTTATTATTATTTTTTTCAGTAATTAAAGAAGCAACACTTTGTTTCTTTTCATTTTTATTTAACTTTCTTTTTTTGTAAGCTAATTCACCTTTTGGACCATGAGCTATACCACCACCAACAAAAATAGGAGCTTTTCTACTAGCGTGTCTTGCTCCACCAGTTCCTTTTTGTGCATAAATTTTTGATGTTGGACCTTTTACTTCATTTTGTTGTTTAGTTTTAGCGTGTCTACCTTTGTAGTTGGCATTTGTTTTGTATAAAACACTAGCAACTAACTTTTGATTAATTTTTGCAGAAAATATTTTATCTAAGACTTCAATAGTATCTTTTTTTCCGTCTATGCTAATTTTATCTAATTTCATTATTTTTTCTTTTTATCTGGTGTTTTTTTTGCTTCCTCAGCAGCAGCTTGCTTTTCACTGATTGTCATTTTGTTTATATTTTTTACTGATTTTTTAACCATCACTTCAGCATTTTTTGATCCTGGAATGGATCCCTTTAAATAAAGTAACTCATTTTCTAAATCTGTTTTTATTATTTCGATATTTTGCATTGTTCTTAACTTATCACCCATATGACCAGCCATTTTTTTTCCTTTAAAAACTTTACCTGGATCTTGACTATGTCCTGTTGAACCATGAGCTCTATGAGAAATAGAAACACCGTGGCTAGCTCTTAAGCCTCCAAAATTATGTCTCTTCATTGCACCAGCAAAACCTTTACCAATCGTTTTTGATCTTGTGTCTACAAATTTTATATCTTTGAAAATTTCTAAACCAAATTCATTTCCTTCTTTGTAAGCAGAAGTATCGTTTACTCTAAATTCTTTTAATTTTTTCTTAGCTTCAGTGTTTTTCTTTGCAAAAACACCTTTCATTGCTTTTGTTAATTTTGAATTTTTAATTTTTCCATATCCAAGTTGAACAGCTTTGTAACCTCTTTTTTCTTCTTCAATTACTTGAATAACTCTAGCTTTTTCAACTTTAAGAACTGTAACAGGCACCAACTGACCAGATTTATAAAATTCTCTAGTCATGCCAATTTTCTTACCTAATAAAGCTATCTCGCTCATAATTAAATTTTTATCTCCACATCTACACCTGAAGCTAAGTCTAATTTCATTAAAGCTTCTACTGTTTGTGGTGTTGGTTCTATAATATCTATTAATCTTTTGTGAGTTCTAGACTCAAATTGCTCTCTACTTTTTTTATCAATGTGTGGAGATCTTAAAACTGTATATCTTTCAATTCTAGTAGGAAGTGGTATTGGACCTTTTATAGTAGCTCCAGTTCTTTTAACTGTATTAACTATTTCTTCGGTAGAAGCATCCAAAACTTTATTATCGTATGCTCTTAGTTTAATTCTAATATTTTGTTTTTCCATTAACCTGCTACCTTTTTAGTTACTTCATCTTGAACGTTTTGTGGAACTTTAGAATAATGATCAAAGAACATTGAATATTGCGCTCTTCCTTGAGACATTGATCTTAGATTGTTTATGTAGCCAAACATATTTGCTAAAGGAACCATTGCCGTGATTACAGTTGCATTACCTCTTTGCTCTTGAGTGCTAATTTGGCCTCTTCTACTGTTTAGATCACCAATTACATCACCCATATAATCTTCTGGAGTAACAACTTCCACTCTCATAATGGGCTCTAAAAGCTTTAATCCACCTTGAGTGCAAGCTTCTTTAAAACATGCTCTACTGGCAAGTTCAAATGCTAGAACACTTGAGTCTACATCATGATGCAAACCATCAACAATCGTTACTTTGTAATCAATCATAGGAAAACCTGCTAATATTCCGCTATCAGAAACTGTCTCAATACCTTTTTCAACACCGGGGATAAATTCTTTTGGAATAGCTCCACCTTTAATGGCACTTTCAACCTCTCTACCCTTACCTGGTTCTTGAGGTTCAACAAATAATTTTACTTTAGCGAATTGACCAGCGCCACCACTTTGTTTTTTATGTATATATTCAAATTCAGCTGATTTTTCTATTGTCTCCCTGTAAGCAACTTGTGGAGCTCCAACATTTGCTTCAACTTTAAATTCTCTTTTCATACGATCAACAATAATATCTAAGTGTAACTCACCCATACCTTTGATGATTGTTTGACCAGATTCCTCGTCAGATGATACTCTAAATGATGGATCTTCTTTAGCTAATCTTGCTAAAGCTTCACCCATTTTTTCTTGGTCACCTTTTGTTTTAGGCTCAACAGCAATTTCAATTACTGGTTCAGGGAATTCCATTGGCTCTAATAAAACAGGATTTTCTTTGTCACACAAAGTATGACCTGTCATAGTATTTTTTAAACCTGCCAAAGAAACAATATCACCTGCATTTGCTTCTTTAATATCTTCTCTAGAGTTTGCATGCATTAAAAGCATACGACCAACTCTTTCTTCTTTATCTGATGAAGAATTGTACACAGCTGTACCAGATTTAATTGTACCAGAATAAATTCTAACGAATGTTAATGAACCAACAAAAGGATCATTTGCAACTTTAAATGCTAAACCTGAAAAAGATGATCCATCCTCAAACTTCATTTCAATTTCATCATCTGAACCAACTTTAGTTCCCTTAATAGACCCAATATCTACTGGACTTGGAAGGTAATTAATAACAGCATCTAATAAAGGTTGAACACCTTTATTTTTAAAAGCTGAACCAGTTAAAACAGGAACAAAGCTAAAATTTAAAGTTCCTTTTCTGATACATTTAACTAAATCTTCCTCTTTAATTTCATCGCCGTTTAAATACGCTTCCATTAACTTTTCGTCTTGCTCGACTGCAGACTCAATTAGTTCGGTTCTGTATTTTTCTGAAATTTCTTTTAAATCATCAGGTATATCTTTATATTCCCACTCTGCGCCTAGTGCTTCATTTTTCCATACTTGGGCTTTCATTTTAACTAGATCAACAACACCGATTAATGAAGCTTCAATTCCAATAGGTACTTGTAAAACTAATGGTTTAGCACCCAATCTATCTCTGATCATATCAACACATCTAAAGAAATCAGCACCAGTTCTATCAAGTTTATTTACAAAACAAATTCTCGGAACTTTGTATTTGTCTGCCTGTCTCCATACTGTCTCAGATTGAGGCTCTACACCAGCAACTCCATCAAATACAGCCACAGCACCATCTAGTACTTTTAAAGATCTTTCTACTTCAATTGTAAAATCGACGTGGCCCGGAGTATCAATTATATTAACTCTGTGGTCATTCCAGAAACAAGTTGTTGCTGCAGAAGTAATTGTGATACCTCTTTCTTGTTCTTGCTCCATCCAGTCCATTGTTGCAGCACCGTCATGTACTTCACCAATTTTATGACTTTTTCCTGTATAATATAAAATTCTTTCTGTAGTAGTTGTTTTACCAGCGTCTATGTGGGCCATGATTCCAATGTTTCTATATTTATCTAATGTATGAGTTCTAGCCATAATTTTTTACCATCTAAAATGAGCAAATGCCTTATTAGACTCTGCCATTTTATGAACATCCTCTCGTTTTTTTACTGCAGCACCTTTTTTTTCATAAGCATCATACAGTTCGTTAAAAATTTTATCTGCCATGTGTTTATCTTTTCTTTTTCTAGCTGAATCAACTAACCATCGTATTGCAAGTGCTTGGGCTCTTTTACTTTTTACCTCAACTGGCACTTGGTATGTTGCACCACCTACTCTTCGTGATCTAACCTCTACAGTTGGTTTAATGTTGTTAATTGCTTCATTAAAAATATTTATAGGTTCATCTTTAGTTTTTGTTTTGATTTTCTCTATTGCTTCATAAACTATTTTTGCAGCAATACCTCTTTTGCCATCATACATAATGTTGTTTATTAATTTTGGAATTATAGTTGAATTAAATTTTGGATCAGGAACAACATTTTTTTTGGGTTGAGTTTTTTTTCTAGACATTATTTACCTTTTTTTGTTCCGTATAAAGATCTTCTCTGTTTTCTATTTGCAACACCTTGGGTATCTAAATTTCCTCTTAAGATATGATATCTAACACCAGGTAAATCTTTAACCCTTCCACCTCTAATTAGTACCACTGAGTGTTCTTGTAAGTTATGCCCTTCGCCTGGAATATAAGCAGTTACTTCAAAACCGTTTGACAATCTAACTCTAGCAACTTTTCTTAATGCAGAGTTTGGTTTTTTTGGAGTGGTTGTATAAACTTTAACACAAACACCTCTTTTTAAAGGTTGCTTTTGTAAAGCAGGAACTTTGTTCCTAGAAACTTGTTTAACTCTTTTTTTTCTTAACAACTGATTAATAGTTGGCATAATTTTTTTCTAAAATTAATTAATTTATTTTTGAGATGAAAATAACTGACAGGTTATTTTGTGGCAGCGTTTAGTACCTCAAGAGCACTACATTCCAACCAAAAACATCGCCAAAATACTTATTAATCAGCTATTGTCAAACTAAAACTGCAATTTTTAGGTGATTTTTTTATTGATTTACTTGTGATTCTTCAGGCTCAGAAGCTTCAAGTCTATCTTGTTCTGCTAAGAAGCTATTATCATCTTCCAAAGCCTTATTGTTCCATCTGTTCTTGATATTACCCGTACCAGCAGGAACTAATCTTCCAACAATTACGTTCTCTTTTAAACCGTTTAATGGATCAACTTTCCCTTTAATTGCAGCATCTGTTAATACTCTTGTTGTCTCTTGGAAAGATGCAGCAGAAATGAATGATTCTGTTTGGAGTGAAGCTTTAGTAATACCCATTAAAACTCTTTCTCCAACTGCAGGACTTTTTCCTTCAGCAACTAATTTTTCATTAGTGTTATCAAACTTGATTCTATCAACCACTTCACCTGGTAAATAACTTGAATCTCCAGATAACTTAACTTCAACTTTCTTAAGCATTTGTCTTAGAATTGTTTCAATATGTTTATCGTTAATTATTACACCTTGTAATCGATATACTTCTTGAACTTGATTAACAAAATATTCTGTTAATTCTTTAATGCCTAAAATTCTTAAAATATCATGCGGTAATGGCTGTCCATCTAAAAGATATTCACCTTTTTGAATTTTTTCACCAGGATTAAAGTTAATGTGTTTTCCTTTTGGAATTAAATAATTTGATGGTTCTGATCCGTCTTCAGGAACAATCGAAATTCTTTGTTTACCTCTAACTTCTTTTCCAAAAACAACACTTCCATCGTTTTCAGCAATAATAGCACTGTCTTTAGCTTTTCTAGCTTCAAAAAGTTCAGCTACTCTTGGAAGACCTCCAGTAATATCTTTGGTTTTCGTTGTTTCTTTAGGCAATCTTGCAATAACATCACCAGCATAAACTTTTTGACCATCTTTGATTGATAAAATTGAATCTGGCACTAAGTAATATCTAGCTTCATTGTCATCTGCTTTTTTAATTACATTTCCTTTTTCATCTCTTAAAGTAATTCTTGGTTTTAAATCTGTACTCTTAGATTGACCTCTCCAATCAATCACAGATTTTGATGAAATACCAGTTGCATCATCAGTAGTTTCTTGAATTGAAACACCATCTATTAAATCAACATAACTTGCAATACCACTCTTTTCAGCAATAACTGGAGTTGTATATGGATCCCACTCACAAATTTTTGTATTTGCTTTAACTTTATCTCCATTATTAAAAAATAATCTTGACCCATAAGCAACTTTATAAACTGCTATTTGAACTCCTTTATCATCCTCAATAGAAAGTTGAGTATTTCTTCCCATAACAATCAAATTCTTTTTAGAATCTTCTAGAATATTTGAGTTAATAATTTTTAATGTTCCATCACTTTTGCTGATAATTTGGTTATCTTGTTTAACCGAAGCTGTTCCCCCAACGTGGAATGTTCTCATCGTTAACTGCGTACCTGGTTCTCCAATTGATTGAGCTGAAATCATACCAATTGCTTCACCCACATGCACCATTTTACCTCTAGATAAATCTCTTCCGTAACAAGTAGCACAAACACCCTCTTTAGAACTACAAGTCATTACTGAATAAACTTTTATAGATTTAACACCTGCTGCATCAATTTTATCACAGCCTGCCTCGTCAATCATTTCAGACTTTTTGATTATTACCTCACCACTTAAAGGATTTTTCACTTCAGCAGCTGTAACTCTACCTAGTGCTCTTTCTGCCAAACTAACAACTACATTACCACCCTCTAAGATCTCTGATAGTTCAATAAAACCTGGTTCTTCACATTTAATTTTTGTTACTGTTAAATCTTGAGCAACATCACATAATCTTCTTGTTAAATAACCAGAGCTTGCTGTTTTAAGCGCGGTATCTGCTAATCCTTTTCTTGCTCCGTGTGTAGAATTAAAATACTCTAAAGCTGTTAAACCTTCTTTAAAGTTAGAGATAATTGGACTCTCAA
This sequence comes from Candidatus Pelagibacter sp. HIMB1746, assembly GCF_052047555.1. Lineage (NCBI taxonomy): Bacteria > Pseudomonadati > Pseudomonadota > Alphaproteobacteria > Candidatus Pelagibacterales > Candidatus Pelagibacteraceae > Candidatus Pelagibacter > Candidatus Pelagibacter sp. HIMB1746. The sequence continues at coordinate 408,099 of NZ_JBNAJZ010000001.1, read as the reverse complement.
TAATTTCACCTGAAGGTTTTGCAATTAATCCTCTCATACCAGCTAATTGTTTCATTTGCGCTGCTGAACCTCTAGCACCGCTATCAGCCATCATAAATACTGAATTTATTTTTAAACCCTCTTCAGTTTTTTCAGTTGCAGAAATTCTTTTCATCATTTCACCCGCAACTTTATCAGTACATTTGGACCATGCGTCGACAACCTTGTTATACTTCTCGCCTCTTGTAATCAAACCTTCGGCATATTGAGTTTCATAATCTGCAATTAATTTTTTAGTATCATCAATTAATTGAGTTTTATTTTCAGGAATAATTAAATCATCTTTTCCAAATGAAATTCCTGCTTTAAATGCATGTTTAAATCCTAAATCTTTAAGTTTATCACAGAAAATTACTGTCGTTTTCTGACCACAGAATCTGAAAACCACATCAATTATTTCAGAAACAACTTTTTTTGGTAGCAATCTATCAACTAATGAAAATTTAATATTGCTATTTTTTGGTAATAGGTTGGCTAATAAAAATCTTCCTGCTGTTGATTTATATTTTTCAATTTTTTTATTTCCTTGTTCGTCAACAGTTTCATATCTTGAAATAATAGTGCTATGAACGTTAATTTCACCTGAAGATAATGCAAACTCTATTTGATCAGAATTAGTAAAGTATCCAGATGGTTTATCCGATACTGGTTCCTGTGAAAGATAATATATTCCTAAAATCATATCCTGACTTGGAACGATTATAGGTTTACCATTTGAAGGAGATAGAATGTTGTTCGTTGATAGCATTAATATTCTTGCTTCCAACTGAGCTTCTAAACTTAAAGGTACATGAACAGCCATTTGGTCACCATCAAAATCGGCATTAAAAGCTGCACAAGTCAAAGGATGTAGCTCAATTGCATCACCTTCAATTAATTTTGGTTCAAAAGCTTGAACACCAAGTCTATGAAGTGTTGGTGCTCTGTTTAATAAAACAGGGTGTTCTCTTACGATTAACTCTAATGCATCCCATACAGCATTAGTTTCTTTCTCTACTAATTTTTTAGCTTGTTTAATTGTAGATGCTAAACCTAATTTGTTTAATCTTGCGTATAAAAATGGTTTAAATAACTCCAAAGCCATTTTTTTTGGTAATCCACACTCATGCAATTTTAAGTCTGGTCCGACAACAATTACTGATCTTCCAGAGTAATCTACCCTTTTTCCTAATAAGTTTTGTCTAAATCTACCCTGCTTACCTTTAAGCATTTCTGCAAGAGATTTAAGTGGTCTTTTACCTGTTCCAGTAATAACACGACCTCTTCTTCCATTGTCGAAAAGAGCATCAACAGATTCTTGAAGCATTCTTTTTTCATTTCTAACAATGATGTCTGGAGCTTTAAGATCCATTAATCTTTTTAATCTATTATTTCTGTTAATAACTCTTCTATACAGGTCGTTAAGATCTGAAGTAGCAAATCTACCACCGTCTAGCGGAACCAAAGGTCTTAATTCGGGTGGAATAACTGGAACTACAGTCATAATCATCCACTCTGGTTTTTGACCAGTTTCGATAAAAGACTCTATTAATTTTAATCTCTTAATTGCTCTTTCTTCATTAACTTTAGATTTAGTCTCTTTAATAAAGCTAACAAGATTTTTTCTTTCTAATTCTAAGTCAAGATTTTTTAACATCTCAAGAACAGCTTCAGCTCCAATACCTGCAGTAAAGCTTTCCTCTCCAAATTCATCCTGATATTTTGCTAACTCTTCCTCATTTAAAAGTTGGTTTTTTTGTAATCCAGTAAGTCCTGGTTCGATTACAATAAAGTTTTCAAAATAAAGAACTCTCTCAATTTCTTTCAACTTCATGTCTACAGCAAGTGCAATTCTACTTGGTAATGATTTTAAAAACCAAATGTGTGCCACAGGAGTTGCAAGATTAATGTGACCCATTCTCTCTCTTCTTACATTAGATTTTGTTACCTCAACGCCACATTTTTCACAAATAATACCTCTAAACTTCATTCGTTTATACTTTCCGCATAAACATTCATAATCTTTGATTGGTCCAAAAATTCTTGCACAGAACAGACCATCTTTCTCTGGTCTAAATGTTCTATAATTTATAGTTTCAGGTTTTTTAATTTCACCGAATGTCCAAGATTTAATTTTCTCAGGGCTAGCTAGAGAAATTTTAATACTATTAAAATTTTGCGCTTCTGAAATTTCGCTTCCTTTAAATAAATCAGTTAATTCTTTTTTCATTAATTAAGCTCCACGTTTAATGCTAATGATTTAATTTCTTTAACTAAGACGTTAAATGACTCTGGAATACCAGATTCGAAATTCTCTTCACCTTTAACTATAGTTTCGTAAACTTTAACTCTTCCAGCAACATCATCTGATTTTACAGTCAAAATTTCTTGTAAAGTATAAGAAGCTCCGTAAGCTTCAAGAGCCCATACTTCCATTTCTCCAAATCTTTGACCACCTAATTGTGCTTTACCGCCAAGAGGTTGTTGTGTAACCAAACTGTAAGGACCTGTAGATCTTGCATGAATTTTATCTTCAACTAAGTGGTGTAGTTTCAACATATAAATTATTCCAACTGTAACTGGTCTGTCAAATTTTTCTCCAGTTCTTCCATCCCATAAATAAGTTTGTCCAGATCCTGGTAAGTTCGCTAACTCTAACATGTCAGTTACATTTTTCTCTTTAGCGCCATCAAAAACAGGAGTGGATATTGCAATACCATTTTGTAAATTTTCACACAGGTCCTTAAATTCATTCTTGCTTAATTTGTCTACTTTTTCATTGAAAGTATCTTCTCCATAAACAGATTTTAAAAATTTTTCTATTTTTTCGGTTCTTTCGATTTTTTTGTTATTTTCGTTAACTAAATTTTTAATCTGTTCACCAAATTCTTTACATGCCCAACCTAGGTGAGTTTCTAAAATTTGACCTACATTCATCCTACTTGGAACACCTAGAGGATTTAAAACAATATCAACTGGTCTACCATCTTCTCTATATGGCATATCTTCAACTGGTACTATTTTACTAACAACACCCTTATTACCATGTCTGCCTGACATTTTATCACCTGGTCTTAATCTTCTCTTAATAGCTACAAAAACTTTTACCATTTTCATAACACTTGGTAACAAATCATCACCACTTCTAATTTTTAAAACTTTATCTTCAAATCTTTCTGTAATGTCTTGTTTTGCTTTGTTGTATTGATCTTTAAGTTGTGCCAAAGTCGCTTCATCATTTACATTTCCAACTGTTATTTTAAATACATCATTTATAGAAAGATTATTAATTGCATCAAAATCAAGTTTTGTTCCTTCAGATAAATCTTTTACTTTTTTAGTTAATGATGATCCTGATAAAATTTGTGAAGCTCTTTGTTTAATGCTTCTCTCTAAAATTTCTTCCTCTACTAATTTATCTTGTTGAACTTGTTCAATTTCAGCTCTTTCAATAGTTATTGATCTTTCGTCTTTTTCAATACCATGTCTGTTAAATACTCTTACATCAACAACTGTACCACTAGCACCTCGTGACATTCTCAAAGATGTATCAGTTACATCAATAGCTTTTTCTCCAAAGATTGATCTTAATAGTTTTTCTTCTGGTCCTGACGCTGAATCACCTTTTGGTGTAACTTTTCCAACTAAAATATCTCCAGCGTTTACTTCAGCTCCAATGTAAACTATTCCTGACTCATCAAGATTTTTTAAAGCTTCTTCGTTAACATTAGGAATATCTCTGGTAATTTCTTCTTCTCCAAGTTTTGTGTCTCTAGCCATTATTTCATATTCTTCAATATGTACTGAAGTAAACACATCGTCAGTTACACATCTTTCTGAAATCAAAATTGAGTCTTCAAAGTTGTAACCTTGCCATGGCATAAATGCTACTGTTACATTTTTTCCAAGTGCTAATTCACCTAATTTTGTTGATGGACCGTCTGCAATAATATCACCAGATTTAACTTTATCACCAACTCTAACAAGTGGTCTTTGATTAATACATGTATTTTGATTTGATCTTTTAAATTTTTGTAAGTTATAAATATCTACACCTGATTCACTAAAATCAGTTTCTTCTGTTACTTTAATAACAATTCTCTTACCATCAATTTTATCAACAACTCCGTCTCTCTTAGCAACAATCGTTACACCAGAGTCTAAAGCCACATCACTTTCAATTCCAGTACCAACCAATGGTGATTCTGGTTTTAAAAGAGGAACTGCTTGCCTCATCATGTTAGAACCCATTAGAGCTCTGTTAGCATCATCATTTTCCAAGAAAGGTATTAAAGATGCTGCAACAGAAACAAGTTGTTTTGGTGAAACGTCGATATAATCAATTGCATCTGGTTTTGATAAAAGGAAGTTTAAATTTTGTCTGCAAGAAACAAGTTCCTCAACTATCTTTCCATTTTTATCTAGCTTTGTATTTGCTTGAGCAATTGTAAATTTAGTTTCTTCCATTGCAGATAAATACTCAACCTTATCTTGCACAACTCCATCTTTTACCTTTTTATATGGGCTTTCAATAAAGCCATATTTATTTATTTTTGCATAAGTTGATAAACTATTTATCAAGCCAATGTTTGGTCCTTCTGGTGTTTCAATTGGACAAATTCTTCCATAATGAGTTGGGTGAACGTCTCGAACTTCAAATCCTGCTCTTTCTCTTGTTAGTCCACCTGGTCCAAGTGCAGAAACTCTTCTTTTATGTGTAATTTCTGATAATGGGTTCGTTTGATCCATAAACTGCGAAAGTTGAGAACTAGCAAAAAAATCTTTCAATGAAACAGTTAGTGGTTTTGCGTTAATTAAATCCTGAGGCATCGCAGACTCAACATCTAAAGTAGTCATTTTTTCTTTGATAGCCCTTTCCATTCTGTAAACACCAATTCTAGCTTGGTTTTCAACTAATTCACCTACAGAACGTACTCTTCTATTTCCTAAATGATCAATATCATCAACATCATCCTTACCATCTCGCAAATCTAACATTTTGTGAATAATTGCAATTATATCATCATTTCTTAAGATCGTAATTTTATCAGAGCACTCTTGGTTTAGTCTTGAATTCATTTTTACTCTACCAACATCAGATAGATCGTATCTGTCTGAGCTAAAGAAAAGATTATTAAATATTTGAGTGGCTATCTCTATTGTTGGAGGTTCACCAGGTCTTAGCATTTTATATATTTCAGTTATAGCTTCGTCTTTAGAGTTATTTTTATCTGCTAAAACAGTTGTTAATAAATAAGGTCCTTTATTTATGGAATTTGTTACCGATATTTGTAAAGAGTGAATATTTGCATCCAGTATTTGTTGAATAATTGTATCATTTAGTTCAGTACCAATTTTAAAAGTACCTTCTTCTTCATCACTTACTTTAACATCTCTATGTAAGAATTTTCCAAAAAGAGATTCTCTTGAAACTAAAATATCTTTAAGCCCATCGTTAGCTAATTTTTTAGCATTTAAAAAATTTATTTTATCACCTAATTTTATTACTACTTCACCAGTTTTTGCATCAATTACTTCTTCTGAAAAGTTTTTAGCTTTATAATTCTCAGGGTTAAATTTAGTTTTCCATTTTTCTGTCTTAGGATCGAAAGTATATTGCTCACTATCATAAAACTCATCAACAATTTCTGATTTGGAAAAACCTAAAGCTAAAAGTAATGTTGAAGCAAATATTTTCTTTTTTCTATCAATTTTAAAATATAAAAAATCTTTAACATCATATTCAAAATCTAACCAAGATCCCCTGTTAGGTATTACTCTGCAATTAAATAATAATTTTCCACTTGCGTGGGTTTTTCCTTTGTCATGATCAAAAAAAACACCTGGGCTTCTATGCATTTGGTTTACAACAACACGTTGAACACCATTGGTAATAAACGTTCCACTATTAGTCATCATAGGAACTTCACCCATATAAACTTCTTGTTCTTTTGCTGATAAAATATCTTTAGTATTGTTCTCTTGATCTATTTCGTAAACAACTAATCTTAAAGTACATTTAAGAGCTGAAGAATAAGTTAAACCTCTTGTTATACATTCTTCAACATCAAATTTAGGTTTTTCTAACCTGTATGAAACATATTCAAGAGTTGCTTTGTCATTTAAATCTTCAATTGGAAAAATACTTTTAAAAACTCTATCAAAACCTTTTGTTAATTCTGTATCAGCATAGAATTCAGTTAATTCTTTGTAAGAATTTTTTTGAACTTCAATAAGATTTGGAATTGATAAGCTTTCTTTAAGTTTACCAAAACTTTTTCTAATGTTTTTCTTTTCAGTAAAAGATAATTGCATCTATATTTATTAATACTGATTAAAAATAATCAGTATTTGAATTCTTTCTAATTAATTTATTTAAGTTCTACTTTTGCGCCAGCAGCTTCTAACTTAGCTTTGATCTCTTCGGCATCTTTTTTGTTAACACCTGATTTAACTTCTTTTGGTGCTCCCTCTACAAGATCTTTTGCTTCTTTTAAACCTAATGAAGTAGCTGCTCTTACTTCTTTAATAACATTAATTTTTTTATCACCTGCAGAAACTAGCATGATAGTGAAATCATCCTTTTCTTCTGCTGGAGCTGCACCACCTGCTGCTGCTGGAGCTGCTGCTGCCATTGGAGTTACACCCCACTTTTCTTCTAACTGTTTTGAAAGTTCGGCTGCTTCAGCTACAGTCAAACTTGATAAGTCTTCAATAATTTTATTTAGGTCAGGCATATTTTTCTACTCTTTGGGTTGTGTTTCAGAATTTTCTGCGGACAAACTACTCATTTTTTCCGAATGTGCAAGCAAAATACTAATTAATTTTGATGCTGGAGCGTTTAAAATACCTACAATATTAGCTCTTGCTTCATCTAGTGTAGGTAAACTAGCAACATTTTGGACACCGGCCTGATCCAGGACCTCATCATCCATTATTCCGCCAATTAATTTAAGATTCTCATTATCTTTAGCAAATTTAGATAATATTCTTGCAGACATTATTGCATCTTCACCAAATGCAACTGCCGTTGGACCTGTGAAAAGATTAGATAAATCTTTACACTTAGTTTTTTCCAATGCTAATTTTGTAATTCTGTTTTTAGTGATCTTAAAGACGATACCATGCTCTCTCATTTTTGCTCTTAAATCATCTAACTGAGTCATTGTTAAGCCTTGATAGTGTGTAACCATTACGGCTTTACTACTCTCAAATTTAGAAGTCATTTCTTCAATATAATTTTTCTTTTGCTCTTTGTTCATCATAACTATATCGATTTTCCTAATTTAACTTTGTAAGAAACACCCATTGTAGAAGTTGCAAACACACCTTTTATCAAATCTCCTTTAAGAGTGTTGTTAGACTTTTCCTTTTCTAGTGCATCTATTATTGCATTGTAATTTTTTAATAATTGATCATCACTGAATGATTTTTTTCCAATACTTACACCAATGTTTCCATCTTTATCATTTCTAATTTCAACTTGTCCTGATTTTGCATCAGTAACTGCTTGTTTAATATTTTCAGATACTGAACCAAGTTTTGGATTTGGCATTAATCCTTTTGGACCTAAAACTTTTCCTAATTTTGAAAGTTTAATCATCATTCCTGGTGTGCAAATCAATTTTTCAAAGTTTAAATCTCCACCTTTGATTTGTTCAACAAATTCATCTCCACCAACAATATCAGCACCCGCATCTTTTGCCTCTTGTGCTTTGTTATCTTCACAAACAACAGCAACTTTTACTTTTTTACCAGTTCCTCCTGGAAGATTTACTACAGTTCTAATGTTGACTTCACTTTTCTTTTGTTTGTTATTTATTTGAAAACTTAAATCTAAAGATTCATCAAATTTTGTTGTGCAGTTTTTTTTAAGCTCGGGTAATAATTTTTCAATAGACTCTGCATTTAAGTCTTTAGTTTTTTCAGGTAATTTTTTATATCTTTTTGAAGCCATTATTCTTTTACCTCTATACCCATTGATCTAGCTGAACCTGCAATAATTTTTACTGCTTCATTTATATCGTGAGCATTTAAATCATTCATTTTTTCTTTAGCAATATCTTCTAGTTGTTTTTTTGAAATTGAAGCTACAATATTTCTTCCTGGCTCTTTTGATCCACCTTTTAATTTAACAGCTTCTTTAATATAAAAAGATGCTGGTGGTGATTTAATTTTAAAATCAAATTTTTTATCTTTATAAACAGTAATTTCAACTGGAACAGGTTTTCCAGCCATAGATTTTGTTTTGTCATTAAATGCTTTACAAAACTCCATTATATTAACGCCACGTTGACCTAAAGCAGGACCAACGGGAGGAGCAGGATTAGCTTGTCCACCTTTAATTTGTAATTTTATAAATCCACTAATTTCTTTTGCCATTAACTTACTTTCTCAACTTGGTTATATTCTAAATCTACCGGTGTTGGACGACCAAATATAGAAACTGACACCTTAAGTCTAGCTTTTTCTTCATCAATTTCTTCAATCATTCCATTAAATGACGCAAATGGACCATCAACAACCTGAACTTTTTCACCAACGCTGTAATCTATACCAGATTTTGGCTGAGCCACACCATCTTTAATTTGGCCTAAAATCTTCTCGACTTCCTTATCAGAAACAGGTACTGGGATACCTTTTGATCCAAGGAAGCCACTAACTCTCTTTATTCCTTTGATCATATGATAAATATTGTTATCCATTTCACTCTTTATTAGTACGTATCCAGGAAAATATTTTTTTTTTCTTTGAATTCTCTTTCCTCTTTTAACCTCTGTAACATCGTGAGTTGGAACTATAATTTCTTCGAATTTCTCACTTATTTTAGCTTTATCTGCTTCTTCCTTAATTAATGAAGCAACTTTATTTTCAAAACTGGAGTGTGATTGAACAATGTACCAATTTTTCATTAAATACTCACCTTTAACAACAATTCTAAGAAGAATTTAAGAACCTGATCCAATAAAAGAAAAAATAAAGACATTACAACCGCCATAACAAATACCATTAAAGCACCTTGCAAAGTTTCTTTCCAAGTAGGCCAAGTAACTTTGAAAGCCTCTTGTTTTACTTCCTGAATAAATTTAATCGGGTTCTTCATAATTCTTTAGCTCAAATTGGCAGGAGCGGAGGGACTCGAACCCTCAGCCTCCGGTTTTGGAGACCGGCGCTCTACCAATTGAGCTACACTCCTATTTATAGAGTTACTCTATAATTTTAGTTACTACTCCTGCTCCAACAGTTCTACCACCTTCTCTAATAGCAAAGTTTAATTTTTCTGCCATTGCAATAGGTGTTATCAGTTTAACAGTGAATTTAGCATCATCACCTGGCATAACCATTTCAGTACCTGCTGGTAATTCTACTTCTCCTGTAACGTCTGTTGTTCTAAAATAAAACTGTGGTCTATATTTTGTAAAGAAAGGAGTATGTCTTCCACCCTCGTCTTTTTTAAGAATATAGGCTTGAGCTTCAAATTTAGTATGAGGAGTTATTGATCCAGGCTTACAAAGAACTTGACCTCTTTCAATGTCAGTTCTTTCAATACCTCTCAATAAAATTCCTACGTTATCACCAGCTTCACCTGAGTCTAAAAGTTTTCTAAACATTTCTACTCCAGTACAAACTGATTTTTTTGTTTCTTTAATTCCAACGATTTCAACTTCCTCACCAGTTTTAATTACACCAGATTCTACTCTTCCAGTTGCAACTGTTCCTCTTCCTGAAATTGAAAATACGTCCTCAACTGGCATCAAGAATGGTTTGTCAACTTCTCTAGCTGGTTGCGGGATATGTTCATCAACAGCTTTCATTAATTCTAAAATTGAATTTTTTCCAATTTCATCATCTCTTTTTTCAACTGCTGCCAAAGCCGAACCTTTAACGATTGGAGTTGTTTCTCCAGGATATTTGTATGAAGTTAAAAGTTCTCTAATTTCTTCTTCTACAAGTTCAATCATATCTTTATCATCAACTTGGTCTACTTTATTTAAGTAAACAACAATTGCTGGAATACCAACTTGTCTTCCTAAAAGAATATGTTCTCTTGTTTGTGGCATAGGACCATCAGCTGCATTAACAACTAATATTGCTCCATCCATTTGTGCTGCACCAGTAATCATATTTTTTACATAGTCAGCGTGACCAGGACAGTCTACGTGAGCATAGTGTCTTTTTTCAGTTTCATATTCAACGTGTGCTGTTGAAATTGTAATTCCTCTTTCTTTTTCCTCTGGAGCTTTATCGATTTGATCGTATGCTACAGCTGTTCCACCACCAGCTTCAGCTAATACATTTGTTATAGCTGCAGTAAGAGTTGTTTTACCATGGTCGACATGACCAATAGTCCCAATGTTACAGTGGGGTTTACTTCGTACGAATTTTTCTTTTGACATTTCTTTTTAACCTCAGTTTTTTTTTTTTTGTTTCTTACTTTAATTTCTTGGAGCGGGTAAAGGGAATCGAACCCTTACATCCAGCTTGGAAGGCTAGCGTTCTACCATTGAACTACACCCGCACAACCCCAAGAGTAACACTCCATTGTTATTTAAAATTATATTAAATGGTGGAGGGGGAAAGATTCGAACTTTCGAAGACCGAAGTCAACGGGTTTACAGCCCGCCCCATTTGACCGCTCTGGAACCCCTCCTTTGGGGAAGTGTCCCCTTGTTCAATATAGCTTCAAATAACATGCGTTTTATATATTTTATTTATCCAAATGCAACACGTGATTTATTAAGAAAAACTATTAAAAAACGTGTAAAACACATCATAATTTTATGAATAAATCATCTTTTTTTATTGTTGGTCAACATGCGGTAATGGAAGCATTACGTAATCCAAATAGGAAAGTTTTAAGAGTGTTTTTAACAGAGGATGCTAAAAAAAATATTCATAGAAAAAATCCAAATAAAAATCTTCTTGAAGAGGTAAAAGTCTATTTTAAATCAAAAAAAGAGTTAGACAAATACTCATCAAAAGAACAATTAATGCATAATGGATATGTTGCTGAAATTGAACATTTAGATCAACCGGAATTAAAAGAATTTATTAAAGAAAAAAATAATTTAACCTTTGTATGTTTGGATGAAGTTACTGATCCAAGAAATATAGGTTCACTTATCAGAAGTGCAGCATCTTTTAATATTGATGGTGTCATAATTAAAGAGAGACATTTTCCAAAGGATAGTAAGCTAATGTATAAATCAGCGAGTGGGTGTATGGAGCATGTAAATATTTTTGAAGTTTCGAATATTAATTCTACCTTAAAAAATTTAAGAGAAAAAAATTTTTGGGTTTATGGTTTTGATTCAAAAGGTCAAAAAGATTTTACTGATGTCAAATGGGAGGGAAATAATATTTTACTTTTTGGATCAGAAGGGTTTGGAATGAGGCAACATACTGGAAAATATGCAGACTTTTTTGTCAAAATTGACATCAATGAAGAAATAGAAAGTTTGAATATATCAAATAGTGCAGCAATAGTGTTTCATCATTTAAGTTATTTAAAAAAAAAGAGTTGATTATTTAACAAATAATTAATAATTATTGCGCATGCCCTTGTAGCTCAGTTGGTAGAGCAATTGATTTGTAATCAATAGGTCCGCGGTTCGAATCCGTGCGGGGGCACCACTTTTTTCTTTACCAAGCAGTTAACTTCAAACACTTATCAAAATTCTCGATACGAACATAACAACCAAAGAATGACATTAATTTAAATGCAAAAAATCCTGCAAATAAAACTAAAGCAACTACTATAATTGGATTAAATTTATTCATTAAATCTAATTTGTTTCTTTTCTTATTTGTTCAATTTTAATTTTTTTTTGTAAACTTCTATTTTTATCATAGAGAAGATTAAACTTAATTTTATTATTTATTTTAACAGTAATAGATTTCGCATTTCTTACTTCCAAATTATCTGCAACTGCACTAATGGGTCTCTTCGATGGATTTAGATTTGTGATAACAATTTTAGATTTATCATTAACTATTTTACCTTTCCACCTTCTTGGTCTAAATGCGCTAATTGGAGATATGGATAATTTTTTTGAATGAAGACTTAATATAGGTCCATGAACAGATAAATTGTAAGCAGTGCTTCCAGCAGGTGTAGACACCAAAACTCCATCAGAAACTAATTTTTTTATAATTTGTCTAGAACCTTGTTTAATTGATAACGATGCTGCTTGCCTGCTCTGTCTTAATACAGAAACTTCATTAATAGCTATAGATTTTTTGATTTGATTATTTTTATTTCTTACAATCATTTCTAAAGGAGAAATTGAAACCATATTTGCTTTGGAAAGGTTTTTTATAATATCTTTTGAGGAAAATTTATTCATTAGAAAACCGTAGTTTCCAGAGTTAATCCCATAGAAACATTTATTAGAATTTTTGTTTCTTTTAAGTGTTTGGAGCATAAAACCATCTCCTCCTATAACAATAGTTAAATTTTTGTTTTGAAAATTATTAGAACTAATTTTTTTTAATAAAATATTTTTTATACTTAAGGATTTCTTATTTTTATCAGAAATAATTTGTAGTTTGTTCATTTAATGGTGCCCTCGGCCAGACTCGAACTGGCACTCCGCAAGCGGCAAGGATTTTAAGTCCTTTGTGTCTACCAATTTCACCACGAGGGCATTAATGAATTTCACTGTTATATCCACAATTATTTATAACTCAACTATATTAAATTGTATTGGTAATCTCTAGCTTCTATTACCTCTTTTGGTAAATTAAGCTCAACGTCACTAATTTTTATTATTTCATCTTTACTGATATTTTTTTTCAATATTGCATTATCGGTCAAACCAAGTGGTAAAATCATTTCATTTTTCGAATTTTGAGATGTAATTAATTTACCTCTTGCACAAAACCCTCCTTCTCCGTCGAGCTTTTCACCAACTTTTAAATCTTTTTTTGCAACACTTGCAACATCTGCATTATATTTCTTCGTATAACCTGTTGCTCTATTATCAAGCGCTATAGAATATATGGACTGAGCAAGTTCTAAACCAATATAATGATAAGGTCTCCATATTGATGAATAGTTTCCAGATGAATCTGTAACCATACCATAATCTTTAAAACAATTTTTTACATATTCATTTTGAGCTTTAATGACAATGTATACGCCCCACCTCAAGTCATTAGGAATATCTTTTTTATTTAAATCAATACTTGAAATAACTTCAACTTGACCTTCAAAATCAATTAATCCACCATCTTTTTTTGGTATTAATTTTTTTGCAATATCATAAACCCCAACTGGAGGAAAAGTTAATCCGTTAGAAGGACATTTAAGATTAGCAGCATTGCTTACTGCACACATTTCAATTGCAGATTTATCACCACATAAAAAACTATTAAACATTTTAGGGTTCATTCCTGACTCATCCTCTGCTCTTTCTTTAGTTAAGCCATAATGACCCCAAACTGTATCAGGTGTAGAATACTCAAAACTTGGATGATATTTTGTTCCTTTTCCAGCACAAATAACTTCAAAACCATTAAGTCTAGCCCATTCAATTTGTTCTAGAATTAACGAAGGTTGATCACCATAAGCCATCGAACAAATAACTCCATTTTCTTTAGCTAAATCTGATAAATATTTTCCACATGTGATATCCGCTTCTACATTCACTAAAATCAAATGTTTCTTTTCTTTTAAAATCTTTGTTGCATGGACAGTACCTACAATTGGGTTTCCTGTTGCTTCAATAAAGATATCAATATTTCTATCAATAATTTGATCAAGAGAAGTTGAAAAATTAATTTTAGATACCTCTTCTTCACTTACTCCACTTTTTAAACAATTTTTTTTTGCTTGATCAATGTTGAGGTCAACTATGCTATCAATTTTAATTTTATTTAAGTTAGAATATTGAGATAAAAACATACTTACAAATTTTCCACATCCAATAAAAGAAACTCTTATTGGATGTTTTCGATCCTCTAATTTTGTGTGTAAAAACATTTCAATTAAAATTGTAAAGCTTTTGTGAGAAATTTTTTATCTAACTTGCAATCTCTATATCCTCTTTTAACTATGTTTAGATATCTTTCTGTAGGAAACTTAAAAGGAGATTTCTTAACCATTGTATAAGTCATAACTTTTTTTCCATAATAATAAAAATAGTGTTTTTTATATAAAATTGGAAAATCTTCATAAACATCCAACTTTTTCTCATCACTTTTTGAAATTTCAAACAATCCACCTGGTACGATAGAATTTTTTTTTGGCTCAATGTCTGCTGCTCTATATTTACTTCTAAATGTTAATTTAAAATCTTTTAAGTTTATTTTTTTTAAAAAAACACTGTCTTTGCATCTTCGTTTCATTTGAAAATGATGAAGATTGCTACCGTAAGCAAAATACAACATTAGCGCTCAACTACCTCAATTTTTTTTTCATTTACAAATTTTAAAATCTGCGAATTACAATCATCAATTTTATTTTGATCTTCTGATCTAATAACTATAGATACACCAAGCTTACCAGCATGAAAAAATGGATAACTGCCAATCTCTACATCCAAATTATTATTTTGTACTTTTGTTAATGAACTTGCTATTTCACTTTCAACTGTTCTTAAACTTATAGTTAAGCTTTTGATTGGTTCACCTCCAACTATATTATTTGTTAATCCACCTAACATAGATTTTAATATAGAAGGAACTCCTGGTAGCGAGTAAACATTCTCAACATTAAATCCTGGAGCACCACTTGTTGGATTTAAAATAAGATTTGCATTTTCAGGCATCCATGCCATTTTCTGTCTTCCCTCATTAAATTCTCCAGGCTGATAATATTCTTCTAGAATTCTGAAAGCTTCTTTGTGAACTTCGTATTTTATTCCAAATGCTTTTGAAACTGATTGAGCTGTTATATCATCGTGAGTAGGTCCAATACCACCAGTTGTAAAAACATAATCATATTTTGATCTAAGTAAATTTAGTGTTTCAACTATAATATTTTCTACATCAGGAATTACTCTAACTTCCTCAACCTTTACCCCAATAGAATTTAACCAAGTTGCTAACGTTGATGTATTAGTATCTTGTGTTCTTCCAGATAAAATTTCATTACCAATTATTAAAATTGAAGCTTTAAATTTTGCTTTTTTATCCATATGAAATATATAATTTACTGATGGAATTTACCAAGTCTTTAGTAAAAGGCAAACTAATCAAACGTTACAAAAGGTTTTTTACCGACATAAAACTCGGTAAAGAAATTGTCACAGCTCATTGTCCTAACACAGGTTCTATGAAAGGTTTATTAGATGAAGGTAATGAAGTTTATTTGCTACCAAATAATGATCCTAAGAGAAAACTAAAGTTTGGACTTGAAATAATTAAATCAAGAAAAAATTTAGTAGGTGTCAATACTCATATGGCTAACAAGATAGTAAATCATGCTATCGAAAATAATTTGATCAAAGAATTAAAAAATAACGATAAAATAAAACCAGAGGTATTCTTTAATAAGGAAACTAGATTTGATTTTTTACTAGAAAAAAAAAATAAAAAAAGCTTTGTAGAGGTCAAGAACGTTACGTTATTTAGAAATAAAGAAACTGCTGAGTTTCCAGATGCCATTACTTCAAGAGGATCTAAGCATTTATTAACTCTTATTGATGCCATAAATAAAGGTTATAAAGGTTATCTGATATTTTTAGTTCAAATTCAAAATATGAAATATTTTAAAATAGCTAAAGATATAGACGAAGAATATTATGAAAATTATAAAAAAGCTAAAAGAGCTGGGGTAAATTTTTTAGCTTATAGATGTGATATAAGTTCAAAAAAAATTATTATAGATAAAAAACTTAAAATTTTAAATGAGTGATTATAAAGAAAAATTTGAAAAAATGAGAATTGCTGGTGATTTAGCAGCAAGGACACTTGATATGTTAACTGATAACATTAAGGAAGGTGTCTCTACAGACTACATAGATAAATTGGGATATGAGTTTATAAGAGATAACGGAGGACACTCTGCTCCACTTTACTATAGAGGTTTTACAAAATCTTTATGCACTTCGTTAAATCATGTTGTATGTCATGGAATTCCTTCAGATAGAGTTTTAAGAGATGGTGATGCAGTCAATGTTGATGTTACTGCAATTGTAGATGAACATTATGGTGATACCAGTAGAATGTTTTGCATTGGTAAAACACCAATTAAATTAAACAATCTAATAGATGCTACTCACGAGTCTATGATGAGAGCAATTAGAATTTTAAAACCAGGAGTTAAATTAGGTGATATTGGTTACGAAATTCAATCATTTGTTGAACAAAAAGGATACTCTGTTGTTAGAGATTTTTGTGGTCACGGTATAAGCACAACATTTCATGAACCACCAAACATTTTACATTATGGAAGTAAAAACTCAGGACCAGAGTTAAAACCTGGAATGACTTTTACAATAGAGCCTATGATAAATTCAGGTAAATATGATGTTAAAATGTTAAATGATGGTTGGACTGCTGTTACAAAAGATAAATCTTTATCAGCTCAATTTGAACATACGTTAGGAATTACTGAAAATGGTTATGAAATCTTTACAGAATCTGCTAAAGGTTATTCAAAGCCTCCATACTTATAATTAATGATTAAAAGATACTCTAGAAAAGAACTAACTGATATTTGGTCAGAGGAAAATAAATATAAAATTTGGCTAGATGTAGAAGTTGCAGCTGCTGAGGCTATGGAAAAACTTGGTCAAATACCAAGAGGAGTAGCTTCGATTGTTAGAAAAAAAGCAGTTATCAATGTCAATAGAATAAATAAAATTGAATCAGAAGTTAAACATGATGTTATAGCATTTCTTACCTCTGTTACAGAAAAAGCAGGAATTAAAGCAAGATATTTACATCAAGGTATGACTTCTTCAGATGTACTTGATACCAGTTTAAATATTCAATTAGTTCAATCTGGAAAAATAATTCTTAAAGATATCGATCAAATTTTAAAAGTACTTAAGAAGCAAGCAAAAAAATATAAAATGACTCCATGTATGGGAAGAAGTCATGGAATTCATGCTGAACCAGTTACTTTTGGATTAAAATTAGCTTCTTTTTATGAGGAATTTAAAAGAAACAGAAGAAGACTCAAAGATGCAATAGACGAGGTATCCACGTGTGCAATATCAGGAGCCGTTGGGACTTTTGCAAATATAAGCCCTAATGTAGAAAAACATGTTGCAAAAAAATTAGGTTTAAAAATTGAACCCATTTCAACACAAGTAATTCCAAGAGATCGACATGCATTTTATTTTTCTGTTTTAGGTATTATTGCAGGATCAATTGAGAGAGTTGCAATTGAAATAAGACATTTGCAAAGAACAGAAGTTTATGAATTACAAGAGTATTTTTCGAAAAATCAAAAAGGATCATCCGCGATGCCTCACAAGAAAAATCCAATTTTAAGTGAAAACTTAACTGGTTTGGCAAGAATGGTTAGAAGTGCTGTGATACCAGCTTTAGAAAATATAGCACTATGGCATGAAAGAGATATTTCACATTCAAGTGTTGAAAGAAACATTGGTCCTGATGCAAATATTACAACAGACTTTGCATTGGTTAGATTAACAAATATTTTGGACAATATGATTGTTTATCCAAAAAAAATGTTGGAAAACTTGAATATAACAAAAGGGCTAATTTTCTCTCAAGAAGTTATGCTAGAGTTAACTAAATCAGGTTTAAGTAGAGAAAAATCTTACAGAATGGTTCAATCATATGCAAAAAAATGTTTTGCGGAAAACCTAAACTTATTTGATGTGATATCTGATGATAAGTTTATTATGAGCAAAATTACAACAAAAAGGCTTAAATCAATTTTTAGTTACGCAAAACACTTTAAAAATGTGAATTTGATCTTTAGAAGAGTTTTTAAATAATGAAAAAAGGAAAAAAACTATACGAAGGTAAAGCAAAAATCATTTATGCAACAAATGATAAAAATTTAGTTATTCAATATTTTAAAGACGATGCAACGGCATTCAATAATCAAAAGAAAACTACAATTGAAGGCAAAGGTGTTTTAAACAATAGAATATCTGAACATATTCTCTCAAATTTATCTCAAATAGGAATTAAAAATCATTTAGTGAAAAGATTAAATATGCGTGAACAAATAATAAAACTAGTTGAGATAATTCCAATTGAATTTATTGTTAGAAATGTTGCAACAGGATCTATCACTAAAAGACTAGGTATTGAGGATGGAACTGTTTTAAAAGAACCATTAATTGAATACTGCTTAAAAGATGACAAACTAGGTGACCCACTAATTGCAGAAGAGCACATAATAGCTTTCGATTGGGCCAGCAAGAACGAAATTGAAAAAGTTAAAAAAATGATTTTGAGAATTAATGACTTTATGATTGGTATGTTTAGAGGAGTTGGAATTAAGTTGATAGATTTTAAATTAGAATTTGGAAGATTAAAATCTAATGGGAAGCAAGAAGTAATTCTGGCAGATGAAATTAGCCCAGATACATGCAGACTTTGGGACAGTATTACTGATAAAAAACTTGATAAAGACAGATTTAGAAAAGATTTAGGTGATTTAATTCCAGCCTACACAGAAGTTGCTAAAAGATTAGGTATTTTGCATGAACAATCCAATGTAAGTGCCGTGAATGTAACAAAATTATCATCTGTTAAGAGAAAGAAGAAATGAAAATCTCAGTAGTAATCACTTTAAAAAAAGATGTGCTAGATCCACAAGGTAAAATTATTCATCAAACTTTAGATGGCATGGGCTTTGATGATGTTAATGAAGTTAGACAAGGTAAATATTTTGAAATTGATACAAAAGAAAATGATCCAAAAAAAGCTAAAGATAAAGTTGAAGAAATGTGTAAAAAACTTTTAGCCAATCTTGTAATTGAAAACTATAAAATTATCGATCTAAAGTAATTAATGAAATCATCTGTCATTACTTTTCCTGGATCCAATTGCGATAGAGATATGGATGTTGCTCTAAAAAAATTTGGATTTAAGAATAAAATGGTTTGGCATGATGATTCTGAACTTCCAAAAAGTGATTTAATTGTATTACCAGGAGGTTTTTCATATGGTGACTATTTAAGATGTGGGAGCATGGCATCTAAGTCTAAAATTATGAAGTCAGTCATTAATTTCGCCAATTCTGGTGGTATGGTAATGGGAATTTGTAATGGATTTCAAATATTAGTTGAAACTGGACTGGTTCCCGGTGTGTTATTAAGAAATAAATATTTAGAATTTATTTGCAAAAATGTATTCGTAAAAATTAATAATAAAACAAATAATTATTTTAATAATATTAAAAATGATGTTTTGGAATTTCATATTGCTCACAATGAAGGAAATTATTTTTGTACCAAAGCTCAATTAAAAGAAATTGAAGATAACGAACAAGTTGCAATAAATTATTGTGATGAAAATGGAAAAATAGAAGAACAATTCAATCCAAACGGTTCAATTAAAAATATTGCTGGTATTTTTAATAAAGAAAAAAATGTTTTAGGGATGATGCCTCATCCTGAAAGAATGATTGATAATTGTTTATCAGGAGAAGATGGTTCAATTTTTTTTAATAATTTAATTAACAATTTAAAATGATAGTAAACGAACAAGTAGCTATTGATCATGGTTTAAAAAAAGATGAATATGCTAAAATTTGTGAATTATTAAAAAGAACACCAAATATTACTGAACTTGGTATTTTTTCTGCAATGTGGAATGAGCATTGCTCATATAAATCTTCAAGATTGCATTTGAAAGAACTTCCTACAAAAGGAAAAAAAGTTATTCAAGGTCCTGGAGAAAATGCTGGTGTTATTGATATTGAAGATAATGATGCCATTGTTTTTAAAATTGAAAGCCATAACCACCCATCTTTTATTGAACCCTATCAAGGTGCAGCAACTGGCGTTGGTGGGATTATGAGGGATGTGTTCACAATGGGTGCTAGACCTATTGCAAATTTAAACTCAATTCATTTTGGTTCCCCTCAACACAAAAAAACAAAAAATCTTTTAAGAGGTGTAGTTCATGGAATTGGAGGATATGGAAATTGTATGGGTGTTCCAACTGTTGCGGGACAAACAAGTTTTGATAGTTCATATAATGGAAATATCTTGGTTAATGCAATGACCTTGGGTTTGGTTAAAAAAGATAAGATTTTTTACTCAAAAGCAGCTGGTTTAAACAAGCCAGTTATTTATGTTGGTTCAAAAACAGGTAGAGACGGAATTCATGGAGCCAGCATGGCTTCAGCAAGTTTTGATGACAAAATAGAGGAAAAGAAACCCACTGTTCAAGTTGGAGACCCATTTACTGAAAAACTTTTACTGGAAGCTTGTTTAGAATTAATGGCTGGAGATTCAATTATAGCTATACAAGATATGGGAGCTGCTGGATTAACATCATCAAGTATAGAAATGGCATCAAAAGGAAATCTTGGAATTGAAATAAATTTAAACAAAGTTCCTTGCAGAGAAACTAAGATGACACCTTATGAAATTATGCTATCTGAAAGCCAAGAAAGAATGTTGATTGTTTTAGAAAATGGAAAAGAAAAACAAGCAAAAAAAATATTTGATAAATGGAATTTAGATTTTGCAGTAATTGGCAAAACTACTAATTCAAAAAAAATACAACTTTACTTTGACAATGAAAAGGTAGCAGACATCCCTGTAAATACATTAGTCGAAAATTCACCTATGTACGATCGTAAATGGAAAAAAGCAAAGCTACCTAAAAAGAATAAAATTAAAAAAGAAGATTTAAAAAATTTCAAAATTATAGATGTTCTGAAAAAAGTTTTAGCAAACCCAAACATTTGTAGCAAAGATTGGATTTGGCAGCAGTATGATCATACGGTTATGGGTGATACTATTCAAAAACCAGGTGGAGATGCTGGAGTTGTGAGAGTGCATGGAACAAATAAAGCCGTAGCTGCTTCAGTCGACAGTTCTGCTGTATATTGTTGGGCTCACCCTCTTACTGGTGGAAAACAAGTTGTTTGTGAAAGTTTTAGAAATTTAATTGCTGTTGGTGCAAAACCTATAGCTATTACTAATTGTTTAAATTTTGGAAGCCCTGAAAATGAGGAGAATATGGGTGAGTTTGTCGAATGTGTTCAGGGAATTGGTGAAGCAAGTGAATATTTAAAATTCCCAGTAGTTTCAGGAAATGTTTCTTTTTACAATCAAACTAAAGATGAAGGTATAAAGCCAACTCCTGCTATTGGAGGTGTAGGTTTGATAAAGGATTATAATAAAATGATCACTATGGATTTTAAAGAGATTGATAATGTGGTTTTAGTTATTGGAAAAACAGAGGGACATTTAGATCAAACTTTATTTGCAAGAAATATATTAGATGAAAAAAATGGTCCTCCTCCTGAAATAAATTTATTTAATGAAAAAAATAATGGAGAGACTTTGTTGAAACTTATCGAAAGCAATCTAATCAAAAGTGCTCATGATGTTTCTTTAGGTGGAATTATTACAGCGGTAGCCAAAATGTGCATCAAAGGTAAAAAAGGAATAAATTTAAATAAACCAAAATATTTAATCAATGAATTGGAATATTTCTTTGGTGAAGATCAAGGGCGTTACATTATTGAGGTTAGTAAAAAAGATTTAAAAAAAGTCACAGATATATTGAATAAAAATGCTGTTCATTTTGATGAACTTGGTACAATCAGTGAAAATGAACTATATTTTGATGATAAGACAAAAGTTACAATTGACGAATTAACAAGTTCAAATACAAAGTGGCTTACAGATTATATGAGTAACTAATGGCAATGGATTTAAAAGAAATTAAGAGTTTAATTAAAGAAGCAATGCCTGATGCTATTGTAGAAATTCAAGATTTAGCGGGTGATGGAAATCATTATTCTGCGACTGTAACTTCTTCTCAATTTTCAGGAAAAAGTAAAATTGAACAACATAAAATGGTATATAATTCTCTAAAAGGACGTATGGGAAATGAATTACATGCCCTAGCAATTAAAACAAAGGAGCAATAATGGACGATAATACAAAAAATATAATTCAAAATCATATAGACAACAATGATGTTTGTTTATTTATGAAAGGAACTCCAGATGCTCCACAGTGTGGTTTTTCAATGGCTGTTTCAAACATGTTAAAAATTCTTGAAGTAAATTTCAAAGGAGTAAACGTTTTAGAAGATCAAAACATCAGAGAAGGTATTAAAGTTTACAGTGATTGGCCAACAATACCTCAATTATATATTAAAAAAGAATTTGTTGGTGGATGTGATATCGTAAAAGAAATGTACGAAAACGGAGAACTTAAAAAAGTTCTTGAAGATAAAGGTATTAATTTTAAAAATTAAATTTAGAAATTATCTAGAGTAATATTCAATTACAAGATTGGGTTCCATTATTACTGGATAAGGAACTTCTTCAAATTTAGGAATTCTTACAAATTTCAATTTTTTGTTCTTTTCATCCATTTGGA
This sequence comes from Candidatus Pelagibacter sp. HIMB1746, assembly GCF_052047555.1. Classification (NCBI taxonomy): domain Bacteria; kingdom Pseudomonadati; phylum Pseudomonadota; class Alphaproteobacteria; order Candidatus Pelagibacterales; family Candidatus Pelagibacteraceae; genus Candidatus Pelagibacter; species Candidatus Pelagibacter sp. HIMB1746. The sequence continues at coordinate 385,576 of NZ_JBNAJZ010000001.1, read as the reverse complement.
TGTATTCTGGTGTTTCTCTTTCTTTATTTGCTAGAGCGATATCAATGATTGCTAATTGTTTAGATTTATCTCTAATTTCAATTGTGTCCTCTTCTTTTACTGAATAGCTTCCAATATTAACTTTCTTGCCATTTACTCTAACATGACCGTGATTGATTAATTGTCTAGCTGAAAAAATGGTAGTTGCAAATTTTGCTCTATAAATAATAGCGTCTAGTCTTCTCTCTAAAAGACCGATTAAATTTTCACCTGTATCACCCTTAAGCATAACTGCTTTTTTGTAAATATTTCTAAACTGTTTTTCGTTAATATTTCCATAATATGCTTTTAATTTTTGCTTAGCTTGTAGCTGAACACCATAATCTGAAGGCTTAGATGTTTTTGTTTGACCATGTTGACCAGGTCCATATGCTCTAGTATTAAAAGGACTTTTTGGTCTACCCCATAGGTTAACCTTTAATCTTCTATCTACTTTATGTTTAGAGTTTAATCTTTTTGTCATTTAATAGTGGGCTTTATAAACTTACTCTTACTTTTGTCAATCAACGTTTTTTGCCTAAACTTGCAAATACACTAGATAAAATACGCGATTCTTTTGATGATAATTCCATCCGGTAAAAGATATTTCTTAGGTTTTCTAGCATTATTGGCTTCTTCTCTTTTGATTTAAAGAAATTAATCTCTTCAAGATTCTGAATACATAAATTAACCATAGCAACAATCTCTTTTTTAGAGGCAGATTTTACTTTATTTGATTTATTAAAAGGGGTCACTTTTGAATTAAGAATACTTGATACATATTGAGCAATAATTATCAAACTATGAGAGAGGTTTAATGACTTAAAATCAGGATTTGTTGGAATTTGAAGGGTATAATTGGCATAACTAATCTCATTATTAGATAAACCTGATGCTTCTGATCCAAATAGGAAAGCTATCTTTTTTTTATAATTAATTTTTTTTAAATCTTCTAATTGAATGTGCTTTATATTTTTGTTTCTAAATCTCGCGGATGTTGCGATAACTATATCAATATCCTTTAAAGACCTTTCTAAATTTTCATAACTCTTTGCTTTATTAATAATATTTTTTGCACCAACAGAAGTTGCTAAAATTTTATCGTTAGGAAATATTGGTTTAGGATCTACAACAACTAATTTCTGAAAATTGAAATTTTTCATTCCTCTTGCGCAAGCTCCAATATTTTCTGAAAGCTGAGGCTTATGTAAAATGAAAGAAATATTTTTAACTGACATTAATCAATGCCATGATTTCTGTTGTAGTTAGAAGTAACAGATGGTTTGATATTGTTTAAATATTTAGGATCTACTGACCAAATGGTAACTTTTAAAGGATAACATTTTGCAACATCAGAAGAGTGTTCTGATCCACAATCTCCCCCAGGACAAGCAGAAAGAGCTCCCAACAAATCTGTTTCAGCAAAAAATTCTAGATAATCCCCTGGTCTAACCGGACTAGCTTTCATAAAGTATTGTTTAGTATCATTAGTAAAACCAGTAAGCATAAATACATTTAATACATCATGAACTATTTTTTCAGCATGGTCTAATTGAACATTTTTTTCTTTAACTAGTGCTCTTGTTAGATTTGAATGACAACAATAGTGGTAATCATTATCGCTTAAAAGTTTTGAAGTATAAGGATCGCATCTAGTACCAATTACATCATGGACAGAGCCACCATCTTTGTCATAATCATACCAATCCAAACTGTCCCAAGTTATTGTAGCCAAAGATCTTAGATATGGAAAACTACTAAACATTTTGTCTCCAACAGAAAGATGCGTTCCATATAAAGCTCTTGTTTTTCCTGAATAAAATTTTTCCTCTAAATTATTTAAATTAAATAAATTTAGATCTCCAACTTGTGGGCCATCTACACTTTCAATTCTAAAAAACTCACCAAATTTTACCTCGAACGTTTTTGCATCTCTTGGAGGTATGATTACTTCATCTTTTTTAATCAAATGTTCTCTTGCAGAATGTAGAATCTTTAAATTTTTATCTTCAATTGTGGTATTTGGATAACAAACAATAGGTTTTGCACCTATTCTACTATCAATATCTGTTGGTTTTTCTGAAAATTTTTTAATTTTCATTTTTATAAACTTCCAGGCGCTTTATCCTTAAATAATTTATAATCTAAACTATCCACTAAAGCTTTAAATGAGGCGTCAATTATATTAGGTGATACTCCAATTGTGAACCAGTTCACTCCTTTTGCATCTGTGCTTTCGATACTAACTCTTGTAACTGCTTCTGTACCTGTATTTAAAATTCTAACTTTGTAATCAACAAGTCTTAAATCTTTCAAATACTCAGAATATTTAGCAAGTTTATTTACATTCTTTCTGATTGCATTATCTAAAGCATTAACAGGTCCGTTTCCTTGTCCTTCGCATAAAATTTTGTCTCCATCTACTTCTAATTGAGCTTTAGCATAAGATATAATCTCTCCAGTTTTATCTTTCTTTACTGAAACATCATACTCATTAATTGAAATATATCTTGGTATCTCTCCCATCAATCTTCTTGCAAGTAATTCAAAAGATGCATCTGCACCATCGTAGCTGTAGCCAATGAACTCTCTATCTTTTACTTCATCTAAAAGTTTTTTTATTTTTGGGTCACTTTTCTGAACGTTAATCCCAATTGAATTTAATCTAGACATTATATTTGATTGTCCTGATTGATCTGAAACTACAATATTTCTAGAATTTCCAACCTCTTCAGGATTGATGTGCTCATAAGTTTTTGGATCTTTTTGAACTGCAGATACGTGCATTCCACCTTTGTGAGAAAAAGCTGATGCACCAACATAAGGTAAATGTTTGTTAGGTTTTCTATTTAATATTTCATCTAGTAATCTTGAGCATTGAGTTAAATTTTTTAAATTATCTCTTTTGATACTTAATTCAAATCTATCAGAAAAATCTTTCTTTAAGAAGAATGAGGGTATTAATGACATCAAGTTTGCATTACCACATCTTTCACCTAATCCATTTATAGTACCTTGAACTTGTCTTACGCCAGCTTGAACTGCTGCAAGACTATTAGCAACAGCATTTTCAGTATCATTATGAGCGTGTATTCCTAAATTTTTTCCCGGAATATGTTTGGTTACTTCAGTTACAATTTTAGAAATTTCATGTGGGAGTGTTCCACCGTTAGTATCACACAATACAATCCATCTAGCTCCATTTTCAAACGCAGCTTTTAAACAAGTCAAAGCGTATTCTGGATTCGATTTAAAACCATCAAAGAAATGTTCAGCATCAAACATAAATTCTTTACCTGATTTTACTATATGTTTTGTACTTTCACTTATGTTCGTTAAATTTTGTTCGTTAGTTATTCCTAAGGCAACTTTCACTTGAAAATCCCATGATTTACCAAATAAACAAACAGATGAGCTTTTTGAATTTATTAACGAGGATAACATTGGATCATTTTCAGCACTATGCTCTGATTTTTTTGTCATACCAAACGCAGTTAATTTAGTTGATTTAAAATTATGATCTTTATTAAAAAATTCTGTGTCTGTTGGATTAGCACCTGGCCATCCTCCTTCAACATAATCTACTCCTAACAAATCCAATGCAGATGAAATTTTCTCTTTATCATCGATAGAAAAATCTACACCTTGTGTCTGTGCACCATCACGTAAAGTTGTATCAAATATATAAAGTTGCTCTTTACTCATTTAAATTTCCAAATCGTTTTACCATCTTTATCTTCTATTAAAACACCTTTGTCTGAGAGTACATTTCTAATTTTATCAGCTTCTTCATAATTTTTTTTCTCTCTTGCTTTGTTTCTTTCGTCAATTTTCTTCAATATTTCTTCTTCAGAAATAGAGGCTTTACTTTTCTTCAAACTTAACCACTCCTCTTTATTTTGATTTAATAAACCTACAAATTGACAAGCAGAAACAAATAAAGCCTTGTCATTGTCATCACCTTTTTGTGCTTTTTCATATAATTTATGTAAATTTGCAATGTAACCTGGTGTATTTAAATCATCATACAGGGGTTCAAGAATTTCATCAGAGATATCTGTATTGATTTTACTATCTACATAAACATTGTACCATTTATTAATTGTATTCTGACAATCTTCTAAAAGCTTATTATTCCAATCTAATGGTTGTTTGTAATGCGCACTCATTAGAGCTAATCTTAAAACCTGGCCACTTATATTATTTCTAAAATCTTTTATTTTTAAAATATTACCCTGAGACTTTGCCATCTTTTCATTGGACATAGTAATAAATGCATTGTGCAACCAAAAATTAGCAAACATCTTTGTGTCATTAGCACATCTTGATTGCGCTATTTCATTTTCATGATGGGGGAATATTAAATCAATACCACCTCCATGAACATCAAACTCATCTCCTAAAAATTTTTTTGACATTGCTGAACATTCTAAATGCCATCCAGGTCTTCCTTTTCCCCATGGAGAATCCCAAGAAGGTTCGTCACTTGCTGATGGTTTCCATAAAACAAAATCTTCTGAATTTTTTTTATTTTCACTTATTTCAATTCTTGATCCAGCAATTAGCTCTTCTAGTTTTTTGTTTGATAGTTGACCATAATCACTGAACTTTTTAACCTCAAAATAAACATGGCTGTTATTCTCATAAGCAAACCCTTTTTTGATTAATTCAGAAACCATTTTAATCATCAAATCAATATTTTCAGTTGCTTTGGGTTGATGAGTTGGTGTTTCACAATTTAAATAATTGCAATCTTCACCAAAACTTTCTGTAACTTTATTTGTTAACTCTGAAATTGAAATATTATTTTCTTTTGAAGATTTAATAATTTTATCATCTACATCTGTAATATTTCTAACATAGGTAACTTTGGAATATTTTTTCTTAAAAATTTTATAAAGGATATCAAAAACAACTATTGGTCTAGCATTACCAATATGAGGATCATCATAAACTGTCGGTCCACAAACATACATTCTTATATTTTGTTCATCTATTGGAACAAATTTTTCTTTTTTGTTTGTAAGATTGTTTGTTAAAAAAATATCATTACTCATAATTTTAGAAATATACTTAAATTATAGATTTGTGAATCTATTTGATTAATTTGGAATTTTGCATACTGGAATAGGCTCCATTTTATGCAAATTTTGTTTTCTAATGGTTTCGTATTTTGCTCTATTGGAAGATTTAGGATTATCCATAGCTTCCTCAAGCTCTTCGTATTTTAAACCAAGCTGACCCTCATCTGTTCTACCATCATCCCATAATCCATCGGTAGGTGCAGCTTCAATTATTTCATTTAATATTCCAAGCTCTTTTCCAAGTTCCCATACTTGAGTTTTATTACAATCCGCTATTGGTGAAATATCCACTCCACCGTCTCCATATTTTGTATAAAAACCAACACCAAAGTCTTCTACTTTGTTACCAGTTCCAACTACTATTCCTTTATTAGCTGCAGCTACTTGGTAAAGAGTAGTCATTCTTAATCTTGCTCTAGAATTTGCCATTCCATGCTCGTTGTCAAATTTAGATAAACTTGAACTAAATGCCAAAAACAACTCATCTAAATTAATTGTATGTGCTTCAACATTTTTAAAATTTTTTACTAACCATTCCTGGTGTTTTAAACTTAAATCATGTTGATGTGATTTTTGTTTAATTGGCATCGACAAAACTATTGTTTTCAAACCCGTTATAGCACTTAAGGTGCTAGAAACAGATGAATCAATACCTCCGGATATTCCTATAACAAGAGACTCGGCCTTTGAAGGCATATTGTCTACATAGTTTTTAATCCAACTAGATATAAACTTAACTTTTTCTGAGGCGTTCATAATTTATAAAATATTTTATTATAGAGATTTTACAATGTCTTAAGATGCCGCTCTGTCTGCATTTTTAGAATATGAGCTATTCTTTTTAATCTCATCTGAAATCATAAAAGCTAATTCTAAAGCTTGATTAGCATTCAACCTAGGATCACAATGAGTATGGTATCTTGATGAAAGATCTTGCTCAGAAATTTTTTGTGCTCCCCCAATACATTCAGTTACATCTTGTCCAGTTAACTCAATATGAAGACCTCCTGCATAACTTCCTTCGCTTTGGTGACATGCAAAAACATTTTTTACTTCATTTAGTACACTGTTGAATGGTCTAGTTTTGAAACCTGTTGCAGCTTTAATTGTATTTCCATGACATGGATCACAAGACCAAATTACATTCAATCCTTCTTTTTTTATTGCTCTAATTAATTTTGGTAAAAATTTTGAAACATTATCTGCTCCAAATCTTGAAATTAAAGTTATCTTACCTTTTTCATTTTTTGGATTAATTCTGTTACAAAGATTAATCAAATCATCTGGTTTTAAAGTTGGTCCACATTTAATACCTATAGGATTTTCAATCCCCCTACAAAACTCTACATGTCCTCCATCAAGCTGTCTTGTTCTGTCTCCTATCCAAACGAAATGAGCTGAGGTATCATGGTTCTCACCTGTAGTAGAATCTGTTCTAGTCATTGCCTCTTCAAAAGGTAACAATAAAGCTTCGTGTGATGTCCAAAAATTCACAGTGTATAATCTATTGTTAAAATCTGATGTTATTCCACAAGCTCGCATAAATGCTATGGCATCTGCAATTTTATCTTCTATATCTTTAAATTTTTTGGCTTCTGGACTTTTTTTAATATAGCCTAAATTCCATAAATGAACTTTGTTCAAGTCTGCAAAACCTCCTTTTGAAAATGCTCTTATAAGATTTAGAGTTGATGCAGATTGAGAATAAGCTTTAAATAATCTTTTTGGATCAGGAATTCTTGCTTTTTCGGTAAATTCCATTCCATTTATGTTATCACCTAAATAACTAGGAAGCTCCACACCATCTTTATTTTCAACTGGAGAACTTCTTGGTTTTGAAAATTGACCAGCAATTCTTCCAACTTTGACAACTGGTAAAGAAGCTGAGTAAGTTAAAACTAAAGACATTTGCAAAATTAATTTAAATGTATCTCTTAAATTATCAGGGTTAAATTCAGCAAAACTCTCTGCGCAATCTCCACCCTGAAGTAAAAATGCTTTTCCATCTACAACATCTGCTAATTGATCTTTTAGGTGCCTAGTCTCTCCAGCAAATACCAAAGGTGGAAAAGTTCCAATTTTATCTAAAACTTTATTTAGTTCTTTTTTATCTGGATACTCCGGTATGTGTTTAACCGGATATTTTCTCCAACTATTTTTTTTCCAATTTTTCATATTCAACCTAGGGGTGTTTTAGCAGAGTTTAAACTTTATTCAACTGTGACTGATTTGGCTAAGTTTCTTGGCTTATCTATATCATAACCCATTTTCAAAGCTGAATAATATGCAAGCTTTTGAAGTGGAATTGTTAAAAGGAATGGTAATAAATCATCATTAGTATTTTCAACCTCAATAGTTTCCCAAATATTCTCCGAAAAAATTTCATCCTTGCTTTTGTTTGTAATTAAAAGAACTTTAGCGCCTCTTGCTATAACTTCCTGCATGTTTGAAATTGTTTTTTTATAGTAACTATCTCTTGGTGCTAGAACAACAACTGGCATCCCCTCTTCTATTAATGCAAGTGGTCCATGTTTCATTTCACCAGCTGGATAACCCTCTGCATGAACATAAGACAATTCTTTTAGTTTCAATGCTCCTTCTAAAGCTATTGGGAAAGAGAAACCTCTTCCAAGGAACATAGATCCTTTAGCTTCATTGAATGTTGAAGAGATTGCTTGAATATCATTATCTATTAATAAAGTTTTTTCTATTAAGCTTGGTAAACTTTTAAGATCTTTAATTTTTTCTTGATAATTTTTTTTATCAATTTCACCAGATAAAGATCCAATTTTTAAAGCTAAAATATATAAAACAAGTATTTGACCTAAGAAAGCTTTTGTTGATGCAACCCCAATTTCAGGTCCGCAGTGAATTGGTAAAACAAAATTTGAATCTCTTGCTATAGAACTTTCAATTACATTAACTACCGCACATGTTTTCATGTTATTTTCGTTACAAAGATCCAAGGCCGCATAAGTATCTGCAGTCTCACCAGACTGAGAAACAAAAATATATAAACTATCCTTTTTAAATCTATTTTTTCTATATCTAAACTCAGAAGCTATATCTATATTAACATCTAAAGAAGTTAATTCTTCAAACCAATATTTTGCCATTAAACATGAATGATAAGCTGTACCACAACCAATTAAAGTAACTGATTTAATTTCGTTAATTTTCCATGGAAAATTGAAAATATTTATCTCATTATTTACACTATCTAAATACTCTTTGATTCCAGTTTTAATTGTTACAGGCTGCTCTTCTATTTCTTTAGCCATAAAGTGTTTAAAGTCACCCTTATCATAAGTTGACTCATTAGATGATAATTCTAAAATTTTTTTGTTAATTTTCTTGCCCTCTTCATTATAAAAATGAACTTGATCTTTTTTAACAATACAAAACTCTCCATCATCAAGATAAGTAATTTTGTTTGTCATGGATTTTAAAGCATAAGAGTCTGACCCTAGATAATTTTCATTTGGACCATAACCAACAGCTAATGGCGATCCTCTTCTCGCCCCTACAATCAAATCAGGCATATCTTTAAAAATTATACCTAATGCAAAACTTCCATGAAGTTGTTTTAAAGTTTTGGTTAATGCCTCTTCAAGTTCCATAGTTTTTAAATTTTCTGTAATTAAATGAACAATTACCTCGGTATCAGTCTGAGATTTGAAAGCATGGCCTTTATTAATTAGGTATTTTTTTAAAATTGTTGAGTTCTCTATTATTCCATTATGGACAACAGACACATTCTCTGATGAGTGTGGGTGAGCATTAATACTATTAGGAATTCCATGAGTAGCCCATCTGACATGTCCTATCCCTATATTTCCTTTTAAAGATTTTAGATCAAAGTTTTGTTCTAAATTATCAACTCTTCCTTCAGATTTAACTTCATTTAACTGACCATCAAATAAAGTTGCAACCCCAGCAGAGTCATAACCCCTATATTCAAGTTTTTTTAGAGAATTTATTATATTTGCAGAAACAGATTTATTGCTAGATATTCCTATAATTCCACACATAATTTATTTTGTCTTTCTTTTATAATTTTTAATTTCCACTTGTACAGATCTGGTTAGTGCAAGAGTTTTTTTTTTAACATTTTTTGTTATTACAGACCCTGCACCAACAATACTTTCTTTGTCAATTTTTACAGGAGCTACTAAAGATGAATTTGATCCTATGAATACTTTATCTTTAATTATTGTCTTATTTTTTTTTATACCGTCATAATTACAAGTAATTGTTCCGGCACCAACATTTACCATCTTGCCAATATCGCTATCTCCGACATAAGATAAATGATTAATTTTTGATTTATTTCCAACAGTTGATTTTTTAATCTCTACAAAATTACCTACTTTTGAACCTTCTTTAAGAATTGTATCGGGTCTAATTCTTGCATAAGGACCTATCTCAACTTTATTTTCTACTTTACAAGATTCTAAATGTGAAAAAGATTTAATTACTACATTATTTCCTATTTTAACTTTAGAACCAATTACTACATATGGTTCAATTCTAACACCTTTACCAATTTTAGTGTCATTTGAAAAAAAAATAGTTTCAGGACCTGTCATTTTAACACCAGCTTTTAAAAACTTATTTCGAAGTTTGTTTTGATTATTTTGTTGCTTCGTAGGTTTCATCTAGATTTTCTTTACATTAAGTATATATGTTAATTAATTCACAAATTATTTCTTTAAAATACTTTTAATATGAAACAAAAATTTACTGTATTATTTGATTTAGATGGAACATTGGTTGATACAGCACCAGATTTGATGCTTGCTCATAATCATGTAATGAAAAAATTTGGATACCCTACGAAATCACTAAATGATTTAAAAAGTTCAGTTGGAAAAGGTGCGGGTGCTATGATTGGTAGGTCAATATGGAGCCAAGCAAAAAAAGAACTGACCAGTATTAATGAAAAAGTTAAAAGTGATATGACTGATGAGTTCATATCTTATTATGGCAAAAATATTCTAAGAGAAAGTGTTTTAATTAATGGCACAAAAGATTTTTTAAATTGGTGTAAAAATGAAAATATCTCTATGGCTGTATGTACTAACAAAACTGAGCATCTCGCTGTTGATCTTTTAAAAAAAATTGGAATTTATGATTATTTTGAATATGTAGCGGGATATAATACATTTGATTATTGTAAGCCTGATCCAAGACATTTGACTACAGTTATAGAAATTTTAGATGGTGATTTAAAAAAATCTATTATGATTGGAGATAGTGAAACAGATGCTAATTCTGCAAAAGCTGCAGATATTCCAATGATATTGCTTGAGGATGGATATACTGAAAAAAAATCTGATGAAATATACCATAATCACCTAATAAAAGATTTTGTTGGTACTGAAAAAATCATATCTGAATATCTTTAATATTGATTAATTTATTTTAGCTATTAAAACAAAATTACTTATAAGGAGTTATTTTGTTACTACATACAGTTAAAGTTTTTCCATCTAAAATACATTTACCTAAGAAAAAACAACTTGCCTGGAAAATTGCAGAAATTGCAAGTGATAACGCTAAACTTAATAGAGAAGCAATTGAAATGGTAATCAATAGAATTATTGATAATGCTTCGGTTGCTATTGCTTCTTTAAATAGAAGACCAGTAGTTTCATCTAGAGAAATGGCTTTAAAGCATTCTAGAAAAAATGGAGCAACTCTTTTTGGTGTTAATTCAAAATTAAAATTTGATTGTGAATGGGCAGCTTGGTCAAACGGAACTGCTGTAAGAGAACTTGATTTTCATGATACTTTTTTAGCTGCAGATTACAGTCACCCTGGTGACAACATTCCACCACTATTGAGTGTTGCTCAACAAAATAAAAAAAGTGGTCTAGATCTATTAAGAGGAATTATTACTGCTTACGAAGTTCAAGTAAATTTAGTTAAAGGGATTTGTTTACATAAACATAAAGTAGATCACATTGCTCACCTTGGTCCAAGTGTTGCTGCAGGATTAGGATCGATGTTAAAATTAAATACTGAAACAATTTATCAAGCAGTTCAGCAAGCACTGCACACAACTATTTCTACAAGACAATCTAGAAAAGGAGAGATATCTAGTTGGAAAGCATATGCACCTGCACATGCGGGTAAACTTGCAATAGAGGCTGTTGATAGAGTAATGAGGGGTGAAGGTGCTCCAAGTCCAATTTATGAAGGTGAAGATAGTGTAATTGCAAGGATACTTGATGGAAAAAAAGCAAAATATAAAGTTCCATTACCTAAAAAAGGAGAAAGTAAAAAAGCTATATTAGAAACTTATACAAAAGAATATTCTGCAGAGTATCAATCTCAGGCTTTAATAGATCTTGCAAAGAAATTAAAAACTAAAATACCAAATTTAAATCAAATCAAAAAAATAGATATTCATACTAGTCATCATACACATTATGTAATTGGAACAGGTGCAAATGACCCACAAAAAATGGATCCAAATGCAAGTAGAGAAACATTGGATCACTCTATAATGTATATTTTTGCAGTCGCTCTAGAAGATGGTGATTGGCATCATGTAAAATCTTATACAAAATCAAGAGCTAATAGAAAAAGTACTATTAAGATATGGAATTCAATAACAACCTATGAAGATAAAAAATGGACAAAAAAATATCATGATCCAAATCCAAAAAAGAAATCTTTTGGAGCAAAAGTTGTTGTTACATTGAACAGTGGGAAAAAAGTAACTGAAGAACTTGATCGAGCTGATGCTCATCCATATGGAGCAAGACCATTTAAAAGAGAGAATTATATAAATAAATTTTTAACTCTAACAAATGGCATTTTAGATAAAAAAGAGAGTGATCGTTTTTTAAGAAATGTTCAAAATCTAAAAAACTTAAAAGCTGGTCAATTAGACAAACTAAATATTGAGATTAAAAAAAATAAGTTAAAAAGAAATTTGAAAAAAGGTATTTTTTAATGCACTTTGTTGAAAAAGAACCAAGCCAAAAAAGAATTGATTTTGACCAAAAACTTAAATCAAATAAAATTCTAAGAGTTCCTGGAGCTTACAATCCTCTAACAGCGAAATTAATTGAGGAAATTGGTTATGATGCAGTTTACGTATCGGGTGGTGTTATGGCTAATGATCTTGGCTTTCCTGATATTGGTTTAACAACACTTCAAGATGTGAGTACCAGATCTTATTTAATATCTAGGGTAACAAATCTTCCAACAATAGTTGATATAGATACAGGATTTAAATCTTGTAAAGAAACTATAGAGACTTTCGAAGAGTTTGGATTAACTGGTGTTCATTTGGAAGATCAAATTGAAAGAAAAAGATGCGGGCATCTAGATAATAAAGAACTTGTTTCAACAGAGGCCATGGTTTTAAAAATAAAAGAATGTGTGGCTGCAAAAAAAGATCAAAATTTTAAAATTATAGCACGATCAGATGCAAAAAGTGTTGAGGGAATTGATAAAATGATTGATAGATGTAAAGCTTATATTAATGCTGGAGCAGAAATTATATTTCCTGAAGCTTTACATGATGAAAAAGATTTTGAAAAAGTAAGAAAAGAACTTTCATGTTATTTGTTAGCTAATATGACAGAATTTGGTAAATCTAAGTTATTTAATTATAAGGAGTTAGAAAACCTTGGCTATAATATTGTTATATATCCAGTAACTACACAAAGGCTAGCAATGAAAAATGTTGAAGATGGATTAAGAGACATTTATGCAAATGGACATCAAAATAATATAATAGATAAGATGCAGACAAGAAGAAGATTGTATGAATTGGTAGAATACGAAAAATACAATTCTTTAGATGAAAAAATTTATAATTTTAGTACAGAAGGACATGAATAATGAGTGATGATATTAAAAAAGGTTTACTTGGAATTGTTGTAGATGAAACTGAGGTTTCAAAAGTTATGCCGGAGATTAATTCTCTAACTTATAGAGGTTATGCTGCTCAAGATTTATGTGAATACTGCAGATTTGAAGAAGTTGCCTATTTAATTTTAAACAAAGACCTACCTAACACTATCCAATTAAGACAGTTTGAAAAAGAAGAGAGAAACAATAGAGAGCTTACAAAAAATTTATATGAAATTATAAAACACATGCCCAAAAAATCCCATCCAATGGATGTTGCAAGAACAGCTGTTAGTGTAATGGGATTAGAAGATAAAGAAACCTCGAATTCTACCCCAGAGGCTAATATGCGAAAAGCATTGAGAATTTTTGCAAAAACACCCACTGCACTTGCTGCATTTTACAGAATTAGAAGTGGTAAAAAAATAATCAAACCTAAAAAGAATTTAACTTTTGCTGAAAACTTTTTCTATATGTGCTTTGGAAAAGTACCTCAAAAAGAAATTGTTAAAGCTTTTGATGTTTCTCTAATATTGTACGCTGAGCACAGTTTCAATGTTTCAACTTTTACTGCCAGAACGATTACAAGTAGTTTATCTGATATTCATGGAGCAATTACAGGTGCAATTGCTAGTTTAAAAGGTCCATTACATGGTGGTGCTAATGAAGAAGTGATGCACATGATGAACCGAATTAAAAAACCAGAAAATGCATTAAAATGGATTAACAACGCTCTTAAAAATAAAGAAGTGGTTATGGGCTTTGGTCATAGAGTTTATAAATCAGGAGACTCTAGAGTTCCAACTATGAGAAATTATTTTGGTAAAGTTGCTAAAATTAAAAAAGATAAAAAGTTTGAAAAAATTTACGATATTGTTGAAAAAGTTATGATCAAAAAGAAAAATATCCATCCTAATGTGGACTACCCTACTGGTCCAATGTACCATTTAATGGGATTTGATACTGATTTTTTCACACCAATATTTGTTATTTCTAGGATTACTGGTTGGTCAGCACATATTATGGAACAACACGCTGCGAACAAACTTATTAGACCACTTGCTAAATACAAAGGTAGCAAGCATCGAAAAGTAATGGAATTAAATTACAGATAATACAATTAAATTTTTTAACTAAATGCTTCTGCCCAAGTTCCTTGGGTTGACGCTTTAGAATATTCTGTAGCTCTTCCTTCAAAGAAGTTCATGTGCTCTACAGCATTTAACATTGTATCTAACCAAGTTAATGGATTTTTATCAATGTCATATATTGCTTCTAAACCTAACTGGTCTAATCTTCTATTAGCAATAAAACGAATATATTTTTTAATATCATCAGCAGTCAAACCTTGCATTGGACCCATTTGAAAAGCTAAATCGATAAAAGCATCTTCATGCTCAACAATTGTTCTGCATGCTTCATAAATTTCTTTTTTTAATTGTGGTGTCCATGTTTCAGGATTTTCTTTAATGAAATCTTTAAATAATCTGATCATCGAATTGCAATGCAACGTCTCATCTCTTACAGACCAAGTAACAATCTGACCCATTCCTTTCATCTTGTTATGTCTTGGAAAGTTTAACAAAATTGCAAAACTTGCAAATAACTGAAGACCTTCAGTGAAAGCACTAAATACAGCAATTGTTTTTGCAATATCATGATTAGATTTAACATCAAAACCTTGCATGTAATCGTATTTATCTTTCATTTCTTTATACTTCATGAATGCTGAATACTCAGACTCTGGCATACCAATTGTATCTAACAAATGTGAATAAGCAGCAATGTGAACAGTTTCCATTGAAGCAAAAGAAGACATCATCATTAATACTTCAGTTGGTTTAAATACATTCATGTAATGTCTTATGTAACAGTTGCTAACTTCTACATCTGCTTGTGTAAAAAATCTAAAAATTTGTGTTAATAAATTTTTTTCTGATGTTGAAAGATTTTTTTGCCAATCTCTAACATCATCTCCAAGTGGAACTTCTTCTGGTAACCAGTGAATTCTTTGTTGAGTTAGCCATGCATCATAGCACCACGGATATCTAAAAGGTTTATAAACTGGATTTGCAACAAGCAATCCATTATTGTTTTTCTGTGGTTGAATAATTTCTGACTTAACTTTTTCTGCTACTGACATGATAAACACTCCTCGTACTCTGGTTCACTATTTTCGGTTGATTTATTTTTATATACATTAGCCATGATGTCTGTTGACTTAGAGTCGTTAACATTCTCAGCTCTTTGGATTGATTTTGATCTACAATAGTAAAGGCTCTTTAAACCTTTCTTCCACGCATCAAAATGAATTTTATGTAATTCTTTTTTATGAACATCTGCAGGTAAAAATAAGTTAACTGACTGAGCTTGTGAAATAAAAGGAGTTCTGTCTCCGCTCAATTCAATTATCCAACTTTGGTTAAGTTCAAATGCAGTTTTAAATACATCTTTTTCTAAATCAGTTAAGAAATCTAAATGGTTAACTGAGCCCTGGTTTGTAGTAATACTAGACCAGGTTTCCTCATCATTTTTACCGTGACTTTCAAGAATTTCTTCAAGATATCTGTTTCTCACATTAAACGAACCAGATAAAGTTTTGTGAGTATAACTGTTTGCTGCAATGGGCTCTACTCCTGGAGAAGCTCCTCCACAAATAATAGAAATTGATGCTGTTGGTGCAATTGCAGTTTTGTTAGAAAATCTTTCTTGATAGCCATACTCTGCAGCATCAGGACACGCTCCTCTTTCTTCAGCTAAATCTTTAGAAGCTTGATTAACTTTTTCGTGAATGTTTTTAAATATTTTTTTATTCCATGATTTTGCCATTACAGACTCAAGTGGAATTCTATTTTTCTGTAAGAAAGAATGGAAACCCATCACGCCCAAACCAACACTTCTCTCTCTTTCAGCAGAATATTTAGCATCTTTAAATTGTTCAGGAGCTTTGTTAATGAAATCAGATAACACATTATCTAAAAATCTCATTACATCACTAATCATATCTGGATCATCTTTCCATTCTTCATATTTTTCTAAATTTAAAGATGATAAACAGCACACCGCTGTTCTATCTCTACCATCTTTATCAATTCCTGTAGGAAGAGTTATCTCACTGCATAAGTTAGAAGTTTTAACAGTAAGATTTGCTAACTTATGATGTTGAGGAATTTGTCGGTTAACTGTATCTATATAAATTATATAAGGCTCACCAGTTTCAATTCTAGCAGTTAATAATCTTATCCATAAATTTCTTGCAGAAATAGTTTGTTGCACAGTTCCGTCTGCTGGACTTTTTAATGCCCACTGTTCATCTGTTTCAACTGCTCTCATGAAAGCATCTGAAACTAAAACACCATGATGTAAATTTAATGCTTTTCTATTTGGATCTCCACCAGTTGGTCTTCTCATTTCAATAAACTCTTCTATTTCAGGATGATCGATAGGAAGATAACAAGCTGCAGAGCCTCTTCTTAATGAGCCTTGGCTAATTGCCATTGTTAAAGAGTCCATTACTTTAATAAAAGGAATTATTCCTGAAGTTTTTCCAACTCTGCCAATTTTTTCTCCAATAGATCTTAGGTTACCCCAGTAGCTTCCAATTCCTCCACCCTTCGCAGCAAGCCAAACATTCTCACTCCAAAGATCTAAAATTCCACCTAAGCTATCAGATGCTTCATTTAAAAAACATGAAATAGGTAAACCTCTTTTAGTTCCACCGTTTGATAAAACTGGTGTTGCTGGCATAAACCAAAGATTACTTATGTAATTATAAATTCTTTGCGCATGTAAATTATCATCAGCGTAAGTGCTTGCTACTCTTGCAAATAAATCTTGATAAGATTCGTTTAAACCAAGGTACCTATCTTTTAAAGTCGCTTTACCAAAATCTGTAAGATTTGAATCTTTAGAACGATCAATTTTAATTATTATACCTTTGTCGTTTTGAAATAATTCTGTTTCATTATTTAAAGAAAATAAATCAGGCTTATTAGCTTTTGAAACTTCTTTAACTTCTGGGCTATATTCGGAGACAGCTTTCTTGAGGGCTTGAGATAGAATCTTGTTCATATTTGTTATTATATTATTTTAGTTTTGCGAAAACAACTATATGTTGTAGGCGCTTTGATTAAGTATACTAAATAAACGTTTAATCAATGGAACATTTATAGAACGCGACAATATGATTATCAATAAAAAAATAAAATTTTTTTAAAGAAATTAACATAAAAAGAGTAAGTAGTGGATAAATGAGTGAAAATTTAAAAATAGATCCTTATGGTTTTAGAGAATATGACGCCCGTTGGTTGTATGAGAAAGACATAAACTCAGCAGGAATAGAGAATCTCGGCAAAGGACTTGGAACACAAATAAAAAATCACACCAAAAAAGATCATCCTAGAATTATTGTTGGACATGATTACCGATCTTACAGTGAGGAGATAAAAACCTCACTTAAAAAAGGATTAAAGTCAACAGGATGTCATATAGAGGATATTGGTCTTTCATTGTCTCCGATGGTTTATTTTGCACAATTTAATTTAGATGCAGATGCAGTTGCTATGGTTACAGCTAGTCATAATGAAAATGGATGGACAGGTGTAAAAATGGGTATCAAAAAAGGCTTAACTCATGCGCCTGAAGAGATGAGAGAATTAAAAGAAATAACATTGAGTGAAAAGTTTTCAAAAGGTGATGGAAATGAAAAAGAAATAAAAGATTTCGATAAAATTTATAAAAATGACCTAATTAATAAAAACAAAATAAATAAAAAAATTAAAGCTGTAGTTGCTTGTGGCAATGGAACTGCAGGTGTTTTTGCGCCAGATATCTTAAGAGGTATTGGGTGTGAAGTGATCGAGTTAGATTGTAACTTAGACTGGAATTTTCCAAAATACAATCCTAATCCGGAAGATTTAGAAATGCTTCATGAAATTGCTAAAGCGGTTAAAGAAAATAATGCTGATATAGGTTTCGGTTTTGATGGTGATGGAGATCGAGTTGGTGTTATTGACAATGAAGGTAACGAAATATTCTCTGATAAAATTGGTTTACTAATAGCAAGAAACTTATCTACTAAACACAAAAATTCTAAATTTGTTGTTGATGTAAAATCAACAGGTTTGTACTCAAAAGATAAGATTTTATTAGAAAACAATTGTGAAACAATTTATTGGAAAACAGGTCATTCCCATATTAAACGTAAAGTTAACACTGAAAAGGCATTAGCGGGCTTTGAAAAGAGTGGTCATTTCTTTTTCAATCAACCTTTAGGATATGGTTACGACGATGGAATAAATTCAGCCATTCATGTTTGTCATTTATTGGATAATGAAAATAAAAAAATGAGTGAAATTATTAGTGAATTACCAAATACTTTTCAAACACCGACGATGGCTCCATTTTGTAAAGATGAAGAAAAATATCAAGTTGTTGAAGATTTAGTTAAAAAAGTAGAACAATTAAAAAATAATAAAACTAAAATTGATGATCAAGTAATAACTGAAGTTCTAACAGTTAATGGTATAAGATTTTCTTTTGAAGATGGATCTTGGGGATTGATAAGAGCATCATCCAACAAACCTTCACTAGTAATTGTAACTGAAAGCCCAACTTCTGATAATAGAAAGAAGAAAATCTTTGATTTTATTGACGATTTACTCCAAAAAACTGGGAAAATAGGCGAATACGATCAAAAAATTTAGTACTTAATAAAGTTAATTTTCAACTAATAAGTGTTCATAAAACTGTAAAGAATCATTTAAAAATGAGATGAGGTGATGGAGGGAGACTGAAGTCACCTCTTTTTATTTTAGAGCTTTTCTTAATTTATCGACTATTAATTTTAAAGCTGTTTCTGAGTAATTTTTTCCTTTAACGACCCATACAGATAATGGCCATTAACTATCTTTTTTACTTCTAGCAATAATATGTATGTGCAACTGAGGAACAATATTTCCAATTTTTTCTACATTGAGATTCGAAGTTTTAAATAATTTTTTCATTACTTTACTTGCATAAATAATTTCCTTCATTAGCAGAGTTTGATCTTTAGAATTAAGATCGCTTATGTCGGTAATCTTATTTCTTTTGGGAATTAGAATTATCCATGGAAATTTATAATTATCATTTATTCTAATAGCGCTAATTAAGATCAGCAAGATGATGTGAAGTCTTTAAAAATTTCCTATTTAACTTAAACGACATGCTTATAATTTAATATATTCGTAGAAAAATTTAATTGCTACGATTAGTAAGAATATACCAAGTAATTTACTTAATTTTTTTTTATCTATTTTGTGAGCTGTTCTTGCTCCTAGTCTTGCCATAAAAGTTGTTATTGGAATGAATATTAAAAAAGCTGGTACATTTAAAAATCCAATACTAAAAGGTAAATTTGTATTTAAATAACTTCCTGAAATAAAAAAACCTGTAGCACCAAATAGTGCAATTAAAAAACCAATCGCTGCAGCACTTCCAATTGCTTTATTAATTGAATAACCAAAAAATTTAAGGATTGGTACATTCATAACAGCACCACCTATACCTGTTATAACTGAAATAAATCCAACAATTGAACCAAGTATGATTTTTAAATATAATTTCATTTCAGATATTACATTTTGTTCTTTTTCTTTAATCGTAAGTAAATAAATTCCTAAAATGAAGATTACGACCGCGAAAAAAAGTACTAAAGATTTTGTTTTGAAAGATGCAGCAAATATTGTTCCCAAAACAACTCCTACAACTACAAAAATACCGTAGCTTTTGACTACTTTAAAATCGACTGAATTAAATTTATGATGGGTTAACACCGAAACTATTGATGTTGGAATTATTATTGCAAGAGAAGTTCCAACAGCTAAGTGCATTATATATAATTGATCAATTCCAAGTTTGCCAAATATGTAATACAGAAACGGGACAGTTATTAAACCACCACCAATACCAAAAAGGCCAGCTACAAATCCAACTGGAATTGCGGTCAAAACCATTAATAAAACTATATAGATATATTCATTTGCTAAGATTGAACTAAGCAGATTGACCTTCTCTCATATCAACATTGTTGTATTTAATTTTATCCATTATGTGATCAATTTTTTTTACATCAGCATCTCTAACACACATATTTTCACTTAAATATCTTTTCCAATGACTAGCACCAGATTGACCGTGAAATAAACCTAATGTGTGTCTCATGATTTGATTTAACCGAGTTCCTTTTTTTAGCTCATCTTTTACGTAAGGAATTAACTGTTCAATAACGTCTTGCCTACTAGGGACATCCTCATTGTTAAAAATTTCTTTCTCAATATCTGCTAACAAATAAGGTGTATGATAAGCAGCTCTTCCAATCATAACTCCATCTGTTTTTTCTAAATGTGGTTTAATTTGATCAACAGAAGTTATACCCCCATTTATTATTATTTCTTCATTTGGAAAATCTTCTTTTAATTTATAAACAAACTCATATTTTAAAGGTGGAATATTTAGATTTTGTTTAGGTGTAAACTTGCCAAGCATAGCCTTTCTTGCATGAATAATAAAAGTTTTAATACCTGTGGATTTCAGAGTAGATATGAAATTATGTAAGTTTTCATAATCTTCGACATTGTCATATCCAATTCTAGTTTTTATGGTCACAGGTAATTTAGTTTTTGATTGCATTTCAGTTAAACAATCTGCAACTAAGTTTGGCTCTTTCATTAAACAAGCACCAAATCTATTTTTCTCTACTTTTCTACTTGGACAACCTAAATTTAAATTAATTTCATCGTAGCCAAAGTCTTCTCCAACTTTTGTTGCCTCCGCAAGTAACTTAGGTGAAGATCCACCTAATTGAAGTGCTACTGGCTTTTCATTGATATTGAATTCTAGTAATTTTTTTTTATCACCCCTATTGATTGCTTCATCGACAACCATTTCAGTATAAAGAAGTATATTTTTGGAGATTAGTCTTAAAAAATATCGTTCATGACGATCTGTACAGTCCATCATAGGAGCAACTGATACTAACCTATTCATAAACTAAGACTTTATATTATTTTTTTATGAGTTTGAAGCTTCTGGATCTTCAGAAGCAACATCTGCTTCTTGATTTTCTGATTCTGAAACTTCATCTAATGAAACTTCACCTTGTTCATTCATAGTTTCTTGGCCAACTGCAGCATCAACTTCAGGTGCAGCTGTTTCAGACAATTCAGCTAAATCTTCCTTTGATACTTGAATTTTTTCTGGAGTTTTTCTTGCTCTTTTAGATGGTAAAATTGGAGTACCACTCTTTGAAATTTCTCCTTTGTAAAGATTTTCAAAATCATCACCAATATCTTCATCATCCTCTACCCCGTCATCAACTTGTTCAACGTGTTTTCTAAGTTTGTAAACTGCGCTTTCAGTTAAATCTGATACTTTAATTTTCTCTTCAGCAATTTCTCTTAAAGATATCACTGTATTTTTGTCATTATCCCTATCAATTGTTGGTTCTAAACCAGCATTAAGTTGAGTAGCTCTCTCTTTAGCTACTAAAACTAATTCATAAGGACTTTCTACTTTATCTATACAGTCTTCAACGGTAACTCTAGCCATGGCCGGTTGTTTATACCCGAGGCTCAAAAAAATCAAGCGTTTTCTAAATATAAATAGGATTTAGCCTCTTTCTTGTTAAAAATAATAGGGCTAAAGACGAGAATATATAAATCGCAGAAACAATAGCAATTTTTTCAATTGAAAAACCAATGTCAATTAAAACACCAAATAAAGCCGTTCCAAATGCTGTAGAAAATACCATTAAAGCAGTAGTTAAAGCTTTAATTGATCCAATATGTTTCACTCCATAAATTTCAGCCCAAGTAGCTGAACCTAATACATTGGCAAATCCATTTGATATTCCAATCAACCCAAGAAACACAAATGCTATGAGAGATGAATCAAATAGAATAATTACAAAAGTAGATATTAATAATGGGATGTTCATATAAATTAATAATTTTCTACTACTAAATTTATCTATTAATGGACCTGCTAATAATAATGTTGAAACAGTGAATATAGAATAAGACATAAATGATTGTGCAATAGTAAATTCACCCCAACCTTTAGAGCTTGTTACAAAAGATTGGTAAACAAAAACTCCTGTTGCAATCCATGGCATAGCAAGCATGTTTGAACTTATTATATAAAATCTATAATCTTTTAATACTTCAAGTCTTGTCCATTGCTTGATACTTTTATCTTCTTGCTTTTGATTATTGTCAACTTCTCTTGAATCTAAACTTAAGTTTTTAATTAATAAATAAGAAGCTAATGGTAAAAATAAAATTACAATAATTGAAATTGTTAACCAAATATTTTGCCAAGTATATAAAGTTAACAAATAAACAATTAAAACAGGTAAAATAAATTCACCACAAGATAATCCAAACCATCCCGCACTAAGAGCTTTACCTCTTGATTTAGTAAAGTATCTTGAAATTGTTGTGCTTGCAGTGTGAGACATCATTCCTTGACCTGAAAATCTCATAAAAAATATTGCAGCAAATAAAAATGGTATTGAATATATTTTAGAAAAGAAAAAACATGAAAAGGCTAAAAGCGGGATTACAAATAAAGAAAACTTAAATACATTTACATCATCAATTTTTTTTCCCAACCATATAAAAAGTATACTACTAAATAATGTTGCTGAGGCATAAATTGAGCCAAATTGTCCATGGGTAATCGATAAAGTATCTCTTATGCTTGAATTAAATAGTCCAAGAAAAAAACTCTGTCCAAAACTAGAAAAAAATGTAAAGATAAATCCAAATACAATTACTTTTAAACTTAAACTTTTAAACATAGAAAAAAATTATGACTTGTAATGTTGCTTTCATAGGTCTTGGGGTTATGGGCTACCCAATGGCTGGTTATATATCAAAAGCCGGACACAATGTAACTGTTTTTAATAGAACAAAATCTAAAGCTGAAAAATGGGTTGGTGAATACAAGGGTAAAATGGCTGATACTCCTGCTAAAGCAGCAGAAGGTGCAGATTTTATTTTTACATGTGTGGGAAACGATAATGATTTAAGAGAAGTAGCTACAGGAGAAAATGGATTATTTAACACAGCAAAAGCTGGATCAATATTTATTGATAACTCAACTGTATCTGCAGAAGTATCTAGAGAATTATATAAGGCTGCAAAAGATAAAGGTTTTGATTTTTTAGATGCACCTATATCTGGAGGTCAATCTGGTGCTGAAGGTGGAATACTTACTGTAATGGTTGGTGGTGATGAAGAAGTTTTTAAAAAAGCAGAACCAGTAATTGATTGCTACAGTAAAAAAGTAAAATTAATTGGATCTTGTGGAAGTGGACAGCTTACTAAAATGATGAACCAGATGTGTATAGCAGGAGCAGTTCAAGGTTTATCAGAAGCAATTAACTTTGGAATAAATGCAGGTTTAGATATGGACAAAGTAATGGAAACTATATCTAAAGGTGCAGCACAGTCCTGGCAGATGGAAAATAGATATCGAACTATGACTGATGATAAGTTTGATTATGGATTTGCAATTGATTGGATGAGAAAAGATTTAAAAATTGCAATTGAAGAAGCAAAAAGAAATGGTTCGCCTGTGCCAATTACAGAAATCATAGATGGTTACTATGCTGAAGTACAAGAAATGGGTGGTAACCGTTGGGATAGCTCTGCACTTATTGCTAGATTAAAAAAGAAAAAATAATTTGTGACTAATACTGTTCCTTATTATGAGGACTTTAAGGAGATCAAAAAGAAAATTTGGTCTATGTTAGACAGTGCAGTCAAAGACAGAAACTCACCTTTTAGAATACCTGTTTTTATTTGTGGCAGCCAATCTGATTTAGATGGTAGAATTGTAGTTCTTAGAAAATCAGATCATTCTAATAACTTAGTTCAGTATCATAGCGATATTCGCTCAGATAAAATTGAAAAATTAAAATCAAATAAAAATGCAGCGATGTTATTTTATGATAAAGAGGAAAAAATCCAGGTTAGACTAAAAGTAGA
Source organism: Candidatus Pelagibacter sp. HIMB1746 (assembly GCF_052047555.1). Classification (NCBI taxonomy): domain Bacteria; kingdom Pseudomonadati; phylum Pseudomonadota; class Alphaproteobacteria; order Candidatus Pelagibacterales; family Candidatus Pelagibacteraceae; genus Candidatus Pelagibacter; species Candidatus Pelagibacter sp. HIMB1746. The sequence goes on along the minus strand of NZ_JBNAJZ010000001.1, from coordinate 361,572 downwards.
GTGTACCATTAATCATAATAACGAAGTTACTAAAGAATCTTGGTCAAAAACCCAACACATATCTAGAAAATGCTATTTGGTTGATAACGGACCAGGAACTGAGTCTGATACTCCTACATCTGGACTTAAGCCTGAGCTTGATAATTTTGATTACACTAAAGAACAAAGTGAAGAAGGTTACAAAAACTTTACTGTTATTCAGTGCAAAATAAAATCAATAGAATGGTTATATTTAGCTGCTAAGGGTCATCGAAGAGCAAAATTTGATTTAGAAAATAATAAAGATACCTGGTTAGTACCTTAAATTCCTTTCACAATTATATTGCTTCCCTCAGAGTTTTGAAGACGTATGTCTTTTACTGGCTTATATTCATCAGAGTGATACCATTCTAAAGCTTTTTCATATGATGGAAATTTAATGATTACTAATCTTGGAAAATTATCTTCACCCTCTACTACTTGGTATTCACCATTTCTAACTAGATATTCTCCACCAAATTTTTTTACAACCTCTGTAACTTTAGCTACATATTCTTTATAGTTTTCTGGGTTTGTTACCTTTAATTGTGCAATCACATAACCTGCTGACATAATCTTCTCCTTTAAAATATTGATTTTGAATACTTCTTCCAGTTATCTTGATAGTGTTTAGTGTTTTCCTCTACAGCTTTTTTTTCTTCCTCAGTCACCTCTCTTACAATTTTTCCAGGTGATCCCACTACTAAAGAGTTATCAGGTATAACTTTATTTTCAGTTATTAGAGCTTTTGCTCCAATGATACAGTTTTTTCCAATATTTGCTTTGTTTAAAATTACTGCACCAATTCCAATTAAACTATTATCTCCAATGGTACACCCATGAAGCATTACTAAATGACCTACAGTAACATTTTTTCCTACTTTTAATGGGCAGCCAGGATCTGTATGTAAAACACTACCATCTTGAATATTAGATCCCTCACCTATGTGAATATTTTCTATATCTCCTCTTAAAACAGCATTAAACCAAATGCTTGTATTTTTCTCCAATGTAACATCTCCAATTATAGTTGCATTAGGAGCTACCCAATTTTCGCCAGAGTTTTTTGGTTTTTTATCTTTTAAATCATAAAACATAATTTATATATTCTTACAGTATGCCAATACAAACTCCAATATGTGATTTTGGTCAAAAAGCTATTCCATTTGAATTAAAATCAACAGATAATAAAATTCTTTCGTTAGAGGATATCAAGGGAGAAAATGGAACTTTGATAATGTTTATTTGCAATCATTGTCCATATGTAAAAGCAGTTACAAAAGAAATAGTTGAAGATTGTAATGAATTAAAAAAAATTGGAATAAATTCAGTTGCAATCTGTGCAAATGATGCTGAGAATTATCCAGAAGACTCTTTTGAAAATATGATTAAATTTTCTAAAGATAACAATTTTAATTTTCCCTACTTAAACGATGAAACACAAAATATCGCAAAAGCATATGATGCTGTCTGTACACCGGATTTTTTTGGATATAATAAAAATTTAGAACTTCAATATCGTGGAAGATTAAGAGAGTTGAAAAATCTTATACCTGTTAAAGAAGGTGAAAGTGATTTGTTAAAAGCTATGAAGCAAATTGCTGAAACAGGTGAAGGTCCTAAAGACCAAATTCCTAGTGCTGGCTGTAGTATAAAGTGGAAAAATAATTAATGTATTTAATTGTTACTAGATCTTTTCCTCCTGAACTAGGTGGAATGCAAAGCTTGATATGGGGTTTATCAAGAGAGTTATCTAAAAACTTTATGATAAAAGTGTTTGCAGATTATATTGATAATCATAAAGATTTTGATGAACAAGCTTCATTTTCAATTGAAAGAGTTGGTGGAATAAAACTTCTTAGAAAATATAGAAAAGCTCAATTAATTAATGAATTTATCAAAGAAAATAAGGTTGAAGGAATAATTGGAGATCATTGGAAAAGTTTAGAATTAATTAAAACCTTCAAAAAAAAATATTGTCTTATTCATAGCAAAGAGATCAATCATCCTAAAGGATCAAGTCAAAATAAAAGAGTTTTGAATGTTCTTAATAATGTAGAAAAAGTTATTGCTAACTCACAATATACCAAAAACCTTGCTATTGAATGTGGGGTTAATGAAAATAAAATTATTGTAATTAATCCTGGTGTTGATCCAGCTCAAGAATTAAACAAAAAATCATTAGAAAAAGTTGAAAGCTTACTTAAAGTTAAAATGCCAAGATTAATTACTGTTTCAAGATTTGATAAAAGAAAAAATCATGAAAAAATAGTGATGGCTCTTAGAAATCTAAAACAAATTTACCCAGATATTGTCTACATTTGTATTGGATACGGTGATGAAGAAGAAAATATTAAAAAATTAGTAAAAGAATTAAATTTAGAAGAACAAGTAATGTTTTTTAAAGGTATAAGTGATGATTTAAAAAATGCACTAATCGCTAAATCAAATTTATTTGTAATGCCTTCTATAATTCATAAAAAATCTGTTGAAGGGTTTGGAATTGCATATGTTGAAGCAGCACAATACGGTGTACCATCTATAGGCGGTAAAGATGGAGGTGCGGCAGATGCAATAGATCATGAAAAAACTGGTTTAATTTGTGATGGAAATAATCTGGATGATATTTATTCTTCAATTAACTTAATGTTAGAAAATAAAAAATATTTAGAACATGGAAAAAATGCAAAAGAATTTGTGAATAAATTTCAATGGTCAAAAATAATTGAAGAATACAAAAAGATACTAAATTGATTTCGAACAATAAATTAGCAATTTTTTTAATTATAATCTCAGTTTTTTGTGGAACATTAATGTTAACCTTTTTAAAATTAGCACAAGAGGAAGTTAATGTTTATGTAGCAGGTTTTTTTAGATTTTTATTTGGTTTCCTAATTATTTTTCCTTATATGTTAAAAACTAAGTTTGCAGTTTTTAATTCAAATCATCATAAAAAACATTTTCTTAGAGCAATTTTAAACTTACCTTCAATGCTTTTATATTTCTCAGCTTTAACAATGATGCCAATTGAAAAAGCTACTGCAATATCTTTTGTTGTTCCCTTCATAGTAACTATTTTGGCTGTTTTGTTTCTTGGAGAAAAAATTTATATCTACAGAAGTTTTGCACTGGTTTTAGGATTTATTGGTATGCTGGTAATTTTAAGACCAGGTATTATTGACATCTCTATTGGAGTGTATATGGCACTGGCATCTTCTTTTATGTGGTCAATAGTAATTATAATTACAAAAACTATAACAAAAGACGATAGTTCGATTACAATTTTATCTTATGGTTACTGTTATATGACTATTTTTAGTTTCATTATTGCATTGTTTTATTGGCAAACACCTAGTTTACAAACTTTGATTTATTTATTTTTTGCAGGTCTATCTGGCACATTGTTGCATCTTTGTATTAATCATGCTTATAAATTAGTTGATGTAAGCATGACACAACCCTATTCTTTTCTAAGTTTAGTATTTGCATCTCTGATTGGTTACTTTGTGTTTAGCGAAATCCCTGATCTCTTCACTTGGATTGGTGCTAGTATTATATTTTTAGGAGTTTTCATTATTTCTTATCGTGAAATGAAACTTAATAAAGAAATAATTAGAAAACGAATAGATATTAAATCTTAATTTTTCTTCTTAAAAGTTTTGTAAATATGCCAAACTACAATTAAAATTGTAGTAGCAAGAATACATGCGGTTAATGTTCTGTCCCACAAAAATTCCCACGAACCATTACTTAATAACAAAGATCTTCTAAGATTTTCTTCCATCAATCCACCAAGTACAAAAGCTAATATCAAAGGTGGCATAGGGAAATCATATAATCTTAAAAACGTTGCAACTACTGCAATTCCAATCATTAAATAAATATCGAAATTATTAAATGACATTACGTAAATCCCAGTGACAGAGAAAAATAAAATTAAAGGAATTAAGTAATTTTTAGGAACAGCAAGAATTCTAGCTATATAGGGGATGAGTGGTAAGTTTAATATAAGAAGAATTACCATTCCAATATACATAGACATAATTATTGACCAAAAAATCTCTGGATTAGTCATATAAAGTCTAGGACCAGGCTGAACACCAAAACCTAAAAGAGCCCCTAGCATTACAGCAGTAGTTCCACTCCCAGGAATTCCTAAAGTAAGCATTGGCACAAAAGAACCTGAGCAAGCAGCATTGTTTGCAGTTTCTGGTGCAGATAAACCATTTACACTTCCCTTACCAAATTTTTCTTTTTCTTCATCACTAACTACATTTCGTTCCATTCCATAAGCTAAAAAGGATGCAATTGTTGCACCAGCTCCAGGTAAAACACCAATTAAAAAACCAATTACTGATGATCTTGGAATTGTTTTATACATTTTAGTTCGTTCTTCTTTATTGATTTTAATTGAACCAAGTTCAGTTAAAGAAACTTGTTTAGCAGCAGTTGTTGGATCATTTCTCTTTAAAATAATTGTTAAAGCTTCACTCATCGCAAAAGTTGCCATCACAACTAACACGAAGCTAATACCATCAGTTAAGTTCATATTATTAAATGTATATCTTGTAATATCAGACAAACTATCTTGACCAACTGAAGCTAACATTAAACCTAGAACAACCATCATCATTGCTTTTAAAAATTGTCCCTTAGATGAAAAAGCTGCAATAGCCGTTAAACCTAAAATCATTAAAGCAAAATAATCAGGAGATCTAAAAGATAAGCTTATTTTAGATAAGCTTGGTGCCATAAATAATAAATAAATTGCAGATAACGTTCCACCAGCAAATGAACTCCATGCTGCAATAGCTAAAGCTTTTCCAGCTTTTCCTTGCTGTGCCATTGGATAACCATCAAATGAAGTTGCAACTGTTCCTGGAACACCGGGGGCATTTAATAATATTGAAGAAGTTGAACCTCCAAATACTGCTCCATAATAAACTCCAGCCATTAAAATTAATCCAGTTGCGGGTTCAAAACCATATGTAATAGGTATCATTAAAGCTATTGCAGTCATTGGACCAAGACCAGGAAGCATTCCAATGATTGTTCCAAAAAAACAACCAACCATAACCATTAGTATGTTTTGGAGTGTAAGTGCTGTCGTTAATCCAATTAGTATTCCTTCAATCATCCCATCACTCCAATTAGTTGTAGAAATGGATCTCTTAAATAAATATCAAGGATACCATGAAGCAAATACATAAAGGCAGCAACAAATGGAAAGGATAATAAAAACATTAAAATCCACCTTCGTTCTCCTAAAAAATAATATGAAGCAAATAAAAATAATGAAGTGGTTAAAAAATAACCAACTTTTAAAATTGTAGCTCCGTAAATAATTGCAATCAGTATAAGTATACCAGTTTTTTTATACTCTAAATTTTTATGCTCTACTTTAATTGTATTTGGGTCTGGTAAAATAAGTTTTAATCCAGAAAAAAATAATCCTGCATAACCTAAATAAATTGGAAATGTTCTAGCATTAAATGGAGCATTTTCATCAAATGTAAAAACTTGAATTTGATAAGCTAAATATAAATAGAATGCAGAAAAAACAAAAAAGAGCAGTGATATAATTTTAGTAGTATTTATATTCACTGCTCTAATTTTAATTTCTAACCAAAGGTTAGATTACTCCTAGTTTTTTCATAAGAGCTGTCATTTCTTCAGTTTGTTTTTCTAAGAAAGAAACAAACTTACCTTCAGGATTATAAATATTAACCCAAGCATTTCTTGCTCTTACTGTTTCCCATTCAGGAGTTTTTTGTACATCGCCAAGCATTTTTGCAATTGCCGCTTTATCAGAATTGCTCATACCTGGAGGGCCAAAGAAACCTCTCCAGTTAACGAATTGCACATCATAACCCTGTTCTTTAAGAGTTGGTGCATCTGGTGCATCAGAAACTCTTGAAGGAGCAGTAATACCAATAATTGTTACTTGATCTCTTGCACCCATCAATTCACCTAAACCAGTTGAAATGATTTGAGTTTCTCCAGATAAAAGTCCAGCTAAAGCTTTTCCACCAGCATCATAAGGAATGTATGCAACAGCATTTGGATCTGCACCCGCAGCTTGGAATGCTAAAGCACCAATTAAATGGTCCATACTTCCTCTTACTGATCCACCAGCCATTTTAATTGAGCTTGGATCTTTTTTGTATGCATCAACTACATCTTTAAAGTTTTTGTAAGGTGAGTTTTTTGCAACTGCAATAGCACCGTAGTCACCAATAACACCTGCAATCGGCACAACATCTTTATAAGATAAAGTTCCACTACCTTTTACATAACCTTCGTGTCTAGTAATTGATCTTAATACTAATGGTGTAGATTGAACTAACACTGTATTAGCAGGTTTAGTATTAATCATGTAAGCAAGTGCTTTACCACCACCACCACCTGACATATTTTCAAATGATGCGCTTTTTAGCATACCAGCTTTTGTTAAAGCTTCTCCAGTACCTCTAGCAGTTCCATCCCAACCACCACCAGCACCACCACCGATTACAAAGTGCAATTTATCAATTGCTACTGAGCTAGTAGTTGTTGCTGAGAATAGTAAGATTGCTGAGAATAATACTGAAAATAATTTTTTAAAATTACTCATAATACCTCTCTTCTTGTTTATTAATTAAATTATATTAAACATTTAATATAAAGTAGTGTCAATCATATAGAAATTTAAAGATGAATTCATCAATACAGAAAATTAAAGAAAATTTGTCTCAGTTATTTACATTAAAATTTATAACTGTTTTTTTGATAAGTGTACCAAGTGCAATAATTGCAGAACAATTCAATATTCCACTTGCTTGGTTTTTAGGCCCAATGATTATCACATCAATTGCTGCTTTATCAGGAATAAAAATCATTATGCCTAAAATTGTTTTGAGCTTTATTCTAATTATTTTAGGTTTGCATATTGGAAATTACATAGATCAAAATCTATTTAACCAAATGATTAATTGGATTTGGACATCTCTGATTATGTTAATTTACATAATAATCTGTATTCTAGTTGTTGCTAAGTATCTGCAAAAATTTGCAAATTACGGTAACAAAGCCTCTATATTTTCTGCTGCTCCAGGTGCTTTAGGTCCATTAATGATTTTAGCAGAAAATGAAAAAACGGATTTATCTCAAGTTGCAACTTCTCACTTAATTAGATTGATCATTATTATAACTGTAATTCCACTTATTATCGTAAACAATACTGACAATAATGTTTTATTAAATGGTGAATTTAATTACTTGGCTCAAAATCATTTAAATTTAATTTTACTTATTATTGCATCTTTATTTTTTATTTTTGTTTTTGAGAAAATTAGAGTGCCAGCAGCCTTATTATCAGGAACATTATTTGCAAGCGGCCTATTACAAATTACAGATGTAGCCTCATATAAATTGCCAGATGAAACGATAAATTTTTGTCTGCTAATTCTTGGCTCTTCTGTCGGATGTAGATTTGCTGAAAAAACAGTGAAGGAAATTGCAAACAATTCACTACATAGTATTGTGGCGACAGTAATACTGGTTACATTGGGCTTACTTGCTGCATACGTTGCAACATTCTTTGTTGATACAAATATTTTAACTTTAATATTATCTTTTAGTCCTGGAGGAATTTATGAAGTGGCAGTTATAGCAATTGCTTTTGATTTGGACCCAGACTTTGTTGCTTTTCACCATATAATAAGATTACTTTTTATACTTTTTACAGTTCCAATATTTTTAAGAGTTTTAGAAAAAATTAAGAAATAATTTCAGAAAGTCTTTCAAAAACTTTTTCTGCTGAAAGTTTTGATAATTCAGGGGCTTGTATTGCTTTAAAGTTTTCTCTTTCAATACTCACTTTAAAAGGAGTTGTGTGTGAACCAAATACAGCAATTCCTTTTGATCCTAAATGCGCTGTTATATGAGCAGGTCCAGTATCATTAGCAACCACAAACGAACTATCTTTAATTAATCCAGATAATTGTGAAATATTTAAAGCTTTACCATTATCTAAAATACATAAAGCATTTATATTTTTTGCATCTTTAATTTCATTTGGCCCAGGTGCAGTAACCACTTTAAATTTATTTTCGAATTTTTTATTAATCATAGAGATTAGATCGTTATAGTAAGGCCATTTCTTTGAAGTTAAATGAGGTGAGCAAAAAGGAAAAAGTATTATGTATTTATCTAGTTCATAACTTTTTTTTATTTCTGAAATATCAACTGTACTCCATGAAAAATCTGGTTTCATTGTATGATTGGTATTAATTCCTGAAGATTTTAACTGATGATCAAATCTTGAAAGAACAGAGTCTTTATCAAAATCCTTTTTAGTTTTTCCTTCTGGAAGAGTTGTTTCTGTTGAACACCAGATGGTTTTATCCGCTTTAGGAAATAATATATTTTTGTAAAATGATGTTCTGCTAGAATTTTGAAGATCATAAACTTTTGAGAAATTATATTTTTTAATCTCTCTCATTAGTAAATATAAATAAATTAAGTTAATCTTTGACAATCTCTTATCAAGAATAACATTTGAAATATGTGGGTTTTTTTTAGATAGTTCAAAATAAGGTTTTGTTGTTAATAGATGAATTTGATCCCCTTTATGATTTTCAGAAATATCTTGAATTGCCCCACATGCTTGAGCTATATCGCCTAAAGATCCGTGTTTAATAATTAAAATATTAGACATATTTCTAACAACTTAACATAGTATAAAGTTTTATGAATAAAATTATAGTCGAGGTTTCTGTTGGTGAACTTTTAGACAAGATTTCAATATTAGAAATCAAACAAGATAAAATTAAAGACCCAGAAAAATTAAGTTTTATAAACAATGAGCATTCTATTCTTAAAAATCAGTTAGAAAAAAATGTTAAGTCTGATGAGAAACTAGAAAAATTATTTCAAGACTTAAAAGATATAAATGCCAAACTTTGGGTTATCGAAGATGACAAAAGAGATTGTGAAAAAAATAAAGATTTTGGAGAAAAATTCATAAAACTTTCTAGAGATGTTCATTTTTTAAATGATGATCGTGCAAAAATAAAACTGGAAATGAATAACCATACTGGCTCTGCAATTAAAGAAATTAAAGAGTATACTAGTTACTAAAAACTTTTGGAAACCAATCCTCTCTCATCCGATCTCCTGATTTCAAATTAATTCCATCAAACGGTGGTGATGTTGGACCGCCTCTTTCAGCAAAAGTAACATCCTCACCTATAAATCTCATTGAGAATGCTCTTCGGGATCGAGAGCTTTGATTTCCTGTGGAACCATGAACAGTTTTAAAATTAAACAAAACTGCATCACCTAATTTTAGTTCAGGTATTAATATATTTTTTTCAAATTCCTCTTTTTTTGGAAGACACATAAAAGAACTATCATCTTCATACCAAGGTTGATCATTAGACCATTTAGTAGGTCTTAAAAGTTTTTGCCATTTATGTGATCTTAAAATTAATTTAAGATTATTTTCTTTATTTACTTCATCTAATGGTATCCAAAAACTGCCTGTATCATTTCCATCAACACAGTAATACGGCATATCTTGATGCCAAGGTGTTTCTTTATTTGTTCCTGGATCTTTAATAAAAAGATGATCATGAAAAATTTGTATAGATTTTGAATTTGTAGCCTCAGCAACTATTTGAGCTGCAGGAGAATTAAACATACAATCTTTAAATTCTTTTATTCTTTCCCAATTGCAATAATCTTCAAAAAACCTTCCCTTATTTTCTCCAACATTCTCCCTTCCATGTTGACTTGGATTGTCTAAAACTTTTTGAAATCCACTTTTTAATGGTTCAATCCAATCTTTAAATATATCTTTAATAATTATTGCACCAAGATTTTGATAATCATCAATCTGTTTTTGAGAAAGATACATTTTATTGTTGGAAGCTATATTTTTTTTCTAAATACTTAATCACATTATGAATAACAAAAGTCATAAACAAATATATTCCACCAGCTACAATAAATACTTCGATAGGCTTAAATGTTGTTGATATAATGTATTTTGCAACACCAGTTAAATCCATTAGTGTTACAGTGCTTGCTAATGAAGTACCTTTCATCATTAAAATTATTTCATTTCCATATGCGGGAAGTGATTGCCTAATCGCAATAGGTATTTGAATTTTATAAAATATAATTTTATTTGAAATACCTAAACTTTTTCCAGCTTCAATAACTCCAGGTTTTATGGTTTGAAATGCAGATCTCAATATTTCAGAGGTATAAGCCCCTGTATTTAATGTAAAAGCAATAATTGCACACCAATAAGGTTCTTTTAAAACAACCCATAAAATTGTTGATCTTAAATATTCAATTTGTCCTAGACCAAAGTAGATAATAAAAATTTGAACTAATAAAGGGGTTCCCCTGAAAACATAAGAATATCCATAAGCAAATTTATTAATAAATATATTTTTATTTAGTCTTAAAATTGCAAAAAATAATCCAAGAAATAATCCAAAAAATAAAGAAGCTGATAAAAGTTTTAAAGTAATAACAGTTGCTCCTAATAGTTTTGGAAAACTAGTGATCATTAAATCAAAATCCATTAATAACCTCTACTATATTTGACTTCTAATTTATTAATTAACTTCATACTTATGTAAGTGAGCAACAAATATAAAACTGCAGCAAAAGAATAAAAAAATAATGGATCTCTCGTAGATCCAGCAGCAACATAAGATTGTCTCATGATTTCAACTAATCCTGTTACAGATATTAAAGAAGTATCCTTTAAAGTAATTTGCCAAACATTACTTAAATTTGGAATTGCCAGTCTTAACATTTGAGGAAAAATTATTTTATAGAATTGACCAAACTTATTTATTCCTAAAACTTTAGCAGCCTCAAACTGCCCTTTATCAATTGATTGTATTGCTCCTCTAAAAACTTCTGTTGAATAAGCTCCTGAAATTATGCCAATAGCAACAGAGCCAGTAATAAATGCATTAATCTCTATATACTCGTAATAACCAAATATTGATGCAACATACATGATTGCACCACTCCCGCCAAAAAATAATAAATATATTACTAATAGTTCTGGCACACCTCTTATTACTGTCGTGTAAAAATTACCTACAAAATTTAGTGTTTTGTATTTTGAAAGTTTAAGCGGAGTAAAAATTAATGCAAAAAGAAAACCAACTAACATTGCTGTAACAGATACAGCAACTGTCATTAGAGTGGCATAAAATAACTCGTCACCCCAACCTGTTTTTCCAAATGCAAGAAGTTCCATATAGATTGGCGACTATATATTATAGTCGCCAAATCCAAAATTAATTACATAGAAGCGTCAAAACCAAAGTGTTTAATAGCAAGTTCGCTAATAATTCCTTTTTTTCTAGCTTTGTTAATTGCTTTATTGAAATCTTTTAAGATTTTAGCATCTCTTTTTCCAATAGCGCTATCGCTCGCTTGTCTGATTCCAACACCAACTCCATTTCCAAATGCACCACCTGAAAAAGTTGGTCCAACTAAAACAACTGGTTTACCAGATTTATCAGCATAGTCTGTAAATGCTACAGCTGCAGCTAATGCAACATCACATCTTCCAGAAGTTAAATCTAAGTTAACCTCATCTTGAGTTTTGTAAGTTCTAACATTTACACTTCCAACGTCACCTGACTCTAAAAAGTTTTGGTGAATTGTACCTGTTTGAGTACAGACTGTTTTTCCAGCAAGAGCATCTGTTAGAGTTTTAAGTGCTTTTTTAACACTAGAACCACCTAAAGATAAGTTTATACCTTCTGGTGTATCCATGCCTTCTAAGCTTGAACCTTTCATTACAGCAAGAGATGCAACTTCATCAGCATAACCTTGTGAGAAAGTAATTGTTTTCTTTCTTTCATCAGTGATTGACATACCGGCCATGATTGCATCAAATTTTCTCATTACTAATGCAGGTATCATGCCATCCCAATCTTGCTCAACGATTGTACACTCATACTTCATAATTTTGCAAAGCTCTTGAGCTAGCTCAACCTCAAACCCAATTAAATTGCCAGAAGCATCTTTTGAATTCCATGGAGGATAAGCACCTTCAGTTCCAATTTTAATTTTCTCAGCAGAAACATTTCCGATGATCAAAAAAGAAGCTAGAACTGTTAAAATAGTTTTTTTGAATATATTCATATTTTCTCCTTTAATTGGAATAATTATTTCACAATTTTTAGAAAGAAAAAAGAAAAATTAATGATTTATTGATGATGAAAAATTCCAAGCACAATCAAAACTTGGTATGTAAACTCTAGATAATTTAGCATTACCAAAATTTTGATTAAAAACATTTAACCAGCTATCTACTTGCTTAGGTTTTTTATCCTGACTACCAACTTGAGCAGTAATCACCCCTTTTGGTTTTAATATTCTAACCAATGAGTCCATATTTTTTGCTGCAAGATCGATGCAAAACTGATCATCATTAAGATCAACAAAAATATGATCGTAAGTATCATCAGCTACTGATTTAATACTTTCAAATGCATCTCCCCAAACACATTTAACTGAATTTTTCTCTGTAGCTTTTTTTCCAATATCACCAAGATGTTTATTACAAACATCCACAACTTCTGGATCTAACTCATACCAATCAATAAAATTAAAATTTTTAGAAATACATTCTCTTGCAACTCCACCATCTCCACCTCCAATGATAGCTGCTCTTTCATTATCTTTGTTTAAATTTAAACCTGAACCAACAAATGTAGAACTATATAAATGTTCATCGGTTGCAGCAACTTGAATTTCACCATCTATAAATAATGATTTTCCAAACTGCTCAAGATCCAAAATTTCAATATGTTGACCAACTTTAGATTTAAAATCTTCTAAAACATCATTTACAACATAAGATTTTTGTAAACCTAGAGAGCTATAAATGTCATGATAAAGTGATTTTGTATCTCTATTAAATTCTTTTTTAACAATTCTTGTGTGTTCAAATTCTTTCTTAATTATATCAATTGCAACTGATGGACTTACTTTCCCACAAGTAAAAAAATCAAAACTAATAATTCCTTTTTCAGGAAATGTATGAAAACTAATATGGCTTTCTGCTAAAAGAGCCAATATTGTGAAACCTTGAGGTTCAAATTTATATTTAGAAATATTTAGTATTGTTACTTTTGCAGCTTTTGCAATTTCATGAATTACTTTTTCATAAACAGAAGGATCGTATTCTTTTGTAGTTCCAATAATGTCTAGAGTTATATGTTCTCCAACTTTGGTCATTAGCTATCCTTTTTATAATTTTTAGCTTTGGATAAAACTTTATTCATTTCTGCTATAGAAAGAATTCGAGGCTTACCCAATTTCAGGCTCGTTATATACTGAAGCGATATATTTTCAACCTCTTCAGCTAACTCAAAAGCTTTTGGTAAATTATCTTCAAATGCAATCTGACCGTGATTTGCAATTAAACAAGCTTTTCTACCTTTTAGAGCTCTCAAAATATTTTTAGATAAATCTCTTGTTCCAAAGGTTGCATATTTTGCACATTTAATGTCATGGCCACCAGCCATTGCAACCATATAATGAAAAGATGGGATTCCTTTATTATGAGTAGATACAGCAGTTGCATTTGTTGAATGAGCGTGAACAATCGCTTTAGCTTCTTTTTTATTTTTATAAATATCTTGATGAAATTTCCATTCTGAAGAAGGAATACCATTTTTCTTGTCAAACTTACCATCCAGTGTAACAAAAACTATATCTTTATTTTTTAAAGTTGAGTATTTTTTTCCAGACGGGGTAATTAAAAAACCATTTTTATACCTTACTGAGATATTTCCAGATCTTAAAGCTGATAATTTTTTTGTATTCAGCATCTTTGAATATCGAATAATTTCGGAACTTAAATTTTTCATTTAAATAAATTTTTTAGTCCATTGGTGGAAGCTTCACATACTCCTCTCTCAGTAATTAATCCACTTACATATTTTGCAGGAGTTACATCAAAAGCTAAATTCATTGCTTTACTTTTTTGTGGGTATATCAAAACTTTCTTAACTTGATTGTTTTCATCAATGCCCTCAACATGAGACAATTCCTCAGAATTCCTTTCCTCAATAGGAATGTCTTTTGCATTTTTAATATTCCAATCAATTGTTGAACTTGGAAGTGCAACATAAAAAGGAACTTTATTATCATGTGCAGCTAAAGCTTTTAGATAAGTTCCAATTTTATTACACACGTCTCCATTTGATAAGGTTCTATCTGTTCCAACAATACACATATCAACTTCCCCTCTTTGCATTAAGATACCTCCAGTATTATCAGCAATAATTGTATTTGGGATTTCTTCTTCGTTTAACTCATATGAGGTTAAATTTGCACCTTGGTTTCTTGGTCTTGTTTCATCTACCCAGACATGAACTGGAATTCCTTTTTTATGGGCATGATATATGGGCGAAGTTGCTGTACCCCAGTTAATTGTTGCTAACCAACCTGCATTACAATGAGTTAAAATATTTACTGTATTTTTTTTCATATTGTAGATTTCTTCAATTATTTTTAATCCATTAATACCTATATTCTCACAAAACTTTTCATCCTCATCACAAATTTCTTTAGCTTCTTTTAAAGCTATATCTAAAATTTGATCGCTATTGATTCCTGATAATTTTTTCATCATACGATCTACAGCCCATTTCAAATTTATCGCTGTGGGTCTTGATTGAATTAATTCCTCTGCACTTTTATTAATAAATTCTTTATTAGTATTCTCCTGAATAGCTAATACCATCCCATAAGCGGCAGTTCCTCCTATTAAAGGAGCGCCTCTAACCTCCATAACTTTGATTGCATTGATTGCATCTTCAACAGATTTAAGATCTTTTATTATAAATTGATGTGGAAGTTTTGTTTGATCAATTATTTTTACTATCTTATCCTCGTACCATATTGTTCGATATTCTTTTCCTTGAATTCTCATTTACTTAAAACTCTACCTGCAACTGTTTTTAGCTTATCTATTGTTTTTTGGGTTCGTTTTTCTGGAGAAGTAATAATAGCTACATCTAAACAATTATTAGTTGGATCATTTGGATCTATATGGCTCTCAAAATTATCAATTAAGTTTTTTATCATCACTTTTGCTTTTTCAGCATTTCCTAACAAAACTTTTATTACTTGTTGAACATCAACGTTTTCATGATCTGGGTGCCAACAATCAAAATCTGTAACCATTGAAACTGATGCATATCTAATTTCTGCTTCTCTTGCGAGTTTTGCTTCAGGCATATTGGTCATACCAATTACATCTGCTTTCCAAGATCTGTATAAATTAGACTCTGCCAACGTAGAAAATTGTGGACCCTCCATAACAACATAAGTTCCATTTCTTTGATATTCTATATTGGATATTTTAATTGCGTCTTCACAAGCATTCATTAGTCCATTAGATGTAGGATGTGCCATCGATACATGGGCAACAATTTCATCATCAAAAAAAGTTTTTACTCGCGCAAATGTTCTGTCAATAAATTGATCAACAATAACAAATTTTCCAGGTGGCAATTCTTCTTTCAAAGATCCTACAGCTGAAACTGAAACAATATCAGTTACACCTAATTGTTTAAGTGCATCAATATTTGCTCTAAAATTTATATTCGATGGAGAAACAAAATGTCCTCTCCCATGTCTGGGTAAAAAATAAACTTCTTTATTATTATAATTAGTTTTTAATATTCGATCAGATGGTTTGCCCCAAGGAGTATTAATTTCTAACAATTCTCTGTTAGTAAATTCTTCAACATCATAAAGACCGCTCCCACCAATTATTGCCAATTTATTTGTTGTCATAATTTAAAATATACTTATTTATAAATAAGTATTATGAATTTAAAAGATCATATTAGATCAATTCCCGATTATCCTAAAAAAGGTATTCTATTTAGAGATATAACTACACTAATTAAAAACGAAGCAGCTTTTGCTGAAACAATTAATCAAATTATTGAAAGATCTAAAAAATACAAAATTGACAAAATTGCTGCAATAGAATCTAGGGGTTTTGTATTTGCCTCTGCAGTTTCTTATATACTTAAAAAACCTTTTATAATGTTAAGAAAAAAAAATAAATTACCAGCTGAAGTACATTCTGTAGACTTTGAATTAGAGTATGGAACTGCAACTATTGAAGTTCACAAAGACTCTATTTTAAAAGACGATTCTGTTCTAATAATTGATGATCTAATTGCAACAGGAGGTACTGCAGAAGCTGCTGCTAAATTAGTTGAAATGTGTGAAGCAAAAGTAGCTGCATTTGTTTTTGTTATTAATTTATTCGATTTAGGTGGATCTGATAATTTGGTTAATAAAAATTATAAAGTTGAAAATTTGATTGATTTCCCTGGACACTAAAGTTTAAAAAATTTTAATATTTTAATTATTGTTAAATTAGGCATTTTTTTACTCGAAGAATTTTCTTTTTTTTTATTTAAAGTTAATAAGTAAAAATCATAGCACTCTATTAGCATTTTCTCATTGCTATAAAGAGGTTTCCATTTTATTTTATTTTTTATCCTTTCTGTATTTAATACACAGTTTGAGACAAGCATTCTTTGATGGTAAGGTCCTAGACTTACTATATTTAAAATATTTAAAATTTTTAATAGTATTAAACCAATTAATTTTGGGAAATTTTTAATTTTCTTTTTTGAATTAGCGTGTTCCAAAAGTTTAGTAAAAACTTCTTTTATTGATTTCACATTATCAGATCCAACATTAAATAAATTTTTTCCCTTAAGATTAAGGGATAATTCTATGGCATTAATTAAATCAACAGAGTAAATGAAGTGTATCTTGTTTAAACCATTACCTATTAACCAAATATTTGTCCCTTGTCTGACCATTTCAAACAGCAAAGCTAATTTGTCTAATCTTTTTTTCCCAATAACTACTGGGCATCTAAATATTACTACATCACCTTGATATGTATGGCTTAAAATTAGATTTTCAGCTGCATATTTTGATTTACCATAATCAACAATTGCGCTAGATGGTTCTTTTTCATCTATTGGAGAGTCATAATTTTTTTCAAAAATAGAAAAAGTAGAAGTAAATACAAACTTAGAAACTTTATATTTTTCTGCTAAATCTAAAAGGTTTTTAGTACCATGGTAATTTGTTTTCCACACTTCATTTTTATCTTTTTCGTCTAAAATTTCAGCTGCACAGTGAATTATTATATCTATTGTATTTTCATTGAAAATTTTACTTAGTTGATCCCTATTTCTTATATCGCATACAAAACTAGTTATATTGTTAATATTTCCTTTAAATGAGATAGGAGTTTCTTTATCAAGGGCATAAATCAAATTATTTTTAGAGAAAAAATTAACTAATTCTTCTCCTAAAAAACCACAGCTTCCAGTAATTAAAATCTTTTTGTTCATTTTAAAAAGTTTATATATGAAAATATAAAAATGAAAATTTTAAAAAAGTCTAAATCTAAAAATACAAAAATGGATAATATGTGGCTTGAATCAGCTGGCAACAATCATTTTTGGATGCAATGGAGATTCAAATTTTTATTAAAACAATTAGAAATTAACAATATTTCAATTAATAAAAAATTAAAAATAATGGATCTAGGGTGTGGAAATGGAATATTGAGTAATCAATTAGAAAATAAATTTAATATTAAGATTGATAGAGTAGATCTTAATGAGGAAACTTTACTTTTGAACAGAAGAGTTAAAGGTAAATTAATTTGTTACAACATAAACAATAAACTCAAAAAACTTAAAAACTACTATGATATTATTTTTTTATTTGACGTTTTGGAACATGTAAAAAACGATATTAATTTTTTAAAAAATACTTTTTATCATCTCAAAAAAGATGGCTTATTAATAATTAATGTACCAAGTGTTTCAATTTTATTTAGTAATTATGACTATGCCGTTGGTCATTTGAGACGGTATGATTCATCTGATTTTGAAATAATTAAAAAAAAAATTAAGGTAAATTTTAAAACAGTTAACTCTTGGGGAATATTGATGCTTCCAGTTTTATTAATCAGAAAAATAATGTTATCTTTTTATAAAAAAAAAGATTTTAAAAAAATTATTGAAAAAGGTTGGAAAACAAATAAATTTTTTAATTTCTTATTTAAGTTAATAATGTCGGTAGAAATAAAACTTTTTAACAATTCTTTAATTGGCACATCTTTAATGGTTATTTTTAAAAAATGACATTGTTTAATTTATCGCAACATTATAATTTTGCTAAAAGTTTTGTTTTTAAAAAATCTCCTCTTTATGTTCAATTTTATATAACTGCAAGATGCAATCTTGCATGTGAACAATGTAATATAATTTATTCAGATGCTAAGCACCAGGAGATGAATATTGATCAAATAAATAGTGTTGCAGAAAATTTAAAAAAAATTGGAGTTAATATTGTTTTGTTAATAGGGGGTGAGCCTTTTGTTAGAAAAGATATTCATCTCATAGTTCAAGCTTTTACAAAAAGAAATATTCACGTACGAATGCAAACAAATGGAATAGCTACAAGAGAACAATTGTCTGAATGTGTAAATGTAGGTGGTAAAGACATAAGTATATCTTTAGATAGTCTTGAACCAAGTTTACAAGATGAGATAAATGGTGGGTTTAATAAATCTTGGACAAGAGCAATCAAAACTATTTCAAATGTAAGTAATATATTTCCTGAGAACTCTACTGCTTTTTTTAATTCAGTGATAATGCCAAAAAATTTAAATCAAATAATAAAAGTAATTAAATTTGCAACAAAAATTGGTTGGGGTGTTTCACTTGTACCCGTACACATATCAACACCCGAAAATCCTATGGGCTACAGGACTTTAGATTATGATAATAATGTAACATTCAATAAAGATGATACTCCAAAAATAAAAAAATTAATTTCGGATTTAAAAGAAATAAAAAAAAATTATAATTTGTATGACTCAGACGAATATTTAGACGATGTAGAAAAATTCTTGCTAAAAAAACCAATCAATTGGCGAAGAAGAAATAATGACGTTTGCGATTCTCCAAATTTATACTTTGCAATATCACCTAGCGGTACATTAAAAACTTGCTGTGATTTTGAGGCTACAAAAGATGTTTTTATCTACGATCAAGATTTTCCAGAGATGTATTTTTCAGGAAAGATACAAGAGATAGTTTATCCGATAACTAAAGGTTGTAATGGTTGCATGTATGGTAGTTACCCAGAAATAACCATAACTGCAAGATATATAAAAGCTTTTATTGAAAGAATAAAATATTTTAATTTCAAGCCACCAAGAATTAAAAAATATACTTCAGAAGAATTACAGGTAATTGCATCGGATATACTAAATGAGCAAGATTAAATCTTTACAATATTTACTTTTAGACACATTAAACAAGAGAGATAAAAACTTATCCAAAAAACTATCCAATACAATTCAGGTAAGCGAAAGTAATGAAAATTATATAATAACTTGGAATGAAGATTCTAATCTTAAAAAACTTGAAGTTGGGAAATCTAAATTTAGTTTTTACCAAAGAAATGACATCACGAACAATACAAAAATTATTAGTAATTCACTGAAAACCAATAATGAAAGTGCAGAATATGTTGTGGATGAAATTTTAAAAAGTAAAAAATTAAAAAAAAATTCTCTTAATTTTTTAGGAAAATATATATGTCATATATTTATAATTTTAGTTTCTCTCACAATAACTTTAAGTGAAACAAATATCTCTAATAAATATATTCCGATATTAATAATAATTTCTTTTGCTTTTGAAGTTTTTGATAAAAGAAATATAATATTCTATGTAGCTCTATTCATTTTAAATTATTTAAGCTTTAATGAATTTATCTTTTTTTACTGTTTATTTTTGTTATTTTTCAATTTATTTGAGCCAATATTTTTTTTCAAAAAAACTAAAATAGTTTTAGTCATATTTCTAATCTTAATTAATTTTGATTTTGTTAATTTTGCTCAAATGGAATTGGACTATAATTTTTTGTTTATAAATATACTAACTTTTAGCTGCATATTAGTAAACTTTACAAAATATAACTCAAATTTTAATTGGCTTTACTGCATACCTTCTTTTAGTTATGGATTTCTTTATAACGGTGAATTATTTGAGTCATACTTATGGATTTGTATTTGTCTTTTTATCCACATTTTGTTTAATTATTTAGATAAAATATTTTTCCTTAAAATTAATACTTCACCAATGTTAGAGTAATTATCCGAAAAAGTTTTAATAATTTTGTATTTTTTATTAAGAACTAAATTATCTATTATTTTTGATCCTGTATAATTATGAACTATGTAATCATATTTGCCATTTAAAATATCATCTAAATGTAATTTATAAGTTTTTTCGTACTCTCCACCAACTTGGCTTGATCTGTAAGAAATTAAGTCACCTATATCAATTTTTTCGTTAAAATACTTATCTTTATGGAAGTGCAAACTTTCAGACAAAACACTAGAATTTTTTTTGGATAATAATTCTAAATAATTATGCAAATTAACAGCTATTGGGTAAGTCTTGTAAAGTTGAATTGACGACTTCACTGAGTTTTTAAGAGAAACAATTACAATAAGAATTGAAACAAATAATATTAAATAAAAATCAAATGTTCGAATATTAAATTTAAATTGCTGATTTTTGTAAAAAAATAAAATTAAGTACCAAATAAAAAATATTATTGGAGTAAGGTAATAAATTCCTCCACCAGTATAATTGTACAAATAACTTAAGATACAAGTGAAAGTAACAAGCGTCGAAATTGATATAATTAAAAATTTTTCAAAAAATGAAAAAATAAAATTTTTAAAAATTTTGTAAACCACTAAAAATTGCAAAATCAAAAGGAAATATATTTTTTCAATTCTGATAATATTTTTAAACGCATCTACAAAATGCTTTGAAGTAAAATGATCTTCAAAATAAAAAAAATTGATAAAATAATTATAATATTTATTTAAATCTAATTTAAAAAAAATGTACAAAATAATTAAAAAAGGAATTGTGATTAAAATTAAAAAAACTATATAAAAATAAATTTTATCTAAATTAATTGTTTTGATAAAACTCTTTTCAAAAATTTTTGGAAACAAACTAATTGCTAAACAATATGGAAAAAATCTCCAGTTTGTCATAACAATCACAGATACTAAAAATGCAACAAGTAATAAATTTATATAATTTTTATATACATATTTATCTGAACAAAAATAGCAAAGAACAGATAGAAGTAACATCGCCGTTATATCTGCACGGCCTTGGAAAGTTTTGGTGAACAAAAATATTAAAGCATAAATAATTAATGAAACGAAAATAATGAATGTAAAATTTTGTGATTTTTTTAAAATTAAAAAATTAACTAAAAAAATCGAAAAATATAACAATATATTATTTAATCTTGAAATTTGCCATGGTTCAAAAAATGGAAATATTTTAAACAATATATATTTAAATATTGGATCAATTGGGCCATGTGCTTGATTGGCGTATGACACTTTAGAAGGGTCATAAATATTTATTCCATCTACGATGGTTAAAATATGTAGCCATAGTGTCGACTCTCTAACTTCTAATTCTATTGGATAAAAGAAACTTTGTAGTATTGGCAAAAGCAATATTATTGAAAAAATAATAAAAACAAAGTTAAAAGTTTTTTGGTACATGAGACCTTCTTACTATTTTTTAATTTAAAAGGTAAATGATTTTAATGGTAGCGGGAAGTGGGATCGAACCACTGACCTCGGGCTTATGAGTCCCGCGCTCTAACCAACTGAGCTACCCCGCCATTATTTAATCGTGATCATTGTCCAACAATCACAACGTTTTTTGTTTGCAACATAGTATAAATAAATAAAATTAAAAGCGATTATTTTATTTAAAACTATTATTATGTGACCATGTATGGACCAAAATAAGGGTCCCAAATCTAATTCTAAATTAGAATAATAATTAATTAAATTAAATTATTAATTAAAATCTAATGTTACTTATATATTAACCTTTAACAAAATTGATAAGTTAGACTCAAGGCTTAGGATTTGTTAAGTTTAGTTAATGAAAACTGTTTACATACTCACCAATCAAGCAATGCCAGGAATTATCAAGATTGGTTTTACTGATAACTCAGTTGAACAAAGAATGAAGGAATTAGATAAGACAGCAACGCCAATTCCATTTGAATGCTATTATGCAAAACGTATAGAAAAAGCAGAATTTGTTGAAAAGAAAATGCATGAAGCTTTTGATGAATTTAGGATAAGAGATAATAGAGAATTTTTTAGAATGTCACCCGAACAAGCTAAGGCCGCTTTGGATATTGCTGAAGGTGAAGACGTGACACCTAGAGAGGATGTAGTTGAAACATCAAGCGATAAGACAGCTTTAGACAAAGAGAGAAATAGAAATAGATTTAATTTTGCACAAATAGGAATTGAAGTAGGTGAAGAATTAGAATTTAAAAAAGATAAAACTATAAAAGCTAAGGTTTTAGAAAATGATTTAGTTGAATTTAGAGGAAAACCTATGTCTCTTTCTCAGTCTGCTTTAGAGATTGTGCAGGAGATGGGATATAATTGGAATAAAATCGCAGGTCCCCAATTTTGGATGTATAAAGGGAAAACGCTCTATGAATTAAATAACCAATAAAAATCTCCTCTTAACAATCCTATTTACCCTGGTTCGTGGGCCATGGAACATGTACCACGGCTCTCGGATCACGGATCCTTGACCGATTAAAATTTAAGTTATTTATTATTTATTTGAAATAATAAGGTCAAATGAGATCAATAACTTGCTTTATGGGCTCAAGTAAAGACGTCTGAAAAATATTCATTTAAAACACCCTGCATAAAATGAATGAATGAATGAATATTATTATTGTTCATTCATTCATAAACCCCTGGATGATTATTTTTTAACCATGCAGGATAATCATCATTGATTATCTTGTTTATCTTACCTGCTGAAATACCAATTTTATCAGCTATAGCTTTCTGAGTAATAATAGATTTTTTTTCAATAACTTTTTTTTCTAGTTCATATTTTGATAGATTTATTTCTTTCATCCTCAGCTGACATTCTAGTTCTTTAATTTTCTTTTCCTTATCTAGTCTTGCAACATCCTTAATTTCAAATATTTGCTTACAAATATTTCCAATTTCTATATTTTGAGGTATCTGAGCAATTTCCCAGTTCCCATTAAAATCATATTCACATTCAAAATCTTCAGTTTCATCTGGTCTAAGCCCTCGCGCTTTATCAAATTTTAATCTTAATCTGATTTTATCTTTTGTTCTTCCCTTCTGCACTGAATTTACAAATAATGAAACATTCGCCCAATCTGTTTTAGAAGAAGATCCTCTAGGCCCCCCATCAGAATTTTTACCGTGGTGATCAATTACAATTGTCACAATTTCAAGAGCCCTTAATTGCAACAACCAAAGCCCGATAGGCCTCCATTCATCACTATCATTTTCTTTATAATTTGAGAGAGATCTTAAATTATCCAGAACAAGAACAGGTTTTTTAGTTGTTTTATTTTCTATTTCCTTAATAGATTTAAGAATTAAATTTTGACCCTCTTCAAATTTAATATCTGGTAATTTTTGATCCTTTTGATGGGAGTAATTAATAATATTAAAATAATAAGGATCTGGGAATTTATTTTGAGTATAAGAAATAGACCTTTCCTTTATATCAAATGGATCCATCTCTCCATCTACATAGATAATTGGTCTTGGTTCGTGAGCCGTGTACCTCAAAAACTTGCCTCCTGATGCAATAGCATGAGTAAGACCTAAAGTGAATTCTGTTTTACCATTACCCTTAGGCCCTGAAATAAAATTAATTGAGTTTTCTTTAATTAATCTTTCAATAATAAATGATGGTTTTGGAATATCTAAGTTAAAGTATTCCATAAGATCATACATCTTAAGATCTTGGACTTGGTTGTCTTCATCTTTGCCATAGACATCAATTATTTTAAAAACTTCCTTAATTGCAGCAACTGAAACATTTGTAATTTCAGAAAGTGTTTTACACCCCATTATTTTTTGATTTTTTGCTATTTGATCATGAGCATGAGAGCCTTTATTACTTCTCTCGAAAGTGTCATCATCGTTAGTTTCTGAAAGTTTCTCAATAAATTGATTTATTTTATTGGCACTCCATTCACCCCATTTAGCTAACACACAAGCAATAGCATAACAAAATTGATCTCTATTTCCCTCAGGTGGATAAATAACAGATAATATAGTTGAAAAAACAACCATATCTAAATCTTTTTCCAAATTTCCATCGTACTCTGTTGGAGTGTCATACTTACTCCATTCAACTAATTCACTATTAATAAATGACTTTGGAATAATTGATTGCTTTCCCTTTCCATACCTCAATTCAAGGATAGTTGCTTTTTTATTAAACTTACTAAAATAATTTTCAAACTCTTTAGGAAATGACCATTTTTTAAATTTTGATTTTCCTTTAAATAAAATATGTGAGTTAGGATTAGATTTTCTTCCATAAATCAAATTACTTTTTAATTTAATTTGATCTAAAAATTTATGACAAATGGGATTATCAACATCAATATCTATAAATTTTAAAAGATGTAGTCCAATATTATCGTTCTTGGAAAAATTATTTTTATCGGTGATTTGATTTTGCCAATTTAAACCCTTTGGTTGTTTTGAATTTTCATGACAAGGAATGATGTCAAAACCATTTGATATATATTCTTCAATATTCATTTCTAGTAACCTTTATTTAAAATTAGTGTTAACTCGGTCTAATGACAGAGCGGAAAAATGATTATTGGTTCGTGATTCGTGATTATTGTTTCTTGGGCCTAGCAATTACCTATTATGCGAACGGGCTAGTTTTGACGCCGTACATCTAACTTAAAACACTAGCAAAAAGTTAAATATTATTTACATAAAAGTAAACTGAATCGTGATTACATTTATTTTTATAAAATATCAATAGCTATTTATTAAAAAAAATTAAGATTTTGATTAATTTACATAACTTGTTGGGATGGGCTGAGTTCTGATAAAATATAATAGGTTACATTGGGATTTAGTAAGTTGCTGTTTAATATATATCTATAGACTCTTATTAATTAATGCTTTCTTTTAGTAGTTTTATCTTTTGCAATTTTTTTGATTAATAAAACTAATTTTTTAAAATTTTGTTTGAGAACTTTATTTCCTCTAAGATTTTTATTGTAGCATTTTAGTAGGCTTTCATAATACCAGTAAATTTTTGTTGGTTTGGCATTGAATCTTTTCCACAGCTTCTTTCCTATCCGATCGTAGTCATTGACAATACAAGATGCGTTATGAGTTTTATCACAAATTGATACTAGTAATGATGATTGAGATTTTTTACTTAAATCTAAAATATATTGTTTTTTTCTCTCCAGCCATGGAGGTTTAGGAGTCACTTTTGTATCAGTGCAATCTTCTACTATTTTTGCAACTTTATTGCCAAATTTCCTTTTAATTAATTTAAAAGTTTTTTCACCCCCTTGATCTTCAACAGCATCATGTAAAAGCCCAGCTATTGCCTCATCTGTGCTTCCTCCATTTTCAATAACAAGATTACTTACGGATGATAAGTGGAAAAAATAAGGAATTTTAGTATCTTTTCTAAATTGTTTTGAATGAAGTTTGAAAGTAAATATTAATGCTTCTCGATATCTATTTTTATTTATCATTTAATTTTTATAGAATTTTAAGATAATTTTTTACTTAACTGACAATTTTAATCTTGCCATCTTCTCTTCTACTTCTTTAATGGCCTTATGTATTTTATCTTTTTCAATATCACTTATTTTTTCACCACTATGACTTTTAGGATCTAAAGACTCGTTCGTTACATCCATTAAATCCCCTATTCTTCCTCCAATGTTAATTAAAGTATTGGAAATATTGTCAGAGCTATTAATATCTTTTAACTCTTCATTTAATAATGTTTCAAAATTATCTAAAAATGGAGTTCCTTTTTGATTTTTTTGTAAAATCAGATCTAATTTAATTGCATCTATAAAATGTAAATTATGATCTTTATCATCTGGATCACTACATTTTCTAAAATGAGATAGCGATTTTCCAGTTAGCTCCTTAACATTATCCTCATTTAGATTTTTAATTACCCCTGATAGTATACTTTCAATTGATAATGGTTTTCTAAGTTTAGTCATAAAATCTTAATAAGTAGGCATTTTAGTTAAAATAATTGTTTTTGCATCCGAATATTGACCTTCCAAAGCTTGCTTAGCTTCAGACATTGTTCTTCCTTTTTGGACAACCTTAAAAGCCTTGCCATCTTTTAAGGTCACATAAAATTCATAATCTTTCATTTCCATTATTTATTCTTCCTATAATTAAATATGGGTTTTAATCTTTTAAATAAACTTTGCTCTAAAGTAGAGTTTTCATTTTTTATATTAGAAATTACAATATTGATATATTTAGTATCTTTAATCATATTTTTGTTAAAATTGTTTTTGTCTTTAAAAAAATGATCATTAATTCTTCCTATACAATCATTTGATGTACCTACATACAAGGTTAAATTTTCCTTATTTTTAAAAATATAATTACCTTTAATTTTCATAAGATCAGGTTTGAATTATTACTAGTTAATCAGGTCTATCAATTTTAGTTATTATTGGGGTCCAATACCTTCTACCAGTAATTGACACTTTCATATGTTGTATAATCCCACTTTTTAATAACCTGCCTCTTTTATAAGGTTTGGGTTTTTTAAATCGTATTGGTTTATACGTAGGTTTTTTTCTTATTTTTATTTTAAAAGGCTTATATGTTTTCATAATTCAATCATAAAACAGAACCTTAATCCGTCAACCTAGGATACAGTGAAATAATGATTGATGGTTTTCACTCCTACCCTGGTTGACAGATTTAAAATCTATAGGATTATATTCATTAAAAAGGAGTTAATAATGGATAAAAAAATAAAAGTTCAAGTGCCTAGTAGTAGTGGTGAGTATTTTATTGATGTTGATTTAACGGAAAAACAAAATAATTTTTTAAATAAATTTAATCAAATAGTGGATAAAAAATTATATGATTTTTTTGACACTCTCACAGATGAAATAGCAGCTACCCCTGAATATAAAAATATTAATAAATCTGAACTCTTTCAATTATATCATGATATTCCTGGTTCTATATGGAGTGGTGCTGCTTTATCCACTTTATTACCAAGATTCTATAGTCAAAAAATAAAACCAAAAAATTAAGTTTAATTATAACAGTCTAGTAATAATATTGTTATTTATATATGATTTAAATATGGAAAATTTATATAAAAGAGTAAGTGAAATAATGGACAAAATTTATAATAATAATAGTCCAGGCAACGCAACAGCTCTTGAAGAGGAACTTGCAAAATTGCTAAAAGAAGATTTTGAAGAATGTTATAAAAAAGCATTAAGTGAAATTGAAGTCCTTGATGACTCAATGGAAGCAATACCTTCACCTGGTCAAGTAGTAGGTTACATCGAACAACTTCCAGAAGCTGAACAAGAAAAAGCCTTGGCCATTGTTAATGATTGGTTTGATAATTTAGATGATTAATTTTATCTAAACATTTTAACTTGCTCTGAAATAGCTTTGTAATCATCATCTGTATCACATACAGGATTTTTCATCATTTCATCACAAGCATTAGCAAAGTCTTTAAGAAAAATATCTTTTTCTTCATCAGTTTTTAAGCTTTGATAAATGCCTGATGGCAAATCATCAGTATCATAAATCATTTGAAGAATTGTATCTACTTTGTCTCTAGCATCGCCATCAAAAGTACCCTCGGAAACTAGATCTTCATATTTCTTGTATAATTGATCAAATTTATTCACGATTTAAAGTGTATCAGGTTCGTTGTGGTCATACCAAGCTTGAACTATATTTCTCAGAGCTAAACCTACATAGTTATCTAATTTCTCATCCTCAGCTGCTTTATCAATTTCGCTTATTTGTTCTTTTGTAAGCTCTACCGAGTCATTAACTCCATGTAGGTCCTTGATATAACTTTCTATCCAGTCAGTTGCCTCTGCTTCTAAGTGATCTTGAAGTTTACCGAGTTTTTTATATTCAAAAGCCATTTTTATTCATTTAGTTTTTTTAAAACAGCTTCGTATTCTTTTAAGAACTCTTCACCTTTATCTCCAATGTGATCAGCAAATCTACTTGGTGTCATTTCCATTTCAGGATCATCAGACCCATCATTTTTAAGATCTTCTAATGATAATTTGTATTGATTAGGAAATTTTTTCTTAAGATGCTCTACTAAATCCTCCTCAAATTCAGAAGATTCATTACCATACCTGGAGTTAAGGTCAGTTATTTTTTTATATATATCTGTCATTAATTATTATCCAAAAAAACTCTGTCCATCATAGCTCTTTCTTAATTCGTCTTCAATCTCATTTATTATTGAAATATTTTGAATAATCTTAAATTCCTTATTTTTTTTATCTTCAGTAGCATTGGCGGGTGGGCTAAATTTTTTTATAAAAGGTTTTTCAAAAAATTTTTGGAATTTTTTTTTATTTTCTTCATGTGAAGAATTTTTTGAAACAAAATTTTTGAAATTCTCAAATTTAAAGTAAAAGAACTCGAAATCATTAAATATATTATCTTCTCCTCTATTTTTTAAATGATCATCCCAAAAATAATTAGCAACCCTGAATCTGTTAGGAGAATGATTATTTCCGTCGTTTGCAATAATTTGTAAATACTTTTTTGAGAAGCTTGAATTAATGCTCAAAATATCTTCAATTATATCTTTATATATGTTTGATTTTTTTAAATCTTTCTTGCCATAATTTATAATAATTTTATTTTTAAAAAATTCTAATTTTTCTAATCTGTCTTGATCTATAAATGGAGCTTTACCATTTATTACCTCAAAATTTATACGTTGAAATCTTGTTGTGTCAGTTTTTAAATGTTTTTCCCATCTTTCCAAAACAGTTTTTTTTCCACAATAACTTCCTACATATATGAGAGATGTTTTAAAAAACATAAAATATACACCCCAACTTTCAAGGCTTGTTCTAGGAATGTCGCTCGATCCTTGAAATATTGATTTATTTTTTTTTTTTCTTATTTTTAGATTAAGATATTTGAGTTTTGAATTATGGATTTTTTCTGCTTTAAAAATATCTTTTGCATAAATGTGAGATTTTATAATATTTGGACTCATTTTAAATTTTTTACTTAGAAAGCAATTGCTTCAATTTGTTTGTATCTTGTTTAATAATATTTAATTCTTCATCATAATTTATTAATCCTTGTTTAAGTGCCAAATTTCCTAAATAAACAGTAACACCAATGGGAGTTATATTTTCAATTAGATAATCGTTATCATCTTTATTTAATTCATAGCTTATATCATAAAGTCTCTCACTTTTTTCTCTCCACGTATTAATAGCAAAATTTTCTGGATATAAATGTTGTTTAAAATTATCACCAATTCTAAAATCCATTGGAATAAATATCATAAAAGTTCCACATTTTTCATCATAGTGCTCAAGTTTTTTTCCTTCCTTAGGATTGCCACCTTCCCAGCCATTATGACTTTCAAAAGTAATTTTAATTTCTGGATAAATGGAAAAATTCTTGCCAACATCATTTAAAGAAATATTCTTAACTTTTGTATAATTTAACGATTTTCTAAATACTGTTTCTAATAATTTTGATAGTTCTTCAAATTCTTTAGCAAAATTTAAATCTTCAATATATATTTCACTCATTGAGTTATTATTTTTATTTAAAATTATTCATAGAATTTCTCATTTTCTAAATCCTCAGCAGCAATTCTTAATGCATCCTCAGTGATACCACAGATTTTTTTTAATAATTTATCTTCTTTGTAGAATTCTAAATTCTTATCTTTTAACAAAGCTGTTAAGAAACCAAGATGAGGTTCAGGGATTAATTTATTATCTCTAATCTTTATTACATCATGTTCAGTTAGATTATTTATTATAGCAAATTTCCTCATATCTTCACTTAATTGTAATCTTAGCTTATTTTTGAGATCATATTTAGTCATTAGTTTATTATAATATATGCAAATATCTACTGTGGTTCACCATTTCTAAATCATTAAAGTTTGCAATAGTTATTAATCTATCTCCTTGATCTAGTTTTATTTTATCAGTTTGTTTAGGGTTAATAGATATATTTTTAATTTTTCTTTTTTGATTTTCATCAAAATCATAATCAATAATTCCAATTAAAGTCTCATTTTTATTTTGAAAGTGTTTTTCTAATTCACAGAAAGTAGCAGTTAGTTCTTTATCAACCAATGTATGAGCTTTAATAGTATGAGCCCTACTAAATAAAAGATCAATTAATCTAGTATTTTTAATATCAAAGGTACCCGCTGCAATATATTTACTGATAATAGAGTTCATCTCAATTACATCATTACCAATATATGGACTGAAATATTTTGACTTATAATCTTCTAAGATTTTTTTACTTCGATAACCATTAATCTCAGTAATCATTGAGTGATCAGCCATTTTACCATCGCTAAGTCTTAAATTAGAAAAGCCTACGAAATTATTGATCATGACATGATCTTCAGTAGGGTTTTCTCTAAATTTTTGAATTTGTTGATTGGTTTCATTAAAGAAAATATAGCAATTATCATTTTCGTATTCAGATACAGTTCCAAGGCCCATGTCTTTTGTTTGTTCATTTAAATCTTTTTCTTCAAAAGAAACATTGTTCTTTAAATCATTGATCATTGTTTGTCTGTTAGCTTGAATTAAATTAAATTGATCATTTACTAGTTTTTGATCTTTTAAGATTTGATCTTTTTTAATTTCAATAAATTCTATTTTTTTAGTTTTATGCTTTTTGATGATTAAATAAATTTCATCATTGTCATCGATTAATTTTGCAACATATTGCTTAAATTGATTTTGAAGATTAGGTTTAAATTTATACCTTAATTCACTTTCTGACTTATTTTTTAAATTATCAATTTCTGATTTTGAAACTGCATTTAATATATAGTCACCAGCGTTAATTGATGACTTTAGGCTAGAGTTTTTGTTAATAGCATAAACTTGTAAATCAAATTTATTTTTCTCACCTATATTAACTGTATGAAAAATTAATCCTAATAAAGAATGATTTTTTTGATCTTTATTTATTTCATAGTCAGGTGATGTTGGTAAAAATTTTTTATCAGATAAATTATTTTCAATTTTATCTCTATAAACTTTTATGCCTTTTAAATTATTGTAATAATTACTTGCAA
This sequence comes from Candidatus Pelagibacter sp. HIMB1746, assembly GCF_052047555.1. NCBI lineage: Bacteria > Pseudomonadati > Pseudomonadota > Alphaproteobacteria > Candidatus Pelagibacterales > Candidatus Pelagibacteraceae > Candidatus Pelagibacter > Candidatus Pelagibacter sp. HIMB1746. Next base: position 330,208 of record NZ_JBNAJZ010000001.1, on the reverse strand, counting down.
TAATTGATCTTAATAGTTCAATTAAGTAAATATTATCCTCTTCTTTGCTATAATCAAACATAGCAATGTTGATGTCTTTGTTATCCTCTTTAAAGTTGGCATTTATATCTGCAACTTCTTTGGTTTGATTTTCAATATTGTTTAATTCCTGTAGAATTTGATCTTCATTTTTAGCAATACAAATAAGACCAAAGTTATCAGATAGTGGAAAATCTTTAGGACTATTTATAAATATCTTATTCCAAGTAATATTATGTTTTTGGTCGTTTAGATAAAAACCTATGACAATAATATTGTCACAAAGAGCATTAAAATCTTTAATCGTTTTACCGATATTCTTTTTTAAAATATCTGAATATTTTTGATCATTAGGATTTACAAAGTAAATCTCAGACCCTTCATAACCAAATAAATTGTCATAGATCTCCGATAAATCTGGAGTATTGGTACACTGTGAAAGTAAGGTATTTTTTAAATTAGCAGAGCTGATGATATCAGGATCCTGCCAAGAGAAACCTTTATTATTCATTTGTTTAACAATTAAATCTCGACAAAAATCTAAATATAAAAAACCCCTCATTTCATCATGAAATTCAGCAAGAACTTTGCATGGATTTTTTTGCCAAGCATCACTTCCAAGTAAAGAGGCGAAGCTTTTACCTACTTCCACATCACAGTCGAGTTCAGTTTTAAAAGTTTCACTTACATCGGGTTTTAAAATAATTAATTGTTTTGCTTTTTCTAAATTTATTCTCTCTTGTAAACTTTTTTGCCAAGCGTAACCTTTTCGTGCAACAATAGTAATATTTTTTGGAACTTTAATCACATTGTTAATTTTTTCTAAAACCGTTAATGGCTCTTCATTACTTACAATTACAAAGGATTTTTTTTCTTTTATATAAGCATTGCAAAGTTCAGAAATTAAAGGAATGAGCCTTCTGCTAAAATTAAAAAAGATAATGTGATTTTCTTCCTCAATTTTAGTTTTACCTGTTCTTAAAGACTCGATTTTATTAGAAATAAAATTTGTAATTATTCCAATTAACGCTGAAAAAATTAAAATACCAAATATTGTTACATTAAATTTAAAGAAAAAATCAAAGAAATTATTTTTATCTACATCTAAACCAAAGATGGCATTTTGATCAAAAAATAAATTAAACGCTTGCCAAACTGTAGCTGTAAAAAAGTTATCATCTCCAAGTAGTCCTATTTTTTGTAATGCAAAAAAAAGTGTAGAAAATAATAAAATTCCAACAACGCTAATACCGATTAAAAATAAAACTAGATTAAACAAATTTTGTTCAAATGCTTTATTGAATCTGTATTTTAAAAATTTCCACATATTTAATTTAAACTTTCTTCCTTTATTTTCTTAAAGTTTTTAACCAAATGAATCAAAGTATCGTATGCTTCATCTTTTTCTATATCTTTGATGATTTTAGCTTTTGCTTCATCAATTAAATTATTTTTTTTAAATTCTAAATTGTATCTTTTTTTCAATCTTGTCATTACTATTTTTGAAATCAGTACTAACTCAGCACACAAATCAATATCTTTATCTATTTTTTCTTTATCATATTGTTCTAATATAAAAGCCACCACCTCCATGGCCTTAATTTCTAATCGCTTATTATTATCTATTTGCATTCGAAATCTCCTCTCTATATTTACAAGTTCCACATGAAGAACTTGATGGAGGAACATCATTTGCATAAAGGATATCTTGGATTTTAGTGATATATTTTAATAGAGATTGATCATCTCTTTTGATTTCAAACCATTTGGTGTTAAAAACCATGTTGCAATCAGTACTTTTAGCATCTTTGATGCTGCTTGGTTCAAAACAAAATATTCCAAGTTTTTTAACTGGTTCTAATTTTAAACTTCCAGATTTTGGATTTTCCATCATCAAAGCATAACTCTGTAGCTGAGTTGCATAGGTATCAATTTTTTTTTCGTTGATATTTGTTGTTTTAAAATCAACTATAGTAAAGCTATTTTTATGTTTGATATAAGCATCAATTTTTCCACCCATAGTAAATGGTCTTTCCTTTAAATCGTAAAGAACATCAGATTTTAACATTTTATTATGATCTGTAAAAATAACACCATCCTCAAGTTCTTCTGAAATAATTTTACTAGATTTATTGTGGTAATAATGTTTGTGAACTAAATCAATCTTGGAAAATATTGCAGGAAAAGCTGTTTTTAATTCAAGCTTATTTACTTTTCTATCGTAAAAACATTTCTGACATCCTTCAAATCCAAATGCAAATTCACTAGGTGAAAAGTTGAAATAATCTTGTTTCAATTTAAAATTTCTTTCCAAATTAAATAGTTTTTTCTTCTCTTCATTATAAGCATTTTTGACGATTTGATAATCATTATACATTCAGTTTTTCCTTTATTAATTGTTTATACGTAAACAGAATTACACAGAATTGAAATCTGTCAACCTCATGAAGCGTGAAATAATTTTTAATTATTTTCACTAAAAAAAATTCAAAAAAATATTTTTAATTTCTAAGTGAAAAATAAATTTAAAAATTTCACTCCCTACCCTGGTTGACGCATTCAGAATCTGTGGAATAGTAATTTTTAAAAAGGAGAAAAATGAAAAAAAAAATATGTTTAATCTTAATTGTTTGCTTTTCTTTTTTAATAAACAATATGGTTACTGCTGAAGAAAAATGCAAACAAAAAAATAAAGAAAATAAAATTATCACTTTTGTTAAAAAAGAAATTTGTAAAACAAAAAAATTTCAAAAAGAACAATGGCAAAGTGCATATAACAAATCACAAGAAACTATTGAAGTTGCCAAAAACACAGTAACGAAAACCAAATTAAAAGGTTTCTTTCATTTATTTCCACTAGGAGAGGAAGTGAAAAATGATGTTCAGTAAAATATCTATTTTAATACTGCTAAGCTTACTATTAAATCAATGTAGTACTTATACGGTTAAGAATGATATGTCCAAGAAGGGAGAATTAACTAAAACTCCTAAATGGTATATAAAATTTGATCGTGAAGATAAGTCTTGGATGTATGAGACAGCTTCAAGTGTCTCACCCGATCTTGAGCTTGCTATTAAAAAATCTACTCTTTTAGCAAAAGCAAAGTTAGCTGATCGAATAAACGGTAAGATGAATAGTAAATCACTCATTATTAAAAATGAGGAAGGGCTAAATGAAAATCTATCTATTGACGCTAATGCTCAGGATGAAATTAAAAATGTAATTAAAGATACCTTAGTTCGTTATTACATCGTTGATAAAGTTGATGTATTTTTTACTCACTATAAATCCTACAGAGCCTATGTGAGGTTAAAAGTTTCAAAAGATCACGTTGAAGCTGTTTTACAAGAAATAAAAGCTGACAAGAAACTGGTCCAAAAACCAAAAGCTAATAAGCTAAAAACAAAGATTAATGAGGTTTTAAACAATGATTAAAAATCTCATAATCATAGTCTTATTTGTTCTGTTGTATTTCTCAAATAGTTCGAAAAGTTTATCAAAAGAACAAAATCAATACTGCAATATTGAAACAACATTAATCAAAACTGTTAATGAAAATGGCGAGTTAATAAAAGAAGAAACTGAAGAAAAAGTTGTTTGCAATGATGGTGTTAAAAATATTTTAAAAGAAGCTGGCATTGCAGATAGTTGTAACTTTTTTACTTATCAAATTCCTTTAGGTGGAAAACTAGTCGAGAGAAGATCTTTAGCTTGTCACAAATTAGATGGGGGTTACGAAATTGTTCCGGGTTATTCTGGCGTTAATTAGTTTAATATTCATTACTCAATGTGGTGTACCCACAAAAAAAGTTAGTCATCATAAAGTCCTTTTAAAGAAAGACTTCATGCTACCCCCTCAATACAAAAGCACTGAAGCTCAATATCAATTCATGCGTTGGGGTTATAATGAGATGCAGTATCTAGATTTTAGATTTTGGAACCTAACTGGATTTAATCGAAAAGAAAAAAAACAACATAAAGATGCTGTTTACTATGCACTCAACAATGCAGAAGATTTTGAAATTGTTAGTTGGTACAGCACATCTAGAGAGGCATCGGGTAAGATAAGAGTAATCTTCACTCACCCTATTAGTTCAGGCTACTGTCGAGACTATCAGGTTCAATTACAGATTAAAAAAAGAATAAGAAGTAAAACGCTTACAGCTTGCAAACGTGTTGGTAGTTTAGATTGGGGCTTTCATTACTACGAGCTACCTGAGGATAAAAAATTTTTTAATTAATGAATAGATTTAAAAAAATTTTAGCTACATCTATTTTTTCACTTTCATTATCAGCCTGTGGGGGTGGTGGTGGAGGTGGATCTGCTGTAAATGTTATTTCAAATTTTATTGAACAAGATCTAACAAATTTAAATGGAAGTGAATTAATAATTTCTGATTACACAAACTTAATTAGTAATTTTCAAAATATTATTTCTAACGGTGAGTACTCATCTTTATCAGCAGTGATTACAGGTCCAAACTCTGAAGATATTAAGAAAGCAAATGATCTTTTAAGTATATTAAATCAAACTGAGCAACTTTGGTTACAAACTGAAGATTTAATAAATCAACAAAGTGATAATGAAAAATATAATATCTATAACTCTAAATCATATAAAGAAGCCTATGCTGCTTATCTTTATTTAATCAATGATGTAGAACCAATTATAGAAAAAGTTTCAAAAGGTAAAAGTGTTACCCTTGCAGATTATAATAAAGTTGCCCAAAAGGAAAAAGCAGATGAAATAATTAAAACAGAAAAGCTTTTAAATGCTGAACAAGTTGTTTCAAATAAAGTAATTAAAGAAACATTAATTATTGAAGAAAATAGACAAGAAACTAGAGAATATTCGAGTGATCCTGAAATTTCTTACACAAGTTGGTCTCCAATTTACAAAGGAGGTGGTCAAGAAAATAGAACAAAAAGCATTAAAATTAAAAATTTTAAAGAAACAACTAATTTTAAATGCTCCTTCAAAAGAATAAATTATTTAAATGGAAATACAGTCGATGAAGAGCCAGTATGTAAGAAAATCAATTCTGATATATCTGAATTAAAACCTATTATTACTGAAGAGATAGAAAAAAAAGAAGGTGATAATCCAATAGTAAAAACTGTCAGTTTGGAGCCTTTAATTGATAAAACAATTGAAGAAAGTGAAACATATACAGAGACTACATTTAAAGATTCTCTTGAACTAATAGAAGAAATCACTGAAGGATCAGGAATAACTAAAACAATTTCAAGAGACACTACCTTTAGAAAAAATTTAAAAGATAATAAAGCTATTGTTACAATTAAGCGATTTATAGACACCATAACTACAATTCCAGTTACAAAAAAAATATTCAAAACAAGACATTACACTGATTTTATCAAGAAAAGAGAAAGACAAGTATTAGTAGAAATAAAAAGAGAGAAAAATTTTTACAAAGATGGTTCTAATGAAATAATTGAGAAAGATAAAGAAACTACTTATGGGGATTGGATAGAAAAAATTTTAAAAACTGAAAATAGATCAGAAAATATTCTAGTAGACTCACAAACATCAGAAAAAATTTCTACAGTTACTAATCAAGGAACTATTATCTCCGAACAGCTCGTATCTAATGAATATACTGGTAATGACATCAATTTAGGTCAAAAAACAGTTGGTTTAAGTTCCAATATTGTTGATCATAAAACTTATGAATATAAATCTAATCGAGGATTAGATATCATTAATGCTGCCTCTGCTTATTCAAGAGGTTGGACTGGTAAAGGAGCTGTGCTTGGCGTAATAGACACCTATCAAGATATCAATCATAAAGAATTTGGGGATAAATACCTATATTTCAAAAATTATGATCTCTATAGAGATACTTTAAAAATTACACAAGGTCATGGTTCTCATGTAGCTGGCATAATAGCAGCTAATAAAGATGGGGATGCATTTGACGATGAGGGTAAACTCATTACAGGTGTATACAACGGTGATCAACTTTTAAGGAATAATAATGTTCACGGTGTTGCATATGATGCAAAATTGGTTGGAGCAAATGTAGATCGATTCAGCAATGGATTAATAAGCAAAGGCCAAGCTCAGAACGCGTTAAAAGATTTTGCAAAATTAAAATCTCCAAAATCTGAAGGTGGTGAGGAGCTTAATATTGTTGCAGTCAATATGAGTTTTAACTCTCCTCAACTATTCTTAGATAGAGAGGGAAAAACAACAACAAAATTAAGTGATGGAACATTTAAAGCTGAAGAGCTTGTTTCTAAAATGAGATTTGATGGTCAATACATCAATGATACTGGAAGTTCTAAATATTACAAAACTGCAACTGATAACGACATTATTTTAGTAAATTCAGCTGGTAATTATGGATTTGAGCATGCTGGAGATCCGGGAATTTGGGCCACTGAAGTAGATGACAATGGCAAACTTATTTTAGGTGGAAAAATGGTAATTGTTGGAGATTGGAATGGTGTTGGGGTTTCTGGAAACAAAGCTGGTCATGTCTGTTTAGATATCAATACTTCAGATAACACTTGTAATGATAAACATAGGATATCAGATTTTTATATATTGGCGCCTGGTACAAACATCTACAGTAGTATCACCAACAACGAATATGTTTCATTAAGTGGAACATCAATGTCGGCTCCGCATGTAACAGGAGCTTTTGGAGTTTTAAATCAAATGTGGCCATATATGAAAGGTGACAATCTAGTTAAACTAGTAATGAATACGGCAAACAAAAATTTACCAAATTATAATATAAATATTCATGGGCAAGGCTTACTAGATTTAGATGAGGCAACAAATCCTCAAGGAGCCTTAGGTATACCAACAACAGGTAGAGTGGATCATCCAACTATAAATCTACAAAACACTTACTTTTCAACAGGAACTGCATTGCCTTCAAATCTAGATAATTTAAAAATTATGGTTTTGGATGACTATGATAGAAATTACTATTTAGAAATTGGCAGTTCTTTTACCATTCAAGATAAAAGGAAATATTCTGATATTGAAATGATTTCAGAAAAAAATAATTATTTTTTACCTTTAAATCAAATGTATGGATCATTTTCTCAAGGAGGACAATATTCTTTAGATCAAAATTATAATTTAGGTTTTTATACAAATGAAAATGGAAATGGAGACTACTCTTTAAATGTTGGAAAAGATTTTTTTCCAAGAGATAATATCAAAATAAAAACTTCTATTTCTCATTTAAGTGAACAAAATACCTGGCTTGGAAATAGTTCTAATGGAGCTTTAGGTGTTGGTAAAAATAATATTAGTAATTCAGGAAATGTAGGTTTTGATTATCTATTGGGAAATAACATTGTAAGTTTTGATTACTCATTGGGTAAAACAAAAATAAATACAAAATCTAATAGTTTAATTAAATCTTTTTCTGATCTTAATACAAACTCATACCGGTTAGCTTATAAAATTAATAAAGATAAAAATAATTCCTATGGTTGGTCATTTTCTGTGCCTAATTATATACAATCAGGAGAAATGAATTTAGAATTAGCTGAAAGTGTTAATCTTGATGGTTCTATAAATTATAAAAATTTAACAAGTGACTTATCATCAAATACTCTAGAAAAGAATTTTGGATTTTTTTATAATAAAAAAGGTGAAGAATTATTTGATCCAAGTTTTAATTTCACAGCTGAATATAGGCAAGATATATCAGGACAAAGGGATAATGATGGATTAAATGTTAACTTATCTTTTACTAAAAAAGTAAACTTTGCTTGTAAACTTTTGTGGTTTAAAAATCCTAAATGTTTTGATGAGAATGGAAAACTTAAAAATATTAATGTTAAAAAAAATCCAGTTGAAAAATACGGACTTGTTTACAATTTAAAAACAGACAAATTTGAACCAATAAATTCTGATAAAAAGTGAAAAAATTAATTATTTTTGCTTTTTTATTCTTAGTCGGTTGTTCATCAAATAACCTTGGTTATCCTGACAAAGAAGTAGTTAAAGTTCAATCAAGTGTTAGTCCAACAATTGGTAAACTTGCAGGCGAAACTTCAGCTGGATTATTATTTTTAGCCTTCGACATATATGGATACGTAAATTTTAACCTTAATAAAAAAGAGATTAATCTGCATACAGATGCAACCTATCTGGCCCTAAATTATGGAAAAAATGGTGAATTTTTTTCATGGCATAGCAACGAAAGAATGTCTTCAGGCAAAACAAAGGTGATAGCAAGTTATTATAGAGATGAAAATTATTGTAGAATAATCCAATCTCTTATTAATTTAAATGGAGCATCCAAACATAAAACTTATAATTTATGTTTAGTTAACAAGCGGTGGATAATAAATTAAATATATTTTTTAGCATTATAATGGAAAATAACTTTATTTAACTATTTGCAATTTCTTTACTAAATGCTCTGCTGAAATATGAGTATATCTTTTCAATACTTTAAGATCTTTCCACCCACCTTGTGCAGATATTTCAGTAATGCTCCATCCATTCATCGAGGCTCTTGTTGCAAAAGTATGTCTTGTTGAGTGAAATCTTTTATTAATTCCAGTCCATCTCTTTAACTGTTGCCAATAAAAATCAACAGTATCCCCTCTTTCACAATTAATTAATTTTCCGTTGATATTGATAGGAAGTTTATTAATTTCATCCATAGCTCTTTTGGATAAACCTACTCTTCTAGATAAACCATTTTTGGTTTCTCTTAAAATCACAGTATGTTTATTAAAGTCTATATCCTCTCTTCTAATTTTAAGTATTTCTCCACGTCTCATTCCACAATCTAAACCAAGCATAATAACTACCTTTAACCATTTAGCTTTTGAATATTCTGCTTGCTCTAAAAGAACTTTCTCCTCATCAGGTTCAATTACTTCCCCTTTAAACTCAGGTTCTCTTAGTCGTTTAATAAACTCACAAGGATTTTTGGGAAGATAAATCCCAAGAGTTTGTTGTCCATACTTAATCACCATTGAAATTAATGTTGTATATTTATTAATAGTTGATGGTCCATGGTCCAGTGACCATGCATTACGGAACTCTCTTAGCTTTAAAACACTAAGCTTAGATAACTTGGTATTTACTATTTCTTGTCTGCAAAGTTTATCAATTTTATAACTTTCTTCTTTAAAACCTTTCTTCTTAATTGTTTCATTTTTTTTATAGCTTTGAAGCAATTCCTTTAAAGTGATGTGATCAGCTTGGTTCAAATCTTCTAGTAATCCTTTTTGAATCTTAACCTCACATTCTCTTGCCCACTTAATTGCATCCTCTTTTAGAATAAATGTTTTTGAGATTTGTCTTTCTTTATTTAATCTTACTCTTGCGCTCCATTTACCGTTTCTTTTTCTATAACTTGCCATATATCCTTTCTTGTGTGACCAAGAGTGGACCAATGACACTAATTTCGATTAAAAGGTAATGGGGATCGGGGCAAGAACCACTGACCTCGGGCTTATGAGTCCCGCGCTCTAACCAACTGAGCTACCCCGCCATAAAGTGAGAGATTTATACTACATTTATTAACTCTTTCAACTATAAGTAAATTTCCTATGAAAAAAAAAATTACTTTTCTATTTATCAGTCACTTTTCCTTTTTAATAATTGGCTTTGGCTTAGGTGTATATTTTCTACCAATTTTAACTGCGCCAGCGTCAGTCGAAATAAGTAAAATTAATGAGTATGAAAATAAATCTCAATATCAAACTGAGTTTGTTAGAGATTTAAGAGGAAGTGATCCATTTCACTGGGGAGAAGCAAAAGTTACAATTTCAAACAAAAAAATCACAGTTAATGGCGCAATTGCACCTGGGCCTGATTACAAACTTTATCTAACAAATGAATTTACACAACATGAAGATGAATTTTTGCCAATTAAAGATGAAGCTAAATATGTTGCAGAGGTTAAAAGTTTTGAAAACTTTGTTGTTGATGTCCCTTCAGATATAGATGTAAATAAATTCAATACCGTAGTTATTTGGTGTGAAAGTTTCAGTGAATTTATAACGGCAGCTAAATACCAATAAAATTTTTAATTAACAACTTTTAAAATTAGTTTGTTTCAATGGTTTAAAGATAATTTCTGCTGGATATTTAACTTTTTCAATTTCTACTGAAATATTGCCATTTAGAAGTTCATCATCTGAATAGTCATTGTTTATATAACCAAATGCAAGATTTTTTTTGAAGTTAAAAGAATAATTACCCGATGTAGTTCTTCCAATGATTTTATCGTCTTTATAAATTGGCTCATCATGAAGCAGAAGAGGTTTTCCTGGTTCATTATTTTTAAGAACAAACATGGCAAATTTCCTATCAATTTTTTTATCTTTTATTTTTTCCAAAGCTTCTCTACCAATAAAATTAAAGTCTTTCTTGTAACTAATAGTAAAGTTAAGACCTGCCTGGTATTGGTTTTCTTCAGGTGAAATATCATGGCCCCAATGTAAAAAACCACTTTCCATTCTCATTGTATCTAATGCATGCATCCCACAATTAGATAAATTATATTTTTTACCTTTTTCTATTAATTTCTCATAAATATTTTTAGAGTCAGAATTTTTAACATATAGCTCATAACCTAACTCTCCAACGTAAGATAGTCTCTGGGTCCATATTTTAGTTCCGTCAATTTCAATATATTTTGAATTTGCAAACTTAAAATTTTCATTGCTAAAATCGTCTGAGCTTAAATCTTGCATTAACAATCTACTCTTTGGACCAAATATTCCAAACACACAATAATCATCGGTAACGTCAGTTAACTCTACACCTTCTGATAGATGCTTCTTGATATGAAATTTATCTCTTTCTCTTGTTGCTGCAGAACTAATTATTCTAAAATGATTTTGATCAATACAAACTACTGTAAGATCTGTTTCTATTCCTCCATCCTTGTTGAGCATATGAGTATAAGTACACTTTCCAGGTTCCTGCTTTATATTCGATGTACAAATTCTCTGAAGATCTGCATGAGCTTTCTCAGATTTAATTTCGAATTTAGAAAATGGAGACAAGTCATATAGTCCAACATTTGTTAATGTGTTGTTGGTTTCGTATTCAACTGATGGATACCAGTTTTGGTAATTATAACTGTATTCATACTCTGCTTTTTCTCCATCAAGAGCAAACCACATTGGTCTTTCGTATCCAGCTGAAACTCCAAAGCATGCACCAAAACTTTTCAATTCATCATGGTATGGTAGTTTTTTTACATTTCTAGATGTTTTATGTTGTTTATAAGGCCAATGCATTCCATACAAATCTCCAAGTGACTCCGTTATACGATCTTTAATAAAACCTAATTCTGAATGAAACTTTTGAAATCTCTTGATATCATAATTAAAAATATCTTCGTTAATATGGCCAGTCATTAACCATTCTGCGGTTACTTTTCCAACTCCTCCTCCACTTCCAATACCTATGCTATTCAAACCACAGCTAACAAATAAATTTTTAACCTCAGGAACTTCACCCAATAAAGAATTGGTATCAGGCGTAAAAGATTCTGGTCCTGAAAAAAACTTTCTAATTCCAGCTTGCTCTAAAACTGGAAATCGCTTCATGGATTTTTCTAAATATGGTTCAAAATGATCAAAATTTTCTGGAAATTCACCAAATGAAAAATCTTCTGGAACTTTATTAATATCTTTAAATGCTGGGATTGATTTACCTTCAAATATTCCAATTAAAAGTTTTCCAGCATCTTCTTTAATATAAGTACTGCTGTCAAAATCTCTTATTACAGGTAATGTTGGTGAAAGATTTTCAATTGGTTCTGTAATTACATAAAAATGTTCTGCAGGATATAAAGGAATACTAACTCCTATTTTTTCTCCAATTTGTCTTGACCACATACCTGTTGCAAGGACCACATATTCACATTCAATATCTAGCCCATTAACTCTAACACCACTAACTCTACCATTTTTAGTTAATATTGTTTCAACAGGTGATTGCTCAAATAATTTTGCTCCACCTAATCTGGCGCCTTTTGCTAACATGTGTGTAACACCACTTGGATCAGCTGCACCATCACCAGGCATTAACACTCCACCTTTTAAATCCTCTGTGTACATGATTGGATAATTTTTCTTAATTTGATCTTTATCTAAAATCTTAATATCAACATCATACAATTGAGCCGTAGTTGCTTGCCTTTGAAGCTCTTGCCATCTAGCATCTGTTTGAGCAATAGATAAAGCTCCATTAATTCTTAAACCTGCGGAGTGATCAACTTCCTTTTCTAATTTTTTATAAAGATCTAAAGTATATTTTCTAATTTTTGTAACGGCTGCTGTAGGTCCTAACTGACTAACTAATCCCGCTGCATGCCAAGTTGTTCCAGATGTTAATTGATCTCTTTCTAAAAGAACAACATCTTTCCAACCGAATTTTGTTAAGTGATAAGCAACAGAACAACCTATAACCCCACCTCCAACAACAACTACCTTTGTGCTAGAAGGATACTTTTTTTCCATTACTAATGTTTGACAGCTTCTCCTGGATCTACAAAGTTGTGACCAAATACATCTGCAACTGCCTTATAAGTAACCATTCCTTTGTGAACATTTAATCCAGCTAAAAAGTTTTTATCTTCACTTAATGCTTTTTGATAACCATTGTTAGCAAGTTTAACCAGATAAGGTAACGTTGCATTATTTAATGCTAATGTTGAAGTTCTTGGAACTCCACCTGGCATATTTGCTACACAATAATGAACAACATCATCAACTATATAGGTTGGTTCACCGTGAGTAGTTGGTTTACTTGTTTCAACACATCCGCCCTGGTCAATTGCAACATCAACAATAACAGAACCCCTCTTCATACTTTTGATCATGTCTTTAGTAACTAATTTTGGTGCTTCAGCACCTGGAATTAAAACACCTCCAACTAATAAGTCTGCTTCAGAAACTAATTTTGGTAGATCAATTTTGTCACTTTGCTCTGGAATAATTTTATCACCAAACATCTCTACCAATTGTTTTAATCTAACTTCTGATTTATCAACAATATGCACTTTAGCTTGCATACCTGTTGCAATGACTGCAGCGTTTTCACCTACAACGCCACCGCCTAAAATAACTACAGTTCCACCTGTTACACCTGGAGCACCACCCAACAAAAGTCCTCTTCCACTTTGATTTTTTTCTAAACAATGAGCACCAGCTTGCACTGACATTCTACCAGCAACTGCACTCATTGGAGCTAATAATGGCAATCTACCATTATCATCTGTTACAGTTTCGTAAGCTATATTAACACTCTTTGATTTAATTAAACCTTCAGTCAATTCTTTTGCTGCTGCTAAGTGAAGATATGTATAAACAATTTGATTTTCTCTAATCATATCAACCTCAACTTTTTGAGGCTCTTTAACTTTAACGATTATGTCTGCATCATTAAAAATATCAGCTGCAGTGCTAGCTATTTTTGCACCTGCATTTGTATATTGATCATTTTCAAACCCAGCTTCGAAACCACCATTATTTTCAACAATTACTTCATGACCCTCAGAAACTAAAGTTTTAACACTTTCTGGTGTTAACCCTATTCTATTTTCTTGAGGCTTTATCTCTTTAGGTACGCCTATCTTCATAAGCACTCTCCATGTCTTTAATTAAACTAATTAGTTCTTTTGGTTTTTTTGATAGTTCGTAATACCTGTTCTAAGTTTATCAATGATCTCATCTATATGTTTTTCTTCACATATAAATTGAGGAGCAATAATTAGACAGTCACCAGTTGCTTTGAAGTTAACACCTGCTTCATAACAAGCTTTAAAACATTCATAACCTGCTTTACCTGGTTTAGTATTCATTTTCATATCAATACCACCCATCATTCCATAACCTCTTATGTTCTCAACAGACTCTAAGTCTTGAAGAGAAAATAATCCTTTTTGGAAATAAGGTGCTAAATTTTTTGCTCTATTAAAGATATCTTCTTTTTCAAAAATATCTTGAACAGCTAAACCTGCTGCTACTGCAACTGGAATTCCTGAATAAGTATAACCATGAAATAATTCAACAGATCCCATTGGAGAAGCATCCATTACCGCATCGTAAATTTCATCTTTACATGCAACTACACCCATTGGAACAACACCATTAGTTGTTGCTTTAGCCATAGTCATTAAATCTGGAGTAACACCAAATTCATGACTTGCAAAAGAAGAACCTGTTCTTCCCCAACCTGTAATTACTTCATCAAAAATTAAAAGTATTCCATGCTTATCACAAATCTCTCTTAATCTTTGCAAATATCCTTTAGGTGGAACTAAAGTTCCAGTAGATCCAGCAATAGGTTCCACTATACATGCTGCAATATTTTCTGGTCCAAAGTTACTTGCAATTCTCTCTAAATCATCTGCAAGATCTCCTCCTGTTTCAGGTTGACCACTAACAAATTTATGTTCTGGTAAATGTGTGTGTCTCATGTGTTGAACACCTGGCATTAAGATGCTTGCAAATGTTTTAACATTATTGATCATTCCACCAACTGAAACACATCCAATATTCATTCCGTGATAACCTCTTTCACGTCCTACAAATCTAAATCTATGAGCATTTCCTTTTGCTCTATGATAAGCAATTGCAATCTTAATTGCGGTTTCAACAGCAGTTGAACCACAAATAGTAAAAAACATTTTATTTAAATCACCTGGAGTGTGTTTTGAAATTTTTGTAGCTAATTCAAATGAACCACCAAAACCTTGTTGGAAAGGTTGAGCATAATCTAAAGTCTCTAGTTGTTTAGTAACTGCTTCGGTAATTTCTCTTCTTCCATGTCCTAATGGATTACAAAATAATCCTGAGCTCGCATCAATTTGTGTTTTTCCATGGTGAGTTTTTAAATAAACTCCTTTTGCTTCAGTAATTAATCTTGGGTTTGCTTTAAAATCTTTATTCGATGTAAACGGCATCCAATGTTCATTTAATGAATTTGGAACTGAAGTTCTTGTTTCTGAGCTCATAAAATTTTTTTCTCTCTTTATTAACTGTTATAAATATTTCCAACTATTAGACTAAATCAATTAGTTTGCTAGAAATATTTTGACCACCCAAAATGATGCGTCATAAGTATACAACTTTTAATTGAACCTATCTTTTTGTTTTACAACCACCCAAAATTGAATTTAAATAAGGATAATTTAATTAAATTAACATAGGGGAATAAATGAAAAAAATACTAAGTTTTATTCTAGGATCTATTTTTGCTCTTAACCTTTCAATTTCAGTTGCAAACTCTGCAGCTACTGAAGTTAGAGTTGCATACTTTCTAGAATGGCCAAGTCCAAATCTAGAGGACATGCAGAAGAAAAATTTTGCAAAAGCTCTTGGTGTACCAGTTAAGTGGACAAACTTCACTAACGGTGGAGCTATGACTGATGCAATGTTAGCAGGAGATATTGATATTTCTTACTCACAAGGTTTAGTACCTTTCATCAACGCTGTAAAATCAAATGCACCACTTAAGTTAGTGGATATTGCTATGGAATACGGAATGGGTGGAACTACTTGTGTAACATCAAATGCATCTGGAATTACAAAAGCTAACGCTACTGAATTAGAAGGTAAAAAAGTTGCTGTTCCACTAGGAACAATGGCTGAATACGTTTTTGATGAAAGTATGAAAGTTGTTGGTGCTGACAGAAGTAAAATGGATATCATTCAAATGGACCCTGAAGAAGGTGCTGCTGCATTAGTAAGTGGTGATGTTGTAATGGCATGTTTATTTGGTGGTAACTCTATTAAAGCAGCAACTGCAGTTGGTTCAAGATTATTAACTGTAGATGAAGCAAGAGCAGCTGGTATCTTGGGTATAGATATCACATCTGTTACAGATAAATTCATGAAAGAAAATCCAGGAATGCTAAGAACTTTCATCGAAGTAACTCACGAAGCAAACGACAGATACAGATCAGGTAAATCTGATATGAATGCTATGTCAAAAGCTTCTGAAATGACTGTTGCTGACATGAAAGAAACTTTAAGTGGATTTAAATTCTTAACTCCAGAAGAAACTAAAGCTTCTATGGAGAGCGGAAACCTAGATGGATTCTTAAAAGGAATGGGAACTCCAGCTGGTAACGTAGACACAAGTTTCTTACCTTTATAATTTTAAAGGTTTAAGACTTTTTAAATAGGCACTGATTAAAAAATTAGTGCCTATTTTTTTTAAAAAATTTCTAATATAAGGGCGCTATGAGTGATCTTGTTTCTCAAAATCTAAATATGATTTTTAAAACTCCAAAAGGAGAAACAGTTCATGCATTAAAAGATGTTAGTTTTACTTTAAAAAAAGGAGAACTACTTACTGTTCTTGGCCCATCTGGTTGTGGAAAAACAACTTTATTAAATATTACTGCTGGATTTTTAAGACCTACTTCAGGAAAAATTACTTTAAATAATAATGAAATAGATGGACCTGGTGTTGAAAGAGGAATGGTATTTCAACAAGGTGCTTTGTTTGAATGGTTAACTGTTGCTGAAAACGTAAACTTTGGTCTTCGTATGAAAAGTGAAGATCCAGAAGTAACAGCAAAAAAAGTTGAAGAATGGTTAGATATAGTTGGGTTAAAAGGATTTGGTAACACTCCTACTTATCAATTATCAGGTGGTATGCAGCAAAGAGTTGCTCTTGCAAGATGTTTGATTAATGATCCTGATTTAATTTTAATGGATGAGCCATTAGGTGCTTTGGATGCATTAACAAGAGAAAAGATGCAGTCTTTAGTTTTAAAAATTTGGAAAGAAACTGGAAAAACAATTATTTTAATTACTCACTCTGTTGAAGAAGCTCTTTTACTTGGTGAAAGATTATATGTAATGGCACCAAGACCTGGAAGAATACATAAAGAGTACAATCTTCCATTTGCTGAAATGGGTCTTACTCAAGATTTAAGAGAAATTAAAAAAAATAAAGAATTTTCATCTACTAGAGAAGAAATTTTATCCATGATCTGGAATATGGAAGAAGAAATAATGGGGAAAGATAATTAATGTTAACCCAATTTGTAACAATACTAATTATCGTTTCGGTTATTGGATGCGTTCTTTATGGAAGAAGATTAATCAGAACTGAAAAAGTAGATGCTGTTTTTGGAAACCCAGAAAGAGCTAAGGGTGGAACGCACTGGGTAATTGTTGGTAGTAGTGCGATCTTGATGCTATGGCTTTATTATTCATGGGATATAGCAAAAGGTTTTTATCCAAAATCAGCAAATGAATTATGCCAGGTTGCTAAAATCAATGAGTCGTTATTAGGTTTAAAATATCAGTTCCCTATTGAAGAAAGAGAGTTCAAAAGTACATCCATTATTAAAATTGAAAATAAAAATCTTGTAAAAATTGCAAATGAAATAAATGGATCTCAAGATCTAAATGATCAACAAAAAACAATTCTTGTAAGCTACATTGATAGAACTTCTAAATTAATTCCACTGTTAACAAGTGAAGAATTAATGGAAATGGATACCAAAATTAAACTCCAAGAAATAACAGAAGAAATAAAACTTCTTAGTTCAAACTTTCAAAAGAAAGATTATCCCTTTGAGACAGATGCACAAAAAACTGAAAGGCAAAAACTTATTGATGAACAAGGTGGTTGGGGAATTACTACAATAGACTCTGGCAGTGGTTCTATTGAAAATACAATTGAAATACCAACTGCACCTCAAACGAATAAAGGTTTAAAATTTCATGCAGCTGCAGCAGAATTAAAAAAAATTGACGACAAATTTTTTAAATTAAAAAACCATAATCCACCTTTCAAAAGTTCAATTAAACAACTTAAAGATGACATTAAAGCTTACAGAAAAGGTTTGAATGATAATGAAGAGATAGCATCTGACTATGCAAAAAATATAGTTAAAATTGCAAGAAGAATAGAGTTTGCAAGTATCTATCCTCCTAATGCATTAAATGAAATGCAAGCAGCAATCATAGAATTTGATGAGTTACAAAATAAAGAACAAGCTGGATTAAGATTAATCGATATACTTTTATTTCCTGCTGGGACAATTGTAGCAAGTGGACCTACTTGTTCAGAGCAAGGTTCTGGTAGATGGTTACCTAAACCATCTGATACATTTAATAAGTTTGTATTGATGTCTAAACCAAGTGTTGGGTACAAAAATGTTCCTCTTTTATGGATTGAAATGGTCGATGTTAGTAAAATGATTGGCTTCGTTTTACCAGATTGGATAGCTGATATCTTGCCTGGAGATTATCCGGTTCATACAAAAGATGGAATAGTTAAAGAAAACTTTAAAAGCAATGTTTTAAAAGTTGTTACTGGTGACTTTAAATTATTCAAAGTTCCTGTTCCATACGGGCATATCTGGGACTCTTTTATGCGGGTATTTTTAGGATTGGTGTTCGGAATTATTATTGGTGTTCCATTAGGATTATTTATGGGTCTTAATAGATTTGCAAAAGGTTTCTTTGATCCATTAATTGAACTTTATAGACCAGTTCCCCCACTTGCTTGGGCTCCATTAATTATTTCTGTACTTGGAATTGATAACTCTGGAAAAATATTTTTATTATTTATGGTCTCTTTATCTATCATGATTATTTCAGCAAGAGCAGGAGCATCAGGAACACAATTATCAAAAATTCATGCTGCTCACTCATTAGGAGCTACAAAAAAACAAATCTTAAGATATGTAATCTTCCCAAATTCGCTTCCAGAAATTTTAACTGGAATAAGGGTTGCAGTTGGTATGTGTTGGGGAACATTGGTTGCGGCAGAATTTTTAGCTGGAACAACAGGTATTGGTTTTGTTGAAAACGTTGCCAAAAAATACTTCCAATACGAAGTTATATGGATAACAATATTTATAATGGGTCTTCTTGGTTTGTTGTTTGATGTAACTTTAAGAAAAATAATCGATAAAACTATACCTTGGAGAGGTAAAGGTTAATTAGCTTTTATTTTAAAGTTAGACTTTTTTAATAAAACTTATTGCAGCACCAACGGTAGTTAAAAATCCAGCTAATGGCAAAATTGCAACTGCATATTTTTTAGGCATATAATTTGGTTTGAACTCAATACCCTGCATACTAATTTCAAAGTACCACATTTCCCAATACTTCCCTCTCATACCCTCTACAAGTTCAATTCCATATATAATTAAGACGATACCAATTATCATAATCATAACTTTCCAGAACTGACGAATATACAAGGAAACTCTCTCAGGTAATTTTTCATATATTAAATTTAAAGCTACATGTTCATTATCTCTAGCTGTTAAAGAGAGTGCTATAAACATCAACCAAATATTACTTAATACTGTAAGTAGATCTCCCCATACAGGAGGATTATTAAAAACATATCTCATCGTAACATTATAAAGAGTAAAGCCAACCATCGCTGCCAAAAATATTGAACACATCGCTTCAAGTATCCTATGAACAAAACGATCAATACTATTTAAAAATTTCATCATTAATTACTTAATAGGTTTGGAAGAAACATAGTTAACTCTGGAACAACTAATATAAAAAATAAAAGTAAAAAAAGTCCAACTAGGTAAGGAATTAAAGCAACAGCTACTTTTTCTAAACGAACTTGTGCTATTGTTGCAGATGTAAAGTACGCAACGCCAACTGGTGGTGTAACTGACCCAATTAAAAACCCTACTATTACAACGATTGCAGCTTGTACCTCTGGAAAACCTGCTTGAGACATAACATTCACAAGTACGGGACCAACAATGATAATGTTTACTGCTGAGTCCATTACGGTTCCAAGTAGAAAAATAAATAATATTAATGCTAAAATAAATAATATTGGAGAATCCGCTAAACCTAAAAGCCAAGTTTCAAGGTCACCAATTGCTCCAAGAGAAGTAAGTAACCAACTAAAAGGACCAGAAGCAGCTATGATAATAAAAACCATTGCTGAATTACGGAACGCTCTACGAAAAGCACCTGTGCAATCTTTCCATTTGATAGTTCGGTAAACAAATACACCAGTAAACAAAGCAACTAAAGCAGTTATAGCACCTGCCTCAACAACCGATGCGACACCTCCCATTACTGAACCTACTAATACTAAAGGTATTAAAAGAGCAAATGAAGAACGATACAATTCTTTACCAGCTCGACGAACTGAGAACGGCTGATCACTACGCTCGAAATTATATTTAACTGCAAAGTAATGATTGATTACCATTATAACAACACCAATCAAAATACCTGGAACAATCCCAGCTGCAAATAAAGATGCAATTGAAATTTCAGTTGCGTTAGCAAGAACAATCATCATGATACTAGGTGGAATAATTCCTCCTATTGTCGAACTTACACCTGTGACCGCAGCTGAAAATGCAGCAGGGTAACCAGCTTTCTTCATAGCTGGTAAAACTAACGCTCCAACGGTTGCTGTATCTGCTACAACAGAACCATTCATGCCTGCAAAAAACATACTCACAAGAACATTAACCTGAGCCAACCCTCCTCTTATACGACCAATTAATGCTCTACTTAAAGCAACTAAACGGTCAGTAATTGTTGCGCTTGTCATCAGCTCACCTGTTAACATAAAGAATGCAATGGCGGTCAATGGAACCGAGTCTATAGCGGTAAACATTTGACTAGGAATTAAAACGAGAGGAACGGCATCTGTTAATAGAATATAAACAAATGGTATCAGTATTAAAATAAAACCAATTGGAGCTCCTAATAAAATTAGCAAAAGGAGTACGACAAGTAAAATAATACTTTCCATAGATATTTATAAGTTATGATTTTTTTTAGGTAAAGACCATCTAATTCTAAAATAGAACTAAATGGTCTTCACAAAGTTTTAATTGAAGATTTATAGAGCTCCAGCTGCTTCTAACTGAGCTACAAATCCATCCATACCTTGTTCTAGAAGTACTCTTTTAGCTACTTCTGGTTCAAAAGTACCCTTCGCATCTAACCAAGCACCGATTGCACCAGCTCTCCACTTAGTCATTTCTGCTTCCGTTGGAACATACCACTCTTTAGCAGATGCTTTAATTGCATCTTCACCATTTTTAATCCAAGCGTTATCCAACTCGTTTACTTTTTCTCCATAAGCATCAGCTGCTTCGTGTAACCATTTTCTTTGTTGGTCAGACAATGCATTGTACTGTTTAGCGTCCATCGCTAAAATATTTCCAGACCACATTCCTCCGATCTCAGTGAAATATTTTGCAACTTCATGAAGTTTTGCTACATGCTGCCATGGACTAGCAACATACTGACCTTCAACTACACCTGATTGAAGACCTTGATATAATTGACTCCAGTCATAAGGTGTTGGTGTTGCACCCCAATTTTTAACTAGCATGAACTCAACTGGACTTTTAGTAGTTCTCCATTTAAGTCCTTTCATATCATCTGGTTCGTGAACAGGTTTAGTTGCATTTCCAAGCTGTCTAAATCCTCCACTTGAATATACAGAAAGACAAATATGACCAGCATTCTCAAGAGCTAGTTTACACTGTCTTTCCGC
This sequence comes from Candidatus Pelagibacter sp. HIMB1746, assembly GCF_052047555.1. Lineage (NCBI taxonomy): Bacteria > Pseudomonadati > Pseudomonadota > Alphaproteobacteria > Candidatus Pelagibacterales > Candidatus Pelagibacteraceae > Candidatus Pelagibacter > Candidatus Pelagibacter sp. HIMB1746. The sequence continues at coordinate 308,687 of NZ_JBNAJZ010000001.1, read as the reverse complement.
TAACCATTCATCTGATATTCTTTTAGCATCCTCTAATGATTTGAAAATAAAAGGCAAATCGAAAATTGCTAATTCAGGACCAAAGTTACCGTAGTTTGCAGTAGAACTAGTCCACAAAGCTATAAGCCCTTGGTTAGCTTGTTCACCACATTTTTGTTCTGCGCATAAGCTTCTTTGATAATGAGGTTCAATTTTCATTTTACCTCCTGATGCTTTCTCCATAGCTGGTATTAAAGCCTGATCGATTGCGTCACCAATTGGCATACCCAATCTACCAGTAGTTCCAAGCTTAAGAGTTACTTCAGCATAAGCAGCTTGTGCAAAGAAAATAATTGCAGCTACTTTGATAAGTGTCTTGCTTATTGTTTTAATAAACATTTTATTTATCTCCCTTTAGTTAATTAAATTATCAATTTAAATTAATTGAAGCCTAATTAACTTTAAGTTAGAAGTATAGAAAAAAAGTAGTTATTATAAAATTATTTTATAGTGATGCAGTTTTGAATTGTATGATTAATGTTTTTGTAAATCTATTTATTTTAATCTTTAGGAGCCTTAGATTAAATTTAATAAATAAAATAAATTCAATATAGGAAAAATTTATGAGTTCAGGTAACAAATATAAAGTAATAGCTAGTAAAATTAAATTTGAAGGAAGAGCATTTATTAATGGTAAATATGTAAATGCTATTGATGGACAAAAATTTGAAACAATAAATCCTGCAACTGGTAAAAAACTTTGTGCTGTTGCAAAATGTAATCATAAGGATGTTGATTTAGCAGTTAAAGTTTCAAGAAAGGCATTTAATAGTGGAGTGTGGTCTAAAAGCTCACCTGAACACAGGAAAGAAGTTTTATTAAAATTTGCTGAGTTACTTAGAAAACATGGCGATGAAAATTCAGTTTTAGAATGTATAGACACAGGTAAACTTATTGCTGATTGTATTAATGAAGTTGCAAATGATGCTCCAATGCATTTTCAGTGGTATGGAGAATTAATCGATAAAGTATTTGGAAAAGTTGGTCCAACAGAACCTTCTATTACTAGTTTAATTGTTAAAGAACCAATTGGTGTTGTTGCTGGAATTGTTCCTTGGAATTTTCCTTTAATGATGGCGGTATGGAAAATGGCCCCAGCACTTGCAGCTGGTTGTTCAGTGATAATTAAACCAGCAGAAGATACACCACTCACAGCTATTAGAGTTGCTCAAATTGCAAAAGAAGCTGGCGTACCAGATGGTGTTTTAAATGTACTTCCAGGTTATGGTGATGTTGGTGAAGCTTTAGGTCGACACAAAGATGTTGATGCAGTTTCTTTTACTGGTTCAACTGAGGTTGGAGGATACTTTTTAAAATACGCAAGTGAAAGTAATTTAAAACCTGTTGCATTAGAGATGGGAGGAAAAAGTCCATTTATAGTATTAGAAGATGCTAAAATTACAGATGACTTAATAGATAATGCTATGAATTCAGCATTTTGGAATGGTGGACAAAACTGTTCAGCCAATATGAGGCAGATAGTTCATAAGAAAGTTAAAGATGAATTTTTACATAAAATTATTAAAAAAGTTAAAAAGTTAAAAGTTGGAGATCCATTAGATCTCAAATCAAATATGGGGTCTATGATTTCAAAAGGTCACCTACAAACTGTTGATGGATATATTCAAACAGGTATTGATGAGGGTGCAAAACTTTTATCCGGTGGTGTTTCCAGTAAGAAACAAAAGGGTTTTTATGCAAAACCAACTTTATTTGATGGGTTAAAGGAAAATATGACTATCGCTCAAGAGGAAATTTTTGGACCAGTGCTTGGCGTTTTAACTGTCAAAAACGATGAGGAGGCATTGAAAATTGCAAGTAATTCTAAATACGGTTTGCATGCAAGTGTGTTTACTCAAGACATAAACAGAGCATTTCATTTAGCTAAAAGTTTACCTTGTGGAACTGTATCAGTGAATACTTTTTCTGAAGGAGATATTAAAACTCCTTTTGGAGGATATAAGCAATCAGGTTCTCTAAGCAGAGATCAAGGTACTGAAGCTTTAAATTCATTCCTTCAAACGAAAACTATTTGGATAAGTCATAATTAATTAATGATCAAACCATACAAAATAAGTGTGCCTAAAAGCACACTTAATACTATTTATAAAAAAGTAAGAGCCTATCCATGGAACATGATGCAAAATGTAAATGGATGGGAGTATGGAACTAATTATAATTATTTAAAAAAAATCTCTCAATACTGGGTTTCAAAATATAATTGGAAGAAATTTGAAAACAAAATTAATTCTTTTAAAAACTACAAAACTAATGTGGATGGTATAAATCTGCATTTTATTGTTGAAAAAAGTAAAAACCCTAAATCAAGACCATTATTACTTTTGCACGGATGGCCTGGCAGTGTAATTGAGTTTTTTGATATCATTCCAAAGCTTGCTCATCCTGAAAAATATGGTGGAAAAATTGAAGATGGTTTTGATGTAATTGTGCCTTCTTTACCAGGATTTGGTTTTTCAACTCCGATTAAAAAAGCTTTAGGTCCAAGGAGGATTGGAAAAATTTTAAATAAATTTATGGTCAAAAATTTAGGTCATAAAAATTATATTGTTCAAGGTGGGGATTGGGGAGCGACTATTGCTGCATGGATTGGTCTTGATAGTGCAAAAAATTGTAAGGGAATTCATATTAATTGTTTACCAATCAGACATCCAAAAGGACCAAGAAATAATAAAGAAAAAAAATGGGAAAAAAAATTCAATTTTGATCAAATAATGCAGGAAGGCTACAGGACTCAACAAGCAACTAAACCCCAAAGTTTGTCTTATGCAATGATAGATAGTCCAGTCGGAACAGCAGCATGGATTTTAGAAAAGTTTCATGGTTGGTCCCACCTAAACAAAGGCAAGATAGAAAAAACATTTTCAAATGATGAATTAATATCAAACATAATGATCTATATTATTACAAATAGTTTTAATACTGCTGCTTGGATTTATTTTGGAAGAAGAAAAGAAGGCGGCAGGTCTTTTCCAAAAAACTTTAAAAAAATAAATGTCCCAACAGCAATAGCAGAATTTCCAAAAGAAATGCTAGAATGGCCTCCAAAATCTTATGTGAATAGAATTTTTAATATTAAAAGATGGAAAAAATTTCCCAAAGGTGGTCATTTTGCAGCTTTAGAGGTTCCAAATTTATTAATTAATGATATTAAAAATTTTTTTAACGAAGATTTAAAAATATTCAAATAAGTGAAAACACCCCTATTAAAAAAACAAGTAATTAAAATTTTTCAAAAGTTTGGTTTAAGTAAAGATCATGCTTTAATTTCTGCTAATGCTTTAATTAATGCGGAACTAGTTGGTGCTTATGGTCATGGTTTATCTAGACTTAAAATGTATTGTGACCGTATTTCTAAAAAAGTAATTAATCCAAAACCAAAAATAAAAATTAAAAAAATTTCATCTTCTATTTCTCATATTGATGCAAATAATAGTATTGGATTTGTTGCTGCTGATCTTGGAATTAAAACTGCAATTAAACATGCTCAAAAAACTGGAATAGGAATGGTTGCGGTAAAAAATAGTGGTCACTATGGTTTATCAGGTTATTACGCAGAACAAGCAGTTAAGAAGAATTTAATAGCAATGATTTATACAAATGCTCCTCCAGCAGTTGCCCCTCATGGTGCATTAAAAACTTTATTTGGAACTAATCCAATTTGTTTTGGAACCCCTACTGGTTCTAAAATTCCTTTTATTTTAGATACCTCGATCTCAATGATCAACAGAGGTAAAATTAGAGTTGCTGCAAGAAACAATCAAACAATTCCTGCAGGTGTTGCCTTAGACAAATTTGGAAAACCAACTACTGATGCTAAAAAAGCATTAGAAGGAGTTCAGTTACCTATTGCTGGTTTTAGAGGTTCAGGACTTGCTTGGATGGTAGATATTTTAAGTGGTGTACTAACTGGAGGAAATCATGCAGGTCGAGTTAAAGATCCTTTTGATGATTTTTCAGGACCACAAAATATAGGACATTTATTTATAACTTTTAAAGCAAACCTATTTCAAAAAAATTATAATCAAAGAATTAAAGACAATATTAAAACAATTAAAAAACTTCCTAAAATCAAAGGTGTTAAAGAAATAATGTATCCAGGACAAAACAAATTTAATCGTTACAAACAAAATCTAAAAAAAGAAATCAATATTCCAGATATTATTAAAAAAGATTTAGAAACTTTAATAAGTTAAAAAAGTTAAAACTCCTAAACAAGCAACAACAGAAGAAACGATGATTGTTCTTTTAACTTTTTCTTTTTTTTTCTCTTCAAGAAGTCTTTGCTTTAGAACATCCACATTCACTCTTTGTGGAGCTTCAATATTTTGAGAGGGGTTCTCAATTTCAACAGATGTTCTATTTAAGCTTTCTGTACTCATAATTTTTTAAATACAACATCACTTAATCATTACTATTTACATTATTACATACTAGGAATGTCCAAAATGGGTTGACACTAATATATATGTTGTCCATATTGGGTTTTTTTAAATTATGAGCATGATACCAAGTATATCTGAAGCACTTGATGAAAAAAAAGTAACATCAGCAATCAATAAAAAATTTAATAATTTCGTTCCTTTTTTTTATAAATTTGTATCTGAATGGATAATCAATGCTTATTCAAATTTTAAAGACATAGAGATGTATATGATCCTGATCTATTTCGTTAATAATGTTTTTAAATTCTATAGAAGAAATGGAATTCAGGTCGATTACAACACCTTTTATAAAGATGAAACTTTAGAAATCGAAGAAATTAAAATTATTGAAATTTCTAGAGATCTTCAAATTCCCAAAGAAAGTGTAAGAAGAAAGATTATTTATCTAGAAAAAATTGGCGTAATTAAACGAACAAGAAAAAAAATTTTTATTGATAGATCCGCTTATGAAACGGTACGGCCAAAGAGTGGATTAAAAAATATATCATATTTAATATCTATTTCTTCAAAAATTTTGAAACAAGAAAATCAAATTCAAAACTCTTTTTCTTCAACTGAAATATCAGATGGTATTAAGCAACATTTTTCTTTTTGTTGGTACGAATTTTATAAATTTATTTTTTCTTACTATTTTCGATGGAGGAAAGAATTGGGTGATTTGGAAACATTATGTATAGCCTTACTTATCATATCTAATGCATCGTCAAATAAAGATTTAGTTATTCAAGATATAGATATTGAAATCTGGAGAAAGAGAATATCTTATGCAGACAAGGTTGGATTGAATTCTATGTCTATTTCAGACATTACAGGTATTCCGCGACCAACTGTTGTTAGAAAAGTAAATTCTTTAATCAAAAAAGGCTATGCTAAAATGGATCAAAAAAAATTAATTTCAGTTAATATTGAAAAAAAGGTATTTTCAAAAACTCAAAAAATACAAGAACAAACAATAAAGGAAATTTCAGAATTAATTTATAAAATTTTGAATAAAGCAACAATTAGCTAGATCTTCCTAAAATATATATAAAAATAAATCCAGTAATATACATGACTAAAGCATAAGCGGCTGTTGGTATCATGTAAGCAACATCATTAAAAATTTGAGTTGCAACAAATACTGCTAAAGTTCCATTTTGAAGACCACACTCTAAAGAAATACATTTTCTCTGAGCAACACCAGTTGCAAAAGCTTTCGCAATATAAAAAGCTAAAATCATCATCACTATATTTAAAACTAAAACTGCTATTCCAGCTTGAGCTAAATAATTAAAAATATTTTCTCTTTCCTCAATCCATATTGCTGCAAACACAATAACAAATAATAAACTAGTGGTTCTATTGACGATGTTAATATTTGAAGAGATAAAATTTTCTGTAAATCCTCTTATAACCATTCCTATAATCACTGGAACAGTTACAACTAAAGCCATTTTTAATGCAATCCCAGTCATAGTAATCTCTTTAGAGATTTCGGTAACCCCTAGCATTCCAGCTGAAGTAAAAACTATAAATGGAACTGAAATAATACTAATTAAACTTCCAACAGCTGTTAAAGAAATTGATAAAGCCACATCTCCATCTGCAAATTTAGTAAGAACATTTGATGTAACACCTCCTGGTGCAGCAGCTATAATCATTAAACCTAAAGATATTTCAACGGGTAGTCTTAAAATTAATACCAATATGTAAGCTACAATTGGTAAAAGAATTAATTGGCAAATTATTCCGATTAAAAAATCTTTTGGATTTCTAATTACTCTCGTAAAATCTTTTACAGATAAACCAAGTCCTAGGCCAAGCATTATCAATGCTAAAGCTAATGGTGCTATTTTAGTAACTATTTCCATGTTTTAAATCTCAGATAAATTATAACTTTTTCGTATATTATTTCTATATACATATTTTAATTATACTATATTTGTAAAAAATGCTCTCAAACAAAGAAATTGTCTGTCCAAATAAACTATTAGATATAGCTCATAGTAAAAAAGGAGTTAAGGTTGCAGTAGTAAATGCTGGTAAACCCCTACCCATGTTATCTGTTCAAGACGCTGTAAATGAAAATCTAATTGAACCAGTTTTTATCGGTCATGAAGTTGAAATACAAAAATGTGCTGAAGACCTTGGTTGGGATATATCAAAATACGAACTTATCCATGAGCCAGTTGAAAACAATACGGCAAAAATTGCAGCTAAACTTGCAAGTGAAGATAAAGTTAAAATAATTGTTAAAGGACATATTCATACTGACGTTCTAATGAAAGAAGTTTTAAAGCGAGAATACAACTTATTAGGTAAAACTAGATTAAGTCATATCTGGCATATGACAGTTGAAAAAGAAGATAAGCCATTAATAATAACAGATGGTGCTTTAAATGTTTTGCCAAATGTTAAAACTAAAATGCATATCCTGAAAAATGTAATAAATTTTTCAAATCGTATTGGAATTGAAAGACCAAAAGTTTCTGTATTGTCTGCAACAGAAGAAGTTTTAGAAAGTGTACCAAGTTCAATTGAAGCTGCTGAAATAACAAAACTTGCTAAAGAGGAAAATTTAAATGCAGATGTGTTTGGACCTTTAGCATTTGATAACAGTATTTCTAAAAAATCTGCTGGAATTAAAGGTATTAAAAATTTAGTTGCAGGAGAAGCTGATGTATTGTTGGTTCCAAGTGTTGAAACTGGAAATGCTCTAGTTAAAATGATGATTTATTTTATGGGTGCCTGTGCTGCAGGAGTTGTGGTAGGAGGAAAAGTCCCGGTTGTAATAACTAGTAGATCAGATGAAGCGCAAGCAAGATTAGCATCTATAGCTGCGGCAGTAGTAGCTTTAGACTAATTTAAAATTATTAATCAATTGAATTAATATCTTTTATACTTTAAATAAATATTCTCAAAAAAAAGGAAACATTCAATGACTATACAATATCTAAAAAAATCACCAAAAACATCTTCGACAGATGATAATAAGACAACTGGAATTGTTCAGGATCTATTAAATGATTTAGAAAAAACAAAAGAACAAGGATGCATTGATTTAACAAAAAAATTTGACAAATACGATGGTGAAATAATTGTTTCCAAGGAGAGAATTGAAGAGATTAAGAAAACTCTAGATCAAAAAACAAAAGACGATATTCAATTTTCTTATGATAGAGTTAGAAAATTTGCTGAAGCTCAGCTTAAAAACTATGGTCAAGATTTTGAGGTAGAATTATCTGATGGTTTGTTTGCCGGTCAAAAGTTAATTCCTGTTAACACTGCTGGTTGCTATATACCAGGAGGAAGATATGCTCATATTGCATCTGCTGTAATGAGTGTAACTACCGCTAAAGTTGCTGGTGTTAAAAATATTATTGCATGTAGCCCGCCAAAAGAAGGTATTGGAGCTCATCCAACAATTGTTTATACAGCTGATTTATGTGGAGCAGATGTAATTTTAAATTTAGGTGGAGTTCCAGCTATTGCTGCAATGACAAATGGATTATTTAATAATCCTCCAGCAGATATAATTGTAGGACCTGGTAACCAATTTGTAGCTGAAGCAAAAAGAATATTATTTGGAAAAGTGGGGATTGATTTATTTGCAGGCCCTACTGAAATTGGAATTATTGCTGATGCTAAAGCAGATCCTGAAATAGTTGCAGTTGACTTAGTGGGTCAAGCAGAACATGGGTATAACTCACCATGTTGGTTATACACAACAAGCAAAGACCTTGCAGAAAAAGTAATGAAAAGAGTCCCTGAATTAATTGCAGAACTACCAGAGGTTCCAAGGCAAAATGCTGATGCAGCATGGAGAGATTATGGAGAAGTAATTCTTTGTGACACTGATGAGGAGATGGTTAAAATTAGTGATGAATATGCTCCTGAGCATTTAGAAGTACAAACTGAAAATCTAGAATGGTTTCATAAAAGACTTACAAATTATGGTTCTCTATTTGTTGGAGAAGAAACAACAGTTGCTTATGGAGATAAATGTTCTGGAACAAATCATATTTTGCCAACAAAAGGTGCTGGCAGATACACTGGAGGTCTTTTTGTTGGTAAATTCATTAAAACTTTAAGTTTTCAAAGAATGACAAAAGAATCTACAGAGCTAGTTGGTGCAGCAGCTGCCAGAATATCTAGATACGAAGGTATGGAAGCTCATGCAAGAACTGGTGACGTTAGGCTTAAAAAATACGGTTATTAAAAATACTTATTAGGAGTTAAAATGAAAAAATTTGAAGAAGTAATGAGCGTCAGTAATGAAATTGAAAACATCACTGCTGAAGAAGCTAAAAAGAAATTAAATGATCCTAATGTTCAATTTATTGATGTTAGAGATAAAGAAAGCTTTTCTAAAGGAACTATTGGAAATGCAATGCATTTAGATAGAGGTTTGCTAGAATTTTATTTAGCTGAAGGAAGCCCTATTGAAAACGATACTTTTAAAAATAATCCTGACAAAGAATATGTTGTATTTTGTGGTTTAGGTGGACAAGGAACTCTTGCTACAAAAACAATGAAAGAAATGGGAATTAAGAATGTTAAAAATATTACTGGCGGTATGTCAGAGTGGGATAAATTAAAAGATTAGTAGTCAGACAAATCTCAAAACTAAAGTATTAAAATTAAGTAAGCTTAAAAAAATATTATTCTGAGATAAAATCTTTTACCAGAATATTAAATCTATCTGGTTCTTCTAAGTGAACATTGTGACTGCAATTTTCAAATATTTCTAGTCGACTATTTTCAATATTTTTATTTAATGTATCGACCTGTTCAAAATTATAAGAGATATCTTTGTCACCCCATATAATTAAGGTGTCATTTTTAATATTTTTCAAATTATCAATACCTCTCCAATTTTTCATTGCAAGTAAGGCGTTATCAGCAGTTTCTAATGAAACATTTTTAACTGCATTGGAACATAAAAAATAATTTTTGTCTTTATCTCCTTTTACAAACCATTTAGGTGGAACTCTTGAAAATGATGCTTCAGCACCTTCTTTCTTAAGTTTCTCTCGTGTTTCGTCCATAGTTTCAAATCTACCTGGAATATCTCCAATAGATCCTGTTGCAAAACAGATTAATTTATTAACTCTGTCACCTATTAATTTTGTTATTTCTTGAACAATCATTCCACCCATAGAATGTCCAATTAAATTAAATTTTTCGATTTTTTTTTCATCTAGTATTTCAATTATTTTTTTTGCCATCGCATTAATAGAATTTAATGATTGCGCATTATGACTTTCACCAAAACCAGGAAGTGCAGGAGCAATAACTCTAAATTTTTTTGAAAAGTAATCTTTTTGAAAGCACCACATTTCTGATGAACCTAAGTATCCATGCACTAAAACAAATGGAAAACCTTCTCCTTTATCATCTACAAAGATATCACTCATAAAAACTTAATTATCATTTCCTTTAAAATAAACAAAACTAAAAAACTCATAAAAGCTATGATGAAAATATTTATTACCTGCCATATTTTTTTGTCATTAGCATACTTAGATAGATAATTTGATAAATATCCCAAAGTAAAGAAAAACAAAAATGAAGCAAAAGATGCTCCTATCCCAAATGCTAATTTTTGATTTAATAAATAATTTTTAGAGAAATTTCCAAGAATAAAAACTGTATCTGAGTAAACATGTGGATTTAAATATGTGAAACCTAATGTTTTTAAAAAAATATTTAACTTAGATATTGCACTAAAATTAATTTGAAAATTAACTTCTTTATAATGAGTTTTAATTTTTGAATAAATAAAATGAATTAAAAAAACTACTAAAAGAAGATTGAAAATAAATTCTACTATTGGATTAAAAAATTGGTTGAAAAAATGAAATAAAAAAATTCCAACAAAAATTAATATTAAATCTGAAACAGAACATACTAAACAAACTAAAAATACATGCTGTTTTTTTAAACCCTGTTCAATTACAAATATGTTTTGAGCACCAATTGCTAAAATTAAACTTAAGCTGGTTAAAAAACCTAATAATACATATTCCATTGATTTTTCTTAAACTCTTTTTCTACCCTGAACAACTCTATCTAGAATAAGAGCTACAAATAATATAGCAACACCTGCTAAAATACCTTGTCCTACATTGGCATACTGAAGTGCTTCTAATACATCTTGACCTAAACCTTTGGCACCGATTAATGATGCAACAACTACCATAGCTAAACTTAACATTACTGTTTGATTAACACCTGCTAATATAGATGGAGTTGCTAATGGTAGATCTACTTTTCTAAGCAAATACCATTTAGATGCCCCATAAGCGATTGCAGCTTCTCTAATTGTTTCAGGTACTCCTCTTAAGCCAAGAACTGTTAGTCTAACTACAGGTGTTCCACCAAATATCATTGTAATAATAACTGCTGCGACTTTTCCAGTTCCAAAAAATGCTATTACAGGAATCATGAATACGAAAGCAGGCATTGTTTGCATGAAATCCATAATTGGTCTGATCATTGAATAAAATCTTTGTCTCCTTGCACAAAAAATTCCAAGAGGAATACCAATTACAATACTTAACACTGCTGCTGTTCCTAAAAGAGCTAATGTTGTCATTGCTTTAACCCAGAAACCTAAAAATCCCATGTAACATAAAAATCCTGCCGAATATATTGCAGCTCTAGGTCCTGCCGCTAATCCAGTTAAGGTTACAATAGTTGTAATAATTACTATCCATGGAGTTTTTACAAATAGCAACTCTAAGAAATCTAGTACTGATCTAATACCAATAGTGATTGCAGTAAACAATGCATCTCCTTTTAATACTGCATAATCGAAGATCGTTTCTACCCATTTTATTGATGTTAACCGGATATCAGGATGGGTTGGGAAATCATCCATTAATGAAATTACACCAGGAAAACTATAATGCACTACAGAAAAAAACATAATAACTGCAGCAAACATTGTACTCGAGACAAAATTCTTAACTTGCATTCCAGGTCTTAGAGTTTTGTCTGATAACCATTCTGAATATCTTTTTTCTAATATCGAGTTGGCTAGTATTCCTTGAACAACTTTAACGGCAATTAATAATCCAATACCAAAAATTGTAATCCAAATAGCTGATGCCTCAATCCTTGCTACTTCATCTATGTAGCCTTGCATTGCATCTTCTAGTGATTTGATATTTCTTTTATAAACCTCAACTTTGTCTGGATTATTTGTAATAGCTGCTTCTAACTGTTTGTTTCTAAAAGCTATAGTTGATTCAACTTGTTTGATTTTTTCTACAGCTTCTTTAGTGATATTACCAAACAAACCTCTTATTATTTGAACAACAGAAAAGGTTTCAATAATTAGAAAGGCTAAAGCCCAATTCCAAATATTTCTCATTCCAAACCAAATAGGTCCTAGAATTCCAGCATACAAATTAAATGAAAATGAAAAAGAAGGCTTGCTTCCAATTTTTTGAAATTCTTTAATATAATATTCAGGATTAGATTTTACAAAATCTGTAATTAATTCTGATCTGGTTGGATTATGAATTTGTTTATTCTCCATCTCCACCCTCTATAACCGCTTTTAAAAGATCTGATTGTGTTAACACACCAACATTATTTTGATTACTATCTTTAACTACCAATGGTCCTTCGCTAGATTTTGATAACTCAATGAGCTTACTTAATAATTCATTTTCTCCAACACTTTTGCTGTTTTCATTTAATTTTCCATTAGCACTCTCATAACTCTCAATGGATTGCATGATTGTTTTTGCTTGAACAACTTTTAGTCTTGAAATTCCTTTTACAAAATCAGCAACATATTCATCTGCAGGACTTACAACTATTTCTTCGGGTGTACCTATTTGGATTACTTTTCCGTCTCTCATAATTGCAATTCTGTGTCCTACTCTTACCGCTTCATCTAAATCATGAGTAATAAATACTGTGGTTTTTTTCATTTGTTTTGAGAGTTTGATGAATTCAGCCTGAAGCTGTCTTCTAATCAGTGGATCTAATGCGCTAAAAGGTTCGTCCATCAAAAGAAATTCAGGATCAGCTGCTAGTGCTCTTGCAAGACCTACCCTTTGTTGCATTCCCCCAGATAGTTCGTGAGCAAACTTATTGCCCCAACCTTGTAGCTCTACAATTTCTAAAATTTTATTTGCAGCATCTAATCTATCATTTTTGCTTACACCTCTTATCTCAAGCGGCATTGCAATATTATCAACAACAGATCTGTGAGGCATGAGTGCAAAGTTTTGAAAAACCATACCTATTTTTTTATTTCTTAATTCTTGAAGGTTTTCTCTATCTAAGGCCATTACATCTTGACCATTAATTAAAATTTTGCCTGATGTTGGTTCTAAAAGTCTATTGATATGCCTTACTAATGTAGACTTTCCACTTCCAGAAAGCCCCATAACACAGAATATTTCACCTTGTTTAACATCAAATGAAACATCTGAAACTCCAATAACTGAGTTGTAATTTTCTAAAGCTTCTGTTTTTGAAATTTTTTTATTTTGGATTGCATCTAATGCTTCTTTAGAAGTATTGCCAAATACTTTCCAAACATTTTGAATTTGTATTGCTGAACTCGATGAATCCATTTTTGTCTTTTATTATAGGAAAATATACTCGGCAATCTTAAATTGCCGAGTATAGATTTTGATTTAGATTATAGTCCTAACCAACCGTCTACAGTTGATTTATTTGCTTCCATCCAAGCTCTTGCTACATCAGCTGGATCTTTTTTCTCAACTGAAACTGCATAAGCCATTGCAGAAACATCATCAGCTGTTAATTGAAAATTCTTAAAGAATTCTACAATTGCTGGTGATTGACTCTCTAAAGAAGTAGCCCAACCGATTTGGATTTGCTTAAGAGCATCTTTTGATGCAACATAAGATTTCTTGTACCAGTCAGCATCTGCTTTAGGTTGAATCATTTTATATTTAGCAGGATCATATTTTGGTTCTGTTAACATTACTACGTCAGCCATTCCCCAAATTGCATGAGGCTTGTAACAATAGAATGCATAACCTTCACCTTTTTTGATTGAGTCTAGTACTCTTGCATTTTTAACTGCTTCAGCAGCTCTAACCGCTTCGATACCAGCATCATATAAACCATAGTCTCTTAATTTAACTTGGTTAACATTTGCAGAAGCCCAACCATCAGCACCAATCCAAAACTCACCTTTACCATTTCCATCACTGTCCATTGCTTTAACAACTTCTGGTCTAGCTAAGTCTTCAATTGCTGTAATATTCATTTTTTTTGCAAACTGTTGAGAAACACAGTAACCTTGGTTTCCTTCATATGGTTTGCTGCTTAATTTTAAAGTTCCTTTTGGAACTAAATCGTTAGTGTAAGCTTCTTGGTTTGGTAACCAAATATCAGGGTGAACATCGATTTCACCTTTTCCTCTGTCAATTGCTGCATAAATTGCAGTATTGTTTCCAGGAACTAATTCTGCTTCACCACCCATTTTGTCTATAACTACTGCAGCAAGTAAATTTGCAATTGCAGTTGCACCTGTCCAACCTGGATCTCCAATTTTAACTTTTTCTGCGTTAGCAGAGAAAATTGATAAAATTGAAATTAATCCAGCTACAAGTGTAGATTTGATTATTTTCATTATTGCTCCTTAATTATTTAAAAATAAAGTCTATCTCTAATTAAGAGATGCTGTCAAAGAAAATAAGTATCTAAAAAATTGATATCTACTATTCTGGATTTGATGTAAGAGTTTTAATCTCTAAAATATTTTCATTAGGGTCTTTTACAAAGAATGTTTCTTGTTCATACTTGGTGCCTTTAAATCTTAAGTATGGTTCGTCATAATATTTAGTGCCACTATCTTTTAATCTTTGTTTAAGTGCATCAAAATCTTTTCTAGATAAATGAACACCAAAATGGGGTACTGACACGTTTCCCATGTCCACATCATGTCTTTCATTATCTAATTTATGATCACTTTTATGAAGTGTTAATTCATTACCCCAAAAGTCAACATCAGCCCACTCTTGTGCAGAATTATCAAGTCTGCATCCTAAAGTCTCGCTATAAAATTTTTTTGCTACCTCTAGATCACCACAAGGTATAGCTAAATGAAAACAATTAGTGTTTTTGTACATAATTAATCTTTAATATCAGATTATAATGACTATATAAGCCACTTATTAAAATTTCAAGTGAGCATAAAATACAATGAATGATTATTTACAATCGATAATTGATAGAGATCCTGCAGCAAAATCAAAGCTTAGTTTGATTTTAACCTATCCAGGTGTCAAAGCAGTATTCTTTCATCGTATAGCAAACTTTTTTAGTACTGCTAAATTTTATGTGGTTGCAAGAATCATTTCTCAATTTTCAAGATTCTTAACTGGAATTGAAATTCATCCTAATGCAAAAATTGGAAAAAATTTATTTATCGATCATGGTATGGGAGTTGTGATTGGTGAAACTTCAGAAATTGGTGATAATGTTACTATCTACCATATGGTTACATTGGGTGGAATTGCACCAAGTATAAATTCAAATGATCAAAGAAATATGAAAAGACATCCAACAATTAAAGATGAAGTGGTTATTGGATCAGGAGCACAGGTGTTAGGTCCAGTAACTGTTGGACGATGTGCAAAAATTGGAGCAAACGCAGTAATTACAAAAGATGTTCCTGAAAATGCAGTGATGGTTGGAATTCCTGCTAAGAATGTTGGAATAGCTGATAGTGAATTTAAACCTTACGGAATTACTCCTGATAGTGATAAAAAATCAGAAAATGAATAATACACAAAACGATTTTATTTCTGGAATTGGAAATACTCCTCTTATAAAACTTAGAGCTGCATCAGAGATTACTGGTTGTAATATTTATGGTAAGGCAGAATTTTTAAATCCAGGTGGATCTGTAAAAGATAGAGCCGCACTTGCATTAATTAAGGATGCACAAGAAAAAAAATTGATTTCTAAAGGAGGAACTGTTGTTGAAGGTACTGCCGGTAACACTGGAATTGGTTTGGGTCTTTTAGGAAATTCTTTAGGTTACAAAACTATTATTGTAATGAACGACAATCAAACTCAAGAGAAAAAAGATTTACTAAGAAACCTTGGTGCTGAGTTAAGATTAGTTGAACCGAAGCCTTATAAAGATGACAATAACTTTGTAAAGGTTGCTGCAAGACTAGCAGATGAATTAAGACCCTCAAACAACAATGGAGTTATTTGGGCTAACCAATTTGATAATACTGCAAATGCAAAAGGTCATTATGAGGGAACAGGTCAAGAGATCTGGGAACAGACTGAGGGTAAAGTAGATGGTTTTGTGTGTTCATCTGGAACTGGGGGCACCATTTCGGGTGTAAGTAATGCATTAAAAGAAAAAAATAAAGATATCAAAATTTACCTTTCAGACCCCAAAGGTTCTGCTCTTTATAATTATATAAAGAATGGAGAGTTAAAATCTGAAGGAAGATCTATAACAGAGGGAATTGGTTCAAGTAGAGTTACAGCAAACTTTAGTGAGGCTAAAATTGATGACGCCTACTCAATTGATGATCATGAAGCTCTACCTATTCTTTATGATTTAATTCAAAATGAAGGTCTAAGTTTAGGAACTAGTTGTGGAATAAATATTGCTGGAGCTATTAAAATGGGAAAAGAATTAGGACCTGGTAAAACTATCGTTACTATTCTTTGTGACAGAAGCGATAAATATGCAACTAAAATGTTCAATAAGAAATTCTTGGAAGAAAAAGGTTTGCCAATACCTTCTTGGTTTTAAACGTAAATTTTATCTGCCAAACCGTAGCAAAGAATAGAACTCAAAATTAAAAACACAACAGGAGCAATTATCCCTTCGTTAGAAGTTTTTTCATTTATTCCAGTTTTATCAATTTTGATAGAATAAAAGTTTGTTAGAAAAACACATGCATGAATAATTACTATTAATGTAAAAAATGCCCAAGTATCTTCAACACCGTTTGGTCTAACAAACATTATATAAAGAGCCATAATTACCCATCCAAGCATTAAAGCTCCTACAAATCTGACAATGACTGCCGCACTATGATCTATTTCAAATTTGTCCATGAATTTTTTAGTTCCAACAATAGTTTGAAAACAATAAACACCTATTCCAATAAAATGTGCAAGGAACACTATTAAATAGAAAATACCATTAAATTTTTCGATCATGACAAAACCCTATCAAATTTTACCATCAGATAAAACAAGATAATCAGCAATTTTTTTCTCCTTAATTGCATAACTGACGCGCGTTATAAACACGAGAGACTTTGTCATGAATATGTAACAGTCTTCGATTACTTATAATTAATAATTAAAAAGAAAGATAAAATGAAAAAAATAATAATAGTTTTGGTACTTAGTTTATTTACTACAATTGCTAACGCTGACGGCCATGCAAAAGCAAATGCGTTTGCTATTACTTTGAAAGTTCCAGCTAGTGATGTTGCTAAAGTTGAAGAAATGTTGAAAACGCACCATAAATGGATGAAAGAAACTCATCCAATGACTGGTGAAAAAAAATTAAATTCATATTCAGTTATCAAAGGACCTGAATGGAATAATCCTGCAGATCCTTCACAAGGTATGACTGGAAATATGTATTTTATTTTAACTGAGTATTATGAAAATCCTGCTGGTTTTCAAAATCACCAAGAGCTTGGAAGCAAATGGCCTATGATACAAGAATTTCAACAAATGCTATTCAGTTATGTTGTGGGATATACATTTCCTGGAACAACTGTTGTCACGATAGAATAGAAAGGAGAAAATTTTGATAAAAATAATAATAACTTTATTCAGTGTTTTATTTCTAACTTCTGTACACGCCGATATGTCTGATAGTGACAAGAGTAAAGCTTGGGAATGTAGTGGTATTTATATGGCTAACTATTTCTTGCCAATTGGCGAAACGTTTGAATATAGTATGAAAGAAAAATCTATGGCATCAGTTAAAGTTTTAAAAGCTTATGCCTTAGAAGTTGGAGTCCCTGAAAAGCAATGGGATGAAGGAGTAAACAAAGCTGTTGATAAGTTTTATGGATCTAAATTTGACGAGGCTAAAACTAATGCCTGTCATGAATTTATAAACTCAACGGTACCTAATGGAGAAGATAGAGTAAAAAAAGTAGTACAAACTCTATATTAGAAAGGAATAAAAATATGATAGTAAAAATAGAAGGACCAATAGAAACTTTTGCTAAATGGAAAGCGATGGTTCACAATAATTCAGAGAAGGTTAAAAAATATGGAATGACATTTTTGTACGCTGGAACTGAAAAGAGTGATGATACTAAATTCATAACTATTGTAAAATTTGACACGATGGAAGGTATGCAAGGTTTCAAAAATGATGAGGAACTGCATAAAGAAAGAGCAGCAGCTGGTGTTGATTTAGAAAAAAATGTAACAACTCCAATGAGTGATGACTTTCTTGAACAGTATAAAGGTTAAATTAAAATATTGGTTAAGGAGAAAAAATGTCTAAATTTTATATTATTGGAAAGATTAGTCGTGATCTTGCTTTGAGAATGCAGAGCGATCCAAATGCAGACAGAGGAGCAGCGATCAAAGCTATTTGTGATACTGTTGGAGCAAAGTTTCATAGTTATGAGTGGGTTCGAGGAAGATTTGATGTAATCAATGTTATTGAAGGAGATTACGAAAGTGTTCTTGGAATGAAAGTTGCAATTATGAATGCAGGTTTAATGGAAGATATTATGATTCATGAGGTATTTGATTATAATAAAACTTTCAACAAAGCTGCAGATGCTGGAAAAAACTTTAAAAAACCAGGTGAATAAAAGAAAGGAATAAATGTCTATCTTAGAAAAATATAGTGCTGCATTAAAAAATAAAGACGAAGCAGCTATGAATGAGCTTTTGCATGATGATTTTAAATTTATAATGCATAAATCAGGAAATGTTTTAACAAAAAGTGATGTTATCAAATGGGCAATGAGTGGTGACATCAATCAAGATAAAGTTAGAATTGTTTACGAGAATGATGAAGTTGGAATTCATCATGCTTTTGTTACATTTAACGATGGAAATGTTGAGGCTGTAATGGCGGTTTATAAATATGACAATGGAAAAATTGTTAGTTTAGAAACTGGTGCTACACCTATGCCAAAATAAGTGAGTAAAATTGATTTTTATTTTTCGATAGGAAGTACTTATACCTATCTTTCTGTAACTAGAATACTTGATGTTGAAAAACAACATCAAGTAAAATTTAATTGGAAACCTTTTTCAGTTAGAGCAATCATGAAAGAAATGAACAATATCCCATTTCCAAAGGATAAGATTGATAAAGTTAATTATATGTGGAGAGATATTGAAAGAAGAGCTGAGGGTTATGGTTTTTTTGCTAAAACACCAGTTCCCTATCCTTTATCAGAATTTGATTTAGCAAATCAAATTGCAATTCTTGGATTTAAAGAAGGCTGGGGAGAAAAATTTGTAATGTTGACTTATAAAAAATGGTTCCAGGAGGGTAAAGAACCCGCAATTGATCCTAGCATTTCTGAAGTTTGTACTGAATTAAATTTAAATAAAGAAGACATAATATCTAAAGCAAAGTCAGAAATTATAGAGGCACAATATAATGAAAACACAAATTCAGCTCGTGAAAATAAAATTTTTGGCAGTCCATCTTTTATAGTAAACAATGAAGTCTTCTGGGGAGATGATCGAATGGAAGATGCCATTAAATGGTCTCTTAAATAATTATATATATTTTAATTAAATTCATTTAAAGTTATTAAATGAGTCTTGCTTCTTCATATTTGTTCCTAGGCGTTGCTGTATTCCTAGGAGTTACCTCAAATAGTTTTGCTAAAAGTGCTGAAGGTTTTACTCTTCTCTTTCCAAGTATAATTACTGCAATTACAATTGTTCTGTGCATGTATGCACTTTCGTTGGTGATGAAGAATATACCAATGGGTATCACTTACGCTTCATTTGCAGGATTAACAATTATTGCAACAGTCATAGTAGGTGTAATTAAATATAATCAAGTTCCAAACCTTTACTCCATGATCGGACTAGCATTTATAATTATTGGAGTTTTAATGGTTAATTTGTTAGGTAGTAAATAATATGAAGCCTCTTATAGGATATTTATTTTTAGCTAATGGTATAATTTTTGGAATAGCTTCAAATAGTTTTGCTAAAATTTCTGAAGGTTTTACAAAACTAACTCCTTCAATTTTATGTATCCTTTTTATGTGTATTACAATGTTTTCAATTGCAAAAGCTATGCATGCAATACCTGTTGGGTTTGCTTATTCAATTTATAGTGGCTTAACAGTAACAGGAGTTGTTCTTTTTGCTGTATTAAAATTTAATCAAGTTCCCAATGTTTATGGGTTAATTGGAATTGCTTTAATTATTATTGGCGTTGTAATGGTTAATTACTTAGGTCGATTAAATTGATATTTTTTTAAAATGTCTGGAAGTTGATAACTTCCATCTTCATTTAAAGATAATTCATATTCATTAACAACAGTTCTTGTGTCTAATGGAGAATATAAATGTGGGTACATATCACCATTTGATGCTTGTTCCCAAAGTAAGTGTTCAAGTTTAAAAGCATTTACTCTCAACAAAACAAGGTTTTCTTTATTTGGAAAATGTTTTTTTAAGGTTTCTTCGACCTGATCTTCCTCTGAGAAATGAATATAGCCATCTTTAATATCTTTTTCAGATCCACCATAAGTTCCAGATTGTTTAGCTTTTTGCCATTCTTCTTTATCTATAACTTTAAAAATAAATTCTAAATTCATTTTACCAAGAAGAGTTTGGTCCTTTTAAAAATTCTATTTCTTCTTCAGTAGACTCTCTTCCTAAAATTTCATTTCTATGTGGGTATCTATGAAACTGTCTAATTGCTTTAGTGTGGTCTTGCCAAAATTTTTTAATCTTATTGTATCCTTCATGTTCTCTTAAATATTTATTTAATAAGTAATAAGCCATTTCATGATCACTAATTTCTTCACTATGAATTAAAGGTAAAAGCATAAAAAATCTTTGGTCAACATTCATAGCTTCTAAATATCCAGAATACACTGCATCATTTACTATCAATCTAGTTTTTTGATCTTGAGCAAATGCTTTTTTATCATCTCTAAACATATTTCTTGAAAATTGATCAAACAAAATTACCAAAGCTAAACAGCTCATGGGATTATCCTGCCAATCATCATATTCATTTTGACAAGCAAGTTCATAATCTTTTAAAAAATTATCCTTTATTTTTCGATCAAATTTATCATCCTTCTTAAATCTCATCTCAAAAGGAGTTTCTTTAAACCAAAAATCTAGGATTACTTGAGCTCTTTCTGGTATCATTAAATAGCTGGCTTTAACAATTTTAAAACTTTTTGATGGTTTATTTTATTGTTGGAAACAATAATATTTCCTCCTATTACAGGATTTTTATTTTCCCAAGTTGTAACAATTGCACCTGCTGCTCTCATAATTGGAATTAAGGGATGAATATCCCAAATTTTATTTGCACATTGAAAAACTATTTCGATCCTACCTTCTGCTAACTGACAATATGTAAGTGCATCAAAGCAAGGAAATTGCATACGGTCTATAAATTTTTTTATTTTCATCTGTTTTTTTAAAGGCAATTGATTATGGAAAGCTGCAGCTAATTTCGAATTTGCAAAATTTAATTTAGAATTAACTTTTAGTTTTCTTTTTTTATTGTTTTCAAAAACGTATGCGGTGTTTTTATTTACATTTAAGTAATATTTTTTCATTTTAGGGAAATTTGCTAATCCTAAAATTGGCTCTCCATTATAATTTAATGAAATCAAATTACTCCAACTAGGATTACCAACAACATACGATCTAGTTCCATCAATTGGGTCTATTACCCATGAAAATTCACTTTTAGTATTTTTGTGACCGTATTCCTCACCTATAATTTGATGATCTGGAAATCTTTTAGAAATTTTGGACCTTATAAACTTTTCAAAAGCTTTATCAGATGTAGTTACAGGATCGTAACCTTTACCTTTCATCTTATTTGCAATCTTGAATGGCTTATCTAACTTAGCGTAATAAAATTTTGTTAGATCTTTTGCTAACTGGTTTAAAAAACTTGAAAATACTGGATATTTTTTTGTATCAAAATTATTCACAAAGAACTCTTACTATTTAATTTATATTGATTAAAGTTAAATTTTAAATAATGCTCAAGTATTATTTATGAAAATTGAGCTTCACGAAAATAAAGTTTACTTCAATAACGGTACTGAAAAAAAAGAAATACATCCTTTTTGGTTAAGAGAAAGAGTGGATGGTGAAGAATTTGTTGATAAAGGAACTCAACAAAGACTTTTTGACCCAACTAGTTTGAGCAATGATATAATCATTAATAAAGCTTCTATTCATGAGGAATTTTTAGAAGTTAACTTTAATGATGGAATTAGTTCTAAGCTTAATCTTAGTAAAATTGCTTTAGAATTCTCAAAAGAAGATACAGTTATAAAATCTATAGAAAAAACTAAATGGGATTCCAGTTTAAGCAATATCAAAAATTTTGAATATCAAGATAATTTTTATGAAAGTAAAGAAATGCATGACTTACTCGTTTCTTTCTATAAGTTTGGGTTTGTTGTAATTAAAAATATACCAACAACTAAAAATTATATTGTTGAGTTTGCAAACTCAATTGGCAGTGTTAGACGAACAAACTTTGGAGAATATTTTGATGTTAAATCAAAACCTGACCCTAATGATCTTGCATATACTTCGTTAGCTCTTGCACCGCACACAGATAATCCATATCGAAACCCTGTCCCATGCATCCAACTTTTGCATTGCATAGAGAGTAAAGTTTCAGGAGGATATTCTACATTGGTTGATGGATATACTGTTACTGAAGATTTAAAGAAAAGTTATCCTGATTATTATAAAATCTTAACAGAAATAAAAGTAAGATTTAAATTTATTGATAAAGAAGTAATTTTAGAATCTTTGTGTCCTTTAATTGAATTAGATGAACATAAAAATTTTAAACAAGTAAGATTTAGTCCAAGATTAGATTTTGTTCCAATATTAGATAAAGAAGAATTAGATTTATACTATCAAGCAAGAAAAAAACTGTCTGAAATGTACAATTCAGATAAATATAGAATAGAATTTAAACTTGCTCCAAAAGATTTAATGATGATGGATAATCATAGGTTGCTTCATGGACGAACAGTTTATGATGCTAATGAAGGAGAAAGATTTTTACAAGGATGCTATATAGACTACGATAGTACCGAAGGAAAATTAAGACACTTAAAAAGAAAGTTTAATCTATAGAAATATTTTCTATTTGAGCTTCTGCATCCCTAATAGATTTTTCATAGTCTAAAGCCATTTGATCAGCGCTTATAACTTCAACTTTTTCAATTCCAAAAAAATTTAAAATAAATTTTAACCAAGGCGTTAAAAAATCTTCTGAGCTATTTAGTTTTGTTCCGCCAGAAGTAATTACAAGATATGCTTTTTTATTTTTTAATAACCCTTCTCTTCTACCATTAGGTTTAAATTTAAAGGTTTCCCCTATTCTTGCAGCTAAATCTGACCAAGCTTTAAGAGTTGCGGGTGGTCCGTAATTATATATTGGAGCTGAAATTATAATAATATCACTCTCTTTTAATTCTTTTACAAGCTTGTCAGAAAGTTCAAACATTTTCTTATGTTCTTCAGTTTGATCTTTCTCATCAATTTTCATTCCAGATTCTGTTAAGCCACTTACAAAAAGCATTTCATCATCTAAGTCTCTATAAATTACTTCATCCTCTGGTTTTTTGATTTTTTCCAAAAGTTTTTTTGCTAACGCTCTCGATGTTGAGCCTTTTTTTCTAGCACTTGAATCTATTTGATAAATTTTCATTAATTACTTTAACCAAAGTTTTGCATAAAAGGAAAGATCTCAATTAAATAAAACCCAATTGCTTGCAATTTATTTGTAATAATTAATATTCCAGTTACTAAAAGAATTGCACCACCCACTTTTGATATAATATTTATATACTGACGCATATTTTTTGAAAAAATTAAAAATTTTTGAATTAAATATCCTGATAACACAAAAGGTATAGCTAAACCTAAAGAGTAAAAACTTAATAAAATTATTGCTCTTGATAAAGTATCTTCAATTGAAGCTAAAGCCAAAATTGATCCTAATATTGGACCGATACAAGGTGTCCATCCAAATCCAAAAGCAGCACCAATTATCACAGGAAAGAAAAAACTATCAATTTTTTTAAAATCAAATCTTCTATCAATATTTAAAAATCCAAAATTAAAAACACCTAATAATTGTAATGAAAAAAATATAACAATCAGTCCAGCGATTAATCTTAAAGATTGAGAGTTTTCTAACAATACTTTTCCTAAAAAAGATGCTGAAGCTCCAAAAATGATAAATACTAATGAAAAACCAAAACAAAATTTAATCAAAGGAACAATATTAAAATTTTGTTTCTCAGTTATTTCTTTAAGAGATTGGCCTGATACAAAAGATATATATCCAGGTATCAAAGGTAGAACGCATGGTGATAAAAAACTTATTAGCCCTGCTCCAAAAGCAATTAAATATTCAATCATCTATCCAGTGTTTTTCATTGCTGCAGAAATTCCTGCAATAGATGTCATTAAAGCATCGTCTAAATATTTCTTGTCTAAATTTTTGTATTTTTTATGTGTTAATTTATTCATTATATTTGCCTGAAGAATATTTAGCATCTCAGTGTAGTTGTTTCTGATAAATAAAGCTTTTCTAAACTCTTTCCTCTCTTTTATAACTTCTTTTGGAGTAATTTTATTGTGCAATTTGACCAATGCATCAAATTGAAACCTTAATCTTTTTCCAATTCTTATCAAAGATTTATCAGCTAAATTGTTTTCATAAATCACTGATATTTCAGGATCAACCTTTGAAATCACCATGTCCAAAATATCCATTGTTGATACAAAATAAGGCCAGTTCCTCTCCATATCTGTCATGGTTTTTTTAAATTTTTTAATTGATCCATATCTCAAAGCCTCAGTTGTACCGAGCCATGCAGGAAGCATTAATCTAATTTGTGTCCATGCAAATACCCAAGGAATAGCTCTTAAACTTTGAATATTATCAACATTTTTTCTCTTAGTGGGTCTTGAACCAATTGCAAGTTTTCCAAGAGATTTATGTGGTGTAACAGTTTTAAAATATCTAATAAAATCTTCGCTTTGATTTAAATACTTTCTGTAAGCAGATGTAGAAATCTCAGACATTTTTTGAATCAAATCTCGCCAATTTGGTTTTGATCTAGGAGGTGGATTTAAAGTAGCCTCCATCACTGCACCGATATAACTACATAGGTTGTATTCAGCTAAAGGCTTATATCCATATTTTTGCTGTATCACCTCTCCTTGATCAGTAATTCTAATTTTTCCATTTACTGTTCCAGATGGTTGAGATTTAAGAGTTGCCTGAATTGGTCCTCCTCCTCTTCCTGGAGATCCTCCTCTTCCATGAAAAAATACAAGATCTATTTTATATTTTTTGGCTAAATTTCTAAGTTCTTCTTGAAGTTTATATTGGTGCCAACTTGCAGATAGTTTTCCGGCGTCCTTACTAGAGTCTGAATATCCAATCATTACTTCTTGTTTTGAGCTGATCATTTTTCTGTACCAAGGAAGTTTAAATAAATTTTCCATAACACCTTTGGCATTCTTTAAATCATCTAAAGTTTCAAAAAGTGGTACTACTCTTAACAAATTCTTTGTTTCAGCCTGTAATTGCAATAAATAAACAGATAAAATATCAGATGCTTTTGAAGTCATTGAAATTACATAAGCACCCATACATTGCTCTGGCTCTTTAGATATTTGCTTAAATGTTCTCCAAACTTCTAAATTCTCTTTGTCTCTTAAATTAATTTTATGAACAAAAGATTTTTTTTGTTTTATTGATTTATTAAGTAATTTAATTTTCTTTTCTTCAGGTAATTGTGAATAATTTATTTTATTTTTCTTTTTAAATATTTCATTTAAAAGTTTTTCATGTCTATCAGACTCTTGTCTGATATCTAATCTTGCTAAATTTATTCCAAAACATCTAACTCTTCTTATCAAATCTAACAAATCTGCATTTGCAATATGTTGACCTTTGTTCATGTTTAAGGATGTTCTAACTTCTCTTAATGGATTTATAATTTCATACTTATCTTTTAGTAATTTATTTTCATCTAATGGTTTGTTATAATTTATATGTGCTTCAATTAACTGATGTGTTCTTCTTACTTTGTCTCTTAAAGGTCTTAAATAAACTCTATAAGGTTCAAAACTATTTCCAGTAACTTTTTTTATTGCTTGTGAACATTCTTCCATTGATAAATCTTGAATTAATTTTGTAAGTTCTCTTTCGTATAACTTTGCAGCTTGCCATCTTGAAAATAAAATCACTTTTTTTGTTACTTCAGATGTAACATTTGGATTTCCATCCCTATCTCCACCCATCCAGGAACCAAATTGAATAGGATTAAAATTTCTGGGAAGATCTTTATTTAAATTTTTCCTAAAAATATCATTCAACCTTTTATAAACTCTTGGAATTGTGTCCCATAAACTATCCTCTATTACAGCCAAACCCCATCTAGCTTCATCTAGTGGTGATGGTTTGGTTCTTTTTAATTCATCAGTTTTCCAAATAATGGCTATCTCCGAATACAGTTTTCGATCTATTTCAATAATCTTTGCAGGGTATTTTTTATATAGATGGCGTTGCTCCATCAAAGTAGTTAAATTTGCGTATTTTTGAATTAGTGTTCTTCTCTTAACTTCTGTTGGATGTGCTGTGAGTACTATTCCAATATCAAGTTTTGTTGCCTGATCATAAATTTTTTTGTCAGAGATTTTTCTATTTTTAAATAGATTGTTGATTATATCCTCAATAAATAGATTTTGTTTTTTGTTCTTAAAATATGGATTATCGTATTCATTAAGTTTTCTAGAAGCATCTAACGACTCAGCTAAATTCATTAAATTTAGAATATGTGAAAAAGCTCGAGTGACTTTAAAAGTTATTTCAGGTGAAAGCTTTCTTATGTCTTTTGAAATTTTGGAAAATACCTTACTTTTATTTTTATCTAATAAGGTGTTTTTAGATAATAATCTTAATCGCTCAACAATATTGAAAAATTTTGTGCCTTCTTGATCTTTAATTACTCTTCCAAGAAAAGTACCTAATAATCTTATATCTTCTCTTAAAAGCTTAGTAGGTATTCGTTCATAGTAAAGATCTCTCTGCTTCATTACTTAAAATAAATTTTTTTTGTAAAACTCCTTTTGTGTTTGTTTTTACACCAAAAAAGAATCCTGAATATCTAAATTTTCGCAAATCAGCCTTGTCCATTCCTTTTGTAGCTGTTGAAACGTACAGTTCTTGATTATTCTTACCACCAAACGCACAATTAGTAATATTTTTGGCTGGAAACTTAATTCTGTGAATTAATTTTGCTCTACTATTAAATACTGAGACACATGCCCCACGAAAATGTGCAACCCACAAATTTTTATTCTTATCTACAGTCATTCCATCTGGTGAACCTTCGTCTAAAGATAATTTTTTAAATATTTTTTTACTAATTATTTTATTATTTTTATTTATCTTAATTTTATAGATAGTTTTTTTAGGACTATCAGTGTGGTAAAAATTATATTGATCGATAAATGCTGGGCCATTTGTAATTCTATAATTTTTATCAACTCTAGTTAATTTTAAATTTTTATCTAATTTATACAAAGATCCTTTTTCAATTTTTCTCTCTAAATTATCCATAGTTCCAAACCAAAGATTTCCAGCAGGATCTGTTTTACCATCGTTTATTCTATTCAATTTTAATTTAGGTTCTATAGGTATCGATTTTAAAACTTTTTTTGATTTTAAATTTTGAATTCTTATTTCACCTTGCAATCCTAGAACAAATATATGATCTCTTATGTGAGCAATGAAACCTACTTCCTTATTTACTTTAAATATTTTCTTTTTTTTATTTTTTATATTTAAAGAACAAATTTTCTTTTTCTTTATATCAACAAAATAAATTGAGTTGTGTTCTTTAACCCAAAGTGTTCCTTCGCCTAAAGTACATCTTATTTTCCAAATAGGTTTTGGCTCTGTAGTTTTAATTTTATTCATTTACTTCGAACTCCTTAATAAAGTCCTCATTAGGATTTATACCAATACCTACATTGTCTGTCACTGATGCAAATCCATTATTGTTTTTAACTTGATCTAAAATTGAAAAATTTTCTTTTGGTAGATCTGTAATAAAGATATTTTTCTCTGTTGTATCAAATTCGAGCATAGATTTTGTTGGGAATAATCCCCCTGGCATATCTGGTTGTGCAGTCAATAAATGAAGATTTACCGCTATACTTACAGCAGATCCCCAAACATGATTAATTACAGGAACAAAGTTAGCCTGCGCCAAGGCTACAACTTTCAAATATTCTGTAATACCCCCTAATCCACATACCTCAGGTTGAGCTATATCAATGCAATCATTGTTAATTAATTTATTCCATCCATACTTTGTAAATTCTGCCTCACCTCCAGCTACACTAGTTGATATATTTTTTTTCAATTCTCGATAACCGTTGTAATCTTCAGGAGCGACAGGTTCTTCAAACCAATAAACATCTAGTTCATCAAGTCCTTTTCCAACATAAAGAGCATCTTTCAAATTATAAGCATGGTTAGCATCCACCATTAATTTAAAATCTTCGCCTATAGAATTTCTAACTGCTTGAACTAACTTTAAATCTTCTTTTGGACCTAATCCAACCTTCATTTTCATTGCTTTAAAGTTTTTTGATTTAATCTGTTTAGCCTCTTCTTCAAACAATGGAATTAGCTCATCAACTGATTTTTTTTGCAACATCATTCCATATCCATATACAGGAACTTCATTATTACATTTTCCACCAACAAGTTGGTAAAGAGGAGAGTTTGTTTTTTTTCCTAAGATATCCCATAGAGCTATGTCAACTCCTGACAAAGCTTGTATTGGCATTCCTTTTTGACCACTATCTCTTAAAAGATTGTAAACTTTTTGCCAGATATGTTCTTTATTCAAAGGATCCTCGCCTATTATTAAAGGCTGAATTACCTTTTCAACAATGAACTTATTGGCTAAAGCAATATTACCTGGACCAAAACATTCACCCCATCCTGTAATACCTTCGTCAGTTTGTACTTCAACCAAATGGGCTGTTCGGTGTTTATAATATTGTTGTGAATAACCTAGTTCTTTCTCTAACTCATATTTAAGTACATGACTTTTAATAGAAGTTATTTTCACAAAAGATTATAAAGCAACTACTTTAGAGTTTTGCTCTCCTAAATTTTCAATTGATAATCTCATTGTATCACCAGCTTTTAAGAATTGTTGTGGTTTCATTCCCATACCAACTCCTGGAGGTGTACCAGTTGTAATAATATCACCTGGCTGTAATGACATAAATTTACTTAAATAAGATACAATAACGTTAACATTAAAAATCATAGTATTAGTATTTCCAGTCTGCATTCTTTGACCATTAACATCTAAACTCATTTTTAAATTGTTGATGTCAGCAATTTCATCTTTTGTTACCAAGTAAGGTCCAATTGGTCCATATGTATCATGAGATTTTCCTTTAACCCATTGACCCATTTTTTCTATTTGCCATTCTCTTTCACTAATATCGTTAACTAAACAATAACCTAAAATGTGATCTTGTGATTGAGCTTCTGAAATATGTTTTGTATGTTTTCCAATTACAATTCCTAATTCTACTTCCCAGTCTAGTTTTTTTGAACCAGACACAATTTCGATATCATCGTTAGGACCATTGATACAACTTGTT
The DNA here is from genome assembly GCF_052047555.1 of Candidatus Pelagibacter sp. HIMB1746. Classification (NCBI taxonomy): domain Bacteria; kingdom Pseudomonadati; phylum Pseudomonadota; class Alphaproteobacteria; order Candidatus Pelagibacterales; family Candidatus Pelagibacteraceae; genus Candidatus Pelagibacter; species Candidatus Pelagibacter sp. HIMB1746. Next base: position 279,276 of record NZ_JBNAJZ010000001.1, on the reverse strand, counting down.
GCTTTCATAAAAGTAATTGGTTCAGATGGAACTTCTGCTCCTGTTTCAGCAGCGTGATCTGAAAAATTTAAACCTATCGCAATAAATTTTCCTGGTTTTGTAATACATGAACCAATTCTTTCACTTGAAGATATCTCTGGAAGACTTTCTAAATCAGCGCTTTGTAATTTTGAAATAGTTTCAAAATTTAAATGATCAGGATTTAAATCTGAAATATGTGAACTGATATCTCTAATTTTACCATCTTTGTCTAAAGCTGCTGGTTTTTCTTGTCCTTTTTGGCCTACTCTTAATAATTTCATAATTGTCCTTTTGTTATTAAATTATATTGAAATTCCACCATCAACATGAATTGTACTTCCTGTTGTAAATGTTGAATCATCGCTAGCTAAATAAACAGCTACAGCTGCTATTTCTTCTGCTGTACCTAATCTTCCCATAGGTTGTCTTGCTATAAAATCTTTTTTTGCTTGAACAGGATCTGGACTTTGATTTACCCTATCTTGCCAAGAAGGTGAATAAACTGTGCCTGGCGCAATTGAATTACATCTAATATTTTGTTTAACGAAATCTGCTGCAATCGCCTTTGTTAAACCAATCACCGCACCCTTTGTTGTTCCATAAACAAATCTATTTGGAAAACCTTTAAAACTAGATGCACATGAAGATATATTAATAATACTTCCACCATTTTGTTTGACCATTAAAGGTAAAATAGCTTTACACATAAAATACATTGATTTCACATTTACATTTGATGAGAAATCCCAATCTTTTTCATCACATTCCAATATTGTTCCATGGTGAACAAATCCAACTGCATTAAATAAAACATCTACTTTATCAAGAGTTTTAGTAAATTCTAAGATAGCGTTGTTATCAGTTGAGTCTAATTTAGTAACTTTAATATCTGGATATTCTTTATTTAATTCTGCTAAAGTTTTATCGTTTAAATCTGTAGCTGTTACATGAGCTCCTTCTTTATGAAATGCAATTGCTGTTGCTTTTCCAATTCCTTGTCCTGCTGCTGTTACAACAATTTGTTTCCCATTAAGTCTTCCACTCATTTTTTATTTATCCTTTCAATCTCGTTATAAAGTGAACTGTGATCAGTGTTACCATGACCATTATCAACTAAAGTCTTATACATTTCTTTAACTAAATTTGAAATAGGTAAATGAGTATTATAAGAATTTGCACATTCTAAAATATTATTCATATCTTTCAAATGAGTATAAGTCTTACCCTTGGGGCTAAAATCTTTATCAATCATTCTTTTTCCATGTGTTTGAAGTATTTTACTATCTGCCCATCCACCAGAAAGAGCTTTGATTAATTTATTTGGGTCTGCTCCAGCTTTTTCACACAATGTTATGGCTTCTGCAACAGCTCCTATTGTAACTCCAACAACAATTTGATTTGCTAGTTTTGATACTTGTCCACTTCCAATAGGTCCAACTAATGTTGGGTTTCCCATTGCTTTTAAAATTTTTTCAGAATTATCAAAAACACTTTGTTCACCACCAACCATGATAGCTAGTGAAGCTTCTTCTGCTCCGATTGTTCCTCCTGAAACTGGTGCATCTAAATAATTTACATTTTTTGATTTTAAATTAGTTCCATGTTTTGTTGCTGTTGTGGGTTTTACAGAACTCATATCAATGACTGTTGAGCCTGATTTTAAATTGTCTAGAAAATCTGAACTAGAAGTTATTGCATCTACAGCACTATCATCAGTTAACATAGTAATAATAAAATCGCTGTCTTTAACTACATCACCTATAGTTTTTGAAATTTCTGCACCAAACTCTTTTAGTGGTTCTGCTTTTTCTATTGATCTATTAAAGGCTTTTAATTTAAATCCAGATTTTAATATATTTTTAGCCATTGGAAGGCCCATTAGGCCTGTTCCAATAAATCCAATTGTTATCATGGTTTTGGTTTAAACTCGTGGAAATTTTGTGTCATTGCCTCAGGGAAGAACATAACACATGCTAATACAATTAACTGAATTACTATAAATGGAGCAAAACCTCTAAAGATATCTGTTAAAGATATGTGTGGAGGAGCAACCGATTTTAAATAGAAAGCGGCGGGCCCAAATGGTGGACTTAAAAATGAAACCTGCATATTTACACAGAATAATATTCCAAACCAAATAGGATCAAAACCAAGTGCAATTACAATTGGTAAAAATACTGGCATTGCTAATAATACGATTCCAACCCAGTCCATAAATGCTCCCATAATTAAGAACATAATCTGCATCATGAAAATTAAATACATTGGTTTCAAATCATACGCTAAAATTGTTTCTGCTACATATTTCGGTCCACCGGCAAGAGAATAAGCTCCTGCTAAAACCGTTGCACCAAAAGTAATAGTTAAAATTGTTCCAGATGCTTTGAAAGTTCTTGTTAATGCATCTTTAAATAAAAACCATGTCAGTTCTTTTCTTGCAAAAATAATAATTAATGTCGCAACAACACCCATTCCTGCTGCTTCGGTAATACCAGTCATTCCAGAATAAATTGAACCTAATACAATAATTACAATTCCAATTGGTGGAAGTAGACCTGGAAGGTAAGACATTTTTTCTTTTAAAGTTAAAGCCGGCTCATCACTCAATGGAGCTAAATGAGGTTGTAACCTTGTTCTAATAAGAATGTATGTAATAATTAAACCTGAAATCATTAAACCTGGAACAATTGCTTCTTGGAATAACATCGTAATAGAAGTCTCTGTTGTTAATCCATAAATAATTAAAACAATTGATGGAGGTATCATTGTTCCTAAAGATCCAGATGCACAAATAATACCAATAGACATGTCTTGATCATATTTAAGTCTTAACATTTGCGGTAATGCAATTAATCCTAATAAAACTATTTCTCCTCCAATAATTCCACTCATTGCAGCCATGATAGTTGCCATGATTGCAGTAACTACACCTACTCCACCTCTAGTTTTTCTTAACCACGCGTTTAAAGCATCATAAAGATCTCGTGCAATATTCGAGCGTTCGAGCAAGGAGGCCATAAAGATAAACAAAGGTACTGATAAAAAAGAATAAGTAACAACCAGTGAGTAATACCTCGAAAGCAATATTCCTAATGCATGCTCACCTATGTATAAAAATACTAGTACTGCACCCATGAAACCTGATGCAAATCCCATCGGAACACCAATAGATATTAGTGCTAACAATCCCACTATTAATATTATCGAGAGTGTTCCTATTTCAAATTCCATATTACTTTAATTCTTTAGAAGGGTCGTATTGTTTTTCTTTTGGATTTCTCCAATCAATGATTAGGTTATTTACTGATTGAACTGCAATAAGAAATACGCATAAAAGTGTAAGTGGTTTCATTGTAGCTGGAATTGGAGGATCCCAATAAGTTGCAAATCTCTCCCAGGTAGTGAAAGATCTGTGTGCATCTTCCCATCCACCATAAATTACTGCTGTAGCAAAAAGAACAATAATTATAGTACTAATTAAGTCAAAAATTCTTTGAGTTGGTCTTCCAACCCAGTCGTAAAGTAAAACTATTCTAATATGGCTTCTTAATCTAGTTGCATATATTCCACCAACCAAATAGCAAACACCAGCAAGCCATAAACATAACTCATTTGCCCACAAGGTTGGCTTAAATAATACATATCGCATAAAAATTTCATACATCATCACAATTACAATTACAGGAATTAAATATTTTATTGTGTGACTTAAAAATAAGGAAACTCTATCAATCCAATTAATTGGAAAATCATCTTTACTCGCTACTTTTTCATTCTGTTCTTGTAACTCTTTATCTATCATTGAGTAAAAATTTTAGATTTTATTCGAAGGGCCTTTTCAGGCCCTTCAAAATTTATTTATTACATAATACCATTAGCTTTCATGTAAGCTTTGTGTATTTCGATTAAAGCCGCAGCTTCTGGAGATTTAGTCTTCCATTCTTCCCAAGCAGCAAGTGCAGCTGTTCTGAATTTAAGTCTATCTTCTCTAGACCAGTCATGAAGAGTAACGCCCATTTCATTTAAAGCTTTTACAGCTTCAGCGTTTTTTCTCTCAACTAAGCTAGTAATAGTTCTTCCAGCGATTTCTATTCCTGCTTTCATAGCACCTTGCTCATGAGGCTTTAACTTGTTCCATACTTTTGTGTTACAAGCTAAGTGGTCAGCCGGCATAGAGTGGAAACCTGGGTATGTAGCATATTTGTTTTGCTCATAGTGTCCACCAGCATAGTTAGTTGCTAAAGATGAATAGTCAGCACCATCGATTAGACCAGTTTGTAAAGCTGTAGGAACTTCACCAAAGTCCATAACGATTGGTTTCGCACCTAAAGTTGTAAAGATCATACTTTCCATTCCTGGAGGTGATCTAAATTTAAAGTCTTTCAATGAAGCAACATCTGGAATTGGTCTGCTAGATATTAAAGACTCGTGTCCTGGTATCCACCAACCAATTAAAGTCATTCCATATTTGTTGTATAATGCATCAACAGCTTCTTGAGCACCTGGGTAGTTCAAGAATTCATATTGTTGGTATGGGTTATCATATCCACCCATTACATCACCTGCGAATTGGAACGCTGCATTTTTACCAGTTTGGTAACCAGCACCAGTCATATCACAATCGATAATTCCAGTTTGTGCAGAGTTAAATACCTCAGCAGATTTACCTGTTACTGAAGATGAGTAGAACATTTCAATTTTCAAGCTTCCACCAGAAAACTTTTCTACATTTTTTGCGAACTGAGCCGCAACTTCACCATTTGGTGAGCTAGCAGTAAAGTGAGTTTCAATCTTTAAAGTCTTTGCATTTGCAGAGCCAAATAAAGCAACTGAAACCATAGCCACTGCTGCTAAAGTTTTAGATATTAATTTAAACATTATCTTCCTCTCGTTTATGTTTTTTGAAAGTTAATCATAAATGATTTTCTATTTCAATTAAATCAGTTTAGTTATTATATATAGAAATTATATATATTTTATAAACACAGAGAATAGAATTGTTCTAAACTACTTCTGAAATCAAGGGTTTTTTATTGAAAAAACAGTAAATATTATCAACTGCCATCATACTCATTGCAAGACGTGTTTCATGTGTCGCACTACCTACATGAGGAAGTACAAAACAGTTATCTAGTTTTAAATATCTGTTATCTAAATTTGGTTCATTGTTAAAAACATCTAAACCGGCTGCATAAATTTTTTTATTTTCTAATGCATCAATTAATGCATCGTCATCAATTGTTGATCCCCTTGATGTATTTATGATAACTGCATGTTTTGGTAATAAGCTTATTGTATCTTTATTAAGAATGTATTTTGTTTCTGCGGTAGCTGGTGTGTGTATGCTTACAAAATCACAATTTGGTAACATCAAATTTAAATCTGAATAATATTTTGCACCATCTTCTAAATCTGCAGACAACTTATTTCTATTATAATAAATTATTTTCATTCCAAATGCTTTTGCACTTTTAGCAGCCATTCTTCCTATTCGTCCCATACCAATAATACCTAAAGTTTTGCCAGTAACTGAGTTACCAATCATAAATTTAGTTAAGTCAGGTTTTTGATTTTTCCAATTATCAGTTCTAACTAAATTATAAGCTTCGCCAATTCTTCTTGAGGCAGCTAATATTAAAAGAATAGTCAGTTCTGCAACAGCTTCGTTTAACACGTTAGGTGTATTGGTAACTTTTATTTTTTTTTCTAAAGCAGAGTTAACAGAAATATTATCGTACCCTACTCCTACCTGAGCAATGATTTTTAATTTACCATTTAGATTATTAAAAAAATTTTCTCCAATTTTATCAAATCCTGTAGAAATCATCCCATCATAGTCGTTTATTATCTTAATTAATTCACTTTCTGGAATTGGCTCGTCTTTTGGATTTAATGTTACATCAAATTCTTTACTTAATTTTTCTTCTGCTAAATCTGAAATTTTTCTAGAAACTAATATCTTTGGTTTCATTTAATGTGAGTCTCTAGGTAAACCTTTTGTATGAGATACATCCAAATATTTTCCTCTAGAATTAATACAAGCACCATCATCTAATTGACCTACTGTATTTCTGAATATTTCTTGCCAAGGAGTTTGATTATTTGCTTTAAATTTCTTTCTATTTTTTCTTCGCTTCTTAAACTCAGCCTGAGAAATTAGTAAATCAACTCTTCTTTTATTTAAATCAATTTTAATTTTGTCACCTGTTTTAACTATTCCTAAATCTCCTCCAACTGCAGACTCTGGTGACACATGAAGTATTGAAGGACTTTCAGATGTTCCGCTTTGCCTTCCATCTCCTAAAGTAGGAAGATGTCTAATACCTTTTTTTAACAATCTGTCAGGTGGTTGCATGTTCACAACTTCTGCAGAACCAGGGTAACCTACTGGACCACATCCTCTAACAATTAATATTGAGTTCTCATCAATTTTTAATTTCTTATCATTAAGTCTTTTATGGTAATCTTCAGGACCTTCAAAAACAATTGCCTTACACTCAAAAGCATTCAGATGTTTAGGGTTTGATAGATATTGATCTCTAAATTCTTTACTGATTACTGATGTTTTCATTATTGCAGATGAGAAGAAATTACTTCTCATAACTAAAAAACCAGCTTTTTCTGTTAGAGCATTTTTAAATGTTTTGATTACTTTGCTATCTACATCAATTTTCTTTTTCAAATTTTCACCAACTGTCTTTCCAGTTACAGTCTTTATATTAGTGTGAATTTTTTTATTCTTAATTAATTCTTTCATAACAGCTGGTATTGCACCTGCTCTGTGAAAACTTTCCATTAAATATTCACCAGCTGGCTGGCAGTTTACTAGCAAAGGAATATTATGACCTAATTTTTGCCAATCAGATAAATCAAACTTAATTCCCATGTGTTTAGCTATTGCACTTAAATGAGTTGTGCAGTTACTTGATCCACCTATTGCGCTTGCAACTACTACTGCGTTTTCAAATGCTTTACGTGTCATAATTTTTGATGGTGTTAAATCTTCATGAACCATTCCAACAATTCTTTTTCCAGTTTCATATGAAATCTGTTCTCTTTCTCTATAAGGTGCAGGAATTACAGCTCCTCCAGGTAGGGACATGCCTAAAGCTTCTGCAACTGAATTCATAGAAGATGCTGTTCCCATAGTATTGCAATGACCAGCGCTTGGCGCAGAAGATGCAACCATGTCCATAAATTCTTCGTATTTAATTTCTCCCTTAGCTAACATTTTTCTAGCTTCCCAAACTACTAATCCAGATCCGGCAAGTTTTCCTTTGTAAACTCCATCTAACATTGGGCCACCTGAAAGAACTATTGCAGGAATGTTAACTGTGGCTGCTGCCATTAATGCTGCAGGAGTAGTTTTATCACACCCTGTAGTTAAAATAACTCCATCGATTGGATAACCATACAAAACTTCTACCAAAGATAAATAAGATAAATTTCTATCCAGCATAGCTGTTGGTCTTTTTCCAGTTTCTTGAATAGGATGAGTTGGAAATTCCATTGGAATTCCTCCAGCTCTTCTGATCCCATCTTTAATTCTTTTAGTCAAAGACATAAAATGTCTGTTACATGGAGAAAGATCACTGCCCGATTGAGCAATACCTATAATTGGATTTCCTGATTGTAATTCTTTTCTCGTAAGACCATAGTTTAAATATCTTTCCAAATATAATGCGGTCATATCTGGATTTTTTGGGTTATTGAACCACTGCTGACTTCTAAAGACTTTTTTTCTTTTTTTAGGCATAAATTTTAATAATGGTTTGCAAGAAATAATAGTTATATAATATTTTAATGAATAATCTAATAGTTTTAAATGGCAATGACAATGTTGGCGTAAGTCAATTTATCATACCAGAAAAAACTAAAATTGAAGGTCACGATATAAGTACTTTAGATCCAATCCCTTTTGGTCATAAAGTATGTTTAAAAGAGATTAAAAAAGGTGATCCTATTATAAAATATGATCAAATTATTGGATTTGCTTTAAATGATATTAAACCAGGAGAGCATGTTCACTCTCATAATTTAGAATTTAGAGAGTTTAAAAGAGATTTTAAAGTAACTGATAAATCAAATAATATTGAAGAAAAAGCAGATACTTTCTTTAATGGAATTTTAAGAGATAACGGCCAAGTAGCTACAAGAAATTATATTGGAATAGTTAGTACCGTTAATTGCTCTGCAACAGTTACTAAAATGATTGTTGAAAAAATAAAATATTCAGAAATTTTAAAAGATTATCCAAATATAGATGGAATTGTGCCTATTACTCACTCAACAGGATGTGGAATGAATACTGAAAGTGAGGGAATGCAAATTTTTCAAAGAACGATTGATGGTTTTAAAAATCATCCAAATTTTTCTCATGTTTTTGTTATCGGTTTAGGATGTGAATGTGCGCAAGTAAGTTTGTTCGACGAATCTTTAAAGAAACATAACCGAATTCATTTTCTAACAATCCAAGATGAAGGTGGAACTAAAAAAATTGTTGATAAAGTATTATCTCAAATAAAAAACCTATTATCTGAAGCAAATAATGTTCAAAGAACATCGCAACCTGTTAGTCATTTAACTTTAGCCTTACAATGTGGAGGATCTGATGGTTATTCAGGAATTACAGCTAATCCTGCATTGGGAGTTGCTGCTGATCTTTTGGTAAAAAAAGGTGGAAGTTCAATTTTATCAGAAACTCCAGAAATTTATGGAGCAGAACATTTATTAATTAATAGAGCTAATTCTCAACAAACTGCAGATAAATTAATAAAAAGAATTGAATGGTGGAGACATTATACATCAATAAACAATAGTTCTATGGATAACAACCCTGCACCAGGAAATAAAAAAGGTGGACTTACAACTATTTTAGAAAAATCTTTAGGAGCAGTTGCTAAAGGTGGAAACTCAATTTTACAAGATGTATTGAATTATGCTGAACCTTTAAAAAATAAAGGTTTCAATTTTATGGATTCACCTGGATATGATCCAGTATCTGTTACAGGCCAAGTTGCATCAGGCGCAAATGTAATTTGTTTTACAACTGGAAGAGGATCTTGTTTTGGATGTAAACCAGTTCCAAGTTTAAAACTATCAACCAACTCAGCAATGTTTGAAAGAATGTCGGAAGATATGGATATTAATTGTGGAACAATAGCTGAAGGAAAAGAAAAAGTTGAAGAAGTTGGTCAAAAAATATTTGAATTAGTAGTAAATACTGCATCAGGAAATAAATCTAAGAGTGAAATCAATGGCTACGGTGACGAGGAGTTTAATCCTTGGCAAGTAGGCGTTGTAATGTAAAAATTTTCCTAAAGTGCAAAATCAAACATCTTTATTAAACGTTATTTTATTAGCTGCCGGTGGTTTCTTTATGTTTGTTTGTATGGACTCTACAGCAAAATACCTAGGAACAGTCATGCCTGTTACACAAGCAATTTGGGGAAGATTTTTTTTTCATCTTGTGTCTTTAATTGTATTTTTTTTAATATTTAAGCCGAAAGTAAACTTAAAAAAAAATTTTAAAGTACAAATAATTAGATCAACATTAATGGTGACAGCTACATCGTTTATGTTTTTTTCTCTTCAAAAGTTTGACCTAGTAGATATTTATGTAGTTTTCTTTACAGCCCCATTAATTGTTGCTTTGCTTTCTGCTTATTTTTTAAAAGATATTTTGACTTTTAAAGGAATTCTTTTGATGCTCCTTAGTTTCAGTTCAATTGTTTATTCTTTAAGTCCTAGCATGAAAATATTTAGTATAGATTTAATTTTTCCAATCGTTCCACCTATATGTTGGGCGCTTTACCAATTTTTTACAAAAGTTGTATCTAGTGATAACGATCCATTTGCAGCAATATTTTATACTTCTATTTTGGGAGCAATAATATTTAGTGTTTATATTTTTTTTAACTGGGAACCATTAAGTAATAATATTTTTTGGTTATACTTAGCACTGCTTGGTATTGCAGGCTTTGTGAGCCACTCTTTAATTATATATGCAATTCAATTATCAAATTTATCTTTTGTAACAAATTTTCAATATTCTCAATTAGTTTGGTCTACAATTTTTAATTTTTTCATTTTTGGTGTACCTTTTGATGTAAATAAGATTGTGGGTGTTGTGGGTGTTATAATATTTGGTTTATTATTTATAAGAACTGAAGGTAAAAAAAGTTAAATTAGGAGGTTGGATGAAAAATATTGGTTTTATTGGTGTTGGTTATATGGGTTATGGAATTGCTAAAAACATCATTAAGCACAAAAATAATCTTTTTGTAATTGCTAACAAAAATCGTAAACCTATTGAAAAGATAGTAAGCGAAGGAGCTGAAGAAGTTAAGTCATTTGAAGATTTTGCGTCTAAAAATTTAGATGCTTTATTTATGTGTGTTACCAACACACCTATTGCAAAATCTATTTCAGAAAAATTATCTAATATATTAAATGATAAAACAATTGTGATTGATATTACTACTCACAATAAAACTGGCTCTATTGAAACTGAGGCAATTTTTAAATCAAATAATATTAACTATGTTGAATGCCCAGTAATGGGAGGGCCTGTTCAAGCAGAAGAAGGTGTTTTAGGCGGTATTGTCGGAGCGTCAGATGAGAATTTTAAAATAGCAGAACCTTATTTTAATATATTTTGTAAGGATTATTTTCATTTTGGTCCAGTAGGTATGGGTGCAAAATCAAAACTTTTAAATAACTTTTTATCTTTAGGAAATGGAGCATTAGTAAATCATTTAGCAAAATGTGCTACTGGATTAGGATTAGATCTAAAAAAAGTATTTGATGTTGCAAAGCTAGGATCTGGAAACTCTGCGGCTCTAAACAGAGTTTTTGATAATTTACTTAAAGGTGATTACACAGGATTTAAATTTACTGCAAGTAACTCTGTTAAAGATTTAACGTACATTCAAGATCTTTTAAAAGATTTTCCTGAAGCTGAAAAAGTTGCTGAACTAAATAAAAATTATTTTCAAAAAGCTGTTGATGATGGTTATGGAGAAAACTTTATTAGTGAATTAATAAATAAAAAATAATTGAAGGAAGTTAAATAAGATATCGGGAATCTACTAAAGCAGTAGGTTGTATTCAACTTATATATTTGCATTAAATGCAAATAAATTTATTGAAAATAATTTTGATATAATTACCTTTTTATATGAAGGAGGTTTATGTTAAAATTGCTACCACCTGATACTTAGCTGAAGATCTTTAGATATAAAAAAACTTAAAATAATAAAATCCGTTTGGATTTAATGCCAAAGAGGCGATAAAAAGGGAGCTCTTTAGGTATCAACTAAAGAGCGAACCCTTAAAAAAATTAATTTTTAGACTTTAATATTTCTAGCGGAAGTGGTGCTTCTGGATATTTTTTTTCACACAACTTTTCATAAATTTCACAAAATTTAAAAATTGTTTTTACAACTTCATTTTCATCTCTTGAGTTTAATTTTGTAATTAGTTTATCTCGATCTTTTTCTAACTCTTTAATTTGCTCGCCTGAAAAAAATTCTCCAGTTTCTATTTCCCAGTAAGTATCCTCTAATTCCACTTCACTTAATTCCTTTAATTTTTTTTGTAACATTATAATTGTTTCATCATCAGTTTCTGTATTTCTCATAGGAGAATTTTTTAATTTGCCCAAACATTTGTCTCTTAAACCATCAATAAAATGATCGTAAGGCTTTCCTAAACTTAATTCTTTAAAATGATTACTAACAAAATATTTTTTGATTGCTGAATCTGTAGAAATTTTTTCTTTACCCTTAATTATTGCAACTTGAACATATATCTCTTGAGAAACGTATTCCTCTATATGATCTGTTACTGATACTGGAAGCATTGTTTATTTTAAGATTTTAGCCTATCGTTATTTACATCAAAAGCAGGTTCATCAATAACTTTTGATTTAACATCTTTTCCTTGGATTTTGATCAAAAACTCATTTCCAACTTTAGCAAATTCAGTTTTGACATATCCAAAGGCTAAACTTTTGTTTACTCTGTACCCGTATGCACCTGATGTGGTAAGACCTACTATATTACCATTAGAGTAAATTGGTTCATTTCCATGAGCATCTGCATCTACAGCATCAACTTCCATATAAACTAATTTAATCTTTGGGCCATTTTTTATTAAATTTGATACAATTTTGGCCCCTTTAAATTCAGATTTTTTTTCAATATTAAAAAATCTTTCCAAGCCTGCTTCAACTACACTAATTTCTGGAGTTAATTCTGACCCCCAACCTCTGTATCCCTTCTCAATCCTCATAGAATTCATTGTATGAGCTCCAAAATCTATAATATCAAATTCCTTACCAGCTTCGCTTAATAACTCATATAGTTTTTCCATATCTTTAAAGTCATGATGCAGTTCCCAACCTAGTTCACCCATGTAGTTTACTCTTAAGGCTGTTACATTTATGTTACTTAAACTTATTTCCTTACTTTTTAACCAAGGGAAATTTTCATTTCCTAAATCTTTATCTGTTAATTTTTGTAAAACCATTCTTGATTTTGGTCCTATGATACCAATTACACCTTTATCTAAAGTTATATTTTTAATTTCAACTTTTTCGTTTTCTTTTTTATTCTGATTTAGCCAATCCAAATCTCTAATTTCTGATACTGCACCTGATAATGCGTAATAATGGTTATCTTTTAATTTAGTTAAAGTTAGTTCAGTTTGAATTCTTCCAATATCATTTAAAAGATGAGTTAAAACAATACTTCCATCTTTTTTTGGAACTCTATTAACACAAAGTCTATCTAAAAAGTTATAACTATCTTCTCCAGTAATTTCATATTTTGAAAAAGTTGATAGATCTATCAAGCCTACATTGTTATGAACATGTAGACATTCTTTTTGAATTATAGGAAATAAATTATTTCTTTTATAACTTAATTCTTCTTTAGTATTATCTCTATTAAACCAAGCTGGTTTTTCCCATCCATATAAATCAAAATATTCAGCACCTTTTTCTTTCAACTTTTGGTAAATTGGTGTTGTTTTCATTGGTCTTCCAACCTCTACAACATCATTAGGCATTGGAGTTACATACATTCTTCGATATTGCTCTTTTGATTTTTCAACTGAATAATTTTTATCAACCCAACTCATGTATCTTCTTGGTTCAAATTCCATCATATTTATTTCTGAGTCACCATGCACAATCCACTGAGCCATATATTTTCCAGCTCCCCCTCCATGAGCAATTCCAATACTTGCTGCACAAAACATCCAAAAGTTTTTAAGTCCGGGTGCAGGACCAGCTAAAAAGTTATCATCAGGTGTATGTGTAATAGGACCACATATAATTCTTTTAATACCTACATCTTTAAACTGTGGAATACGATCCATTCCTTTTTCTAAGTGTTCTGCAATTCTATCAAGATCTGGATCTAACAACTCCATATCAAATTTCCAATCCATTCCATCTAAAGCCCAAGCTGCTACATCTTTTTCATAAGGACCAATTAAAAGTCCTTTACCCTCTTGTCTTAGATAAGAAGAAGAGTCTGGATCTCTGACAACTGGTAATTCTTTACTTAATTTTTCTATTTCAGGATGTGCTTCTGTAACTAGGTATTGATGGATCATATTTATACTTGGAACATTTTTTAAACCAACCATCTGTGCTACTTCTGGACAAAAACTTCCTGCAGCGTTAACAACATGCTCACAAATAATGTCACCCTTTTCAGTAATTACTTTCCACTCTCCTGAAGGCAATTGTTCAATGTCAGTTACTCTATTTTTTCTATAAATTTTGGCTCCACTATTTCTTGCTCCTTTAGCCATTGCATTTGTTGTACTGGTTGGATCTGTATAGCCATCTTCTGGAGTTAAAAAAGCACCTTTAATTCCATCTAACTTTATAAAGGGATGATATTGATGAATTTCTTCTGTTGATATAATTGAACATGGAGAACCAGCTATATCTAAAATTCCTTTAGTATAATCAAACCACTCAAGATCCTCTTTGGTATATGCTAACCTTAAACTTCCTGTTTCATGAAATCCTGTTGGTTGCTCAGTTTCTTTTTCTAGTGACTTATAAAGGTTAGTTGAATGAAGATGTATTTTTGCAAGATTTAAACTCGTTAACATATGAGGACATTGACCTGCAGCATGCCAAGTTGATCCTGAAGTAAGTTCACTTTTTTCTATCAATACGACATCACTCCATCCTTCTTTTGTAAGATGGTAGAGCAAACTAACTCCCATTATTCCACCACCAACAATTACGAGCTTTGCGTGAGACTGAATTTTATCCATAAAAAAATGAAACTACTTAGATTTTAAATTAATTAAACAAAATTAATTTTAATTAACCAAAATGGGTATATGAATTTATTAATGCGGTTTTCTATATTTGGAATGACAGGCCTTACAATTTGCCCACATTAATTTTCCTAGAGTTCCTCTAATATCATCTGCATCTTCTATAATAGAGGTGAGTTTGATCATATTATCAGCAGATTTTTGCATTAATGCGTTGAAAGCATCTTTTTCTTCCCAAATTATAGGTAGTGCTTCTGTTTTAAATCCTTCTTTAGAATTTTCTGGAAATAGATCTAATAAAGTAATGTAATTTTCATTCATTTCTTTCATTAATTCTATCGCTTCATCAAAATCTCCATTTGAAGAAAAAGATTGTACCCTCTTAGCGGTACTATAATTCTTACTAAATAGTGCTTTTCTACTTTTAATAATATCTTCTACTGACAACTCAGCATTAGCTAATGAGCCAGAAAACACCATAATTAAAGATAATATTATTGTACCAAAGATCTTCTTGTTATGTTTTAATAAGTTATGCATGTTAAGAACACCTTAACAGAATATGGACTGATTTCAAAGTTAATGCACTGGTTAAGTGCGATCTTATTATTAATTCAAATTCCTCTTGGCTTTTATTTAGTTGATTTAGATTTTGGTGAAAACAGAATAACTATTGAAAATATTCATGTATTGGTTGGACTAGGGATATTTTACGTTATTATTTTTAGGTTACTTAATAATTTGATTAATCCAGTACCAAAGTTAGGACCTGCTACTTTTATGGGGCAAAGGTTTATTGCTAAACTAAATCACTTATTGTTATACATCGCAGTCTTATCAATAACTATCTCAGGAATTTTAAAGAAACTATTTAACGGTGAACCTCTAGTGATTTTTTTAAAAGAAATAAAAATAAAGGACAATTTTGAACTAGCTGATCAATTTTATAACATTCATATTATATCAAACTATGTACTTATTGGTTTAGTTGCTTTACATGTAAGTGCCGTAATAATTCATAAATTATTCTTTAAAGAAAATTTATTAAAAAAAATATTATAATAATTAATCATCAGACATGGAAAAATCATCTATTGGATATATTTTAAAATTATCTATTCCAATTTTTTTTGCCAACCTTGCAATTCCATTAGTGGCAATTATTGATACGTCTTTAATGGGTAACTTAGGTAATGTTTCTTATTTATCTGCAACCTCTGTTGCAGCAAATTTATTTTCAATGATTTTTTGGAGCTTTGGATTTTTAAGAATGGGAACAGTCGGTATGGTTTCTCAAGCTAATGGAGCTGAAAACTACAAAGAAATAATTAATATTATTTTAAGAAATTTGTTATTTGTAATTATCCTTTCTATTGTCTTATTTTTTGCTCAGAATTTAATTCTTAAGATAAGTCTACAAATATTTGATCTAAATTCACAAACTACTATTTTTTATGAGGAATATTTTAAAATTAGAATTTATTCAGCTCCAGGTGAACTTACTCTTTATATTATAACAGGTCTTTTTGTTGGATTACAAAAAACTAAAATTTCAAGTATTGCAGTAGGGTTTTTCTCAATATTAAATATTATATTGAGCATAATTCTCGTAACTCAATACAATTTAAATATTAAAGGTGTTGCTTATGGAACTCTTTTTTCTGGGATAATTACCTCTACTGTTTTTTTAATTTATACTTTTTTTTATTTAAACAAGCTTACAAAGATTAATTTTATAATAAGAGAAATTGTTGATCTAAATAAATTAAAAAATATTTTTAATATTAATTTTAATATTTTTATTCGAACTATATTGCTTACTTTTTCTTTTTTGTGGTTTACGTACCTTGGATCAAAAATTGGAGAAGAGTATATAGCTGCTAACGCAATATTAATTAATCTAGTCTTTCTATCAGCATTCATTTTAGACGCTTACGCATTTTCAACTGAAGGAATTATTGGTTATTCATTGGGTAAAAAAGATAAAAATTTATTCAGTTCAATTGTTAAAAATTCTTTTATTTTAAGTTCTATTACAGGCTTAGGTATTTCTGTTGTTTATTATTTTGTTCATAAGAATGTGATTTATATGATGTCTGATATTGATCTAATAAGATCTTTAAGTTTAGATTATTCAATTTGGATGATTATCTTGCCTTTTTTTGCATCTTTTTGTTATCAATTTGATGGTATTTTTATTGGAGCCTCTCAAACAAAAGAAATTAGAAATGCTATGTTTTTTTCTGTTTCTTTATATTTATTAATTTCTTTAGTTCTAACAAATTACATTTCAAATCATGGGGTATGGATATCACTAACGATATTTATGATTTTGAGAGCTTTGTCTTTATTTTATTATTTAAACAAGATTTATTTAAGATTTAATGACAGTTAATCCCATATTTTTTTAATCTCCAATAATTGTAGGGCCATGGAGTTAAAAAACCTACTATCAGCATAATTGGAATAACCCACCAAGTTAAAATGGCACCACCTGTTAAAACAAAGTCGGTCAAATTCATCATTACTTCCATGCTAATCATTGAAATCAAACTCATTCCAGATGCTGTCTTCAAAGCATTATTAAATTCAAAACCTTGTCTAATTAGAATTATTGTTTCTAATATTATACTTGTGATTAAACCGTTTATTATTGCTAGAATCATTATTCCTAATACTGGAAATGGAATTTGTGTAAGTTGAAAAAATAAAATTGTTCCAAAATCTCCGATGGCACAACCTAATAGACACCATGCTGTATTCTTTGCGCTTCTTCTCCAAGTATGTTTGCAAGACCAATGAAAAGTTGATGCTATCATTAGTTAATTTCTAATCCTTTTTTTTTCCATTTTTCTAAACCACCAATTAAGTGAAAGCAGTTACTAAAATTATATGATTTAGAAATCTGAACTGCCAAAGTAGATCTGTGTCCATGAGCACAGTAAAAAAGAATTTTTTTATTTTTTAAACTATCTTTATTTTTCTCGATGTAATCATGCATGGAAGGAAATGGGACTATATTACTGTTATCTAGTTTGCCCTCTTTATCTATTTCATTTTGTTCTCTTAAATCTATCAGAACTGTGTTCTCCTCTTTTTTAATCTTGTTAAACTCCTCTGGCTCAATTCCATTGTTTACTTTTTGACGGTTTAAATCAATACCCAACTTAAGATTACTTGGAACTGCAACATCCATCATTTTGGGATCTGGTAAATTTAAATTATTCATAATATCCACGTACTCTTCTACTGATTTTACCTGTAATCTTGGATTAAATTGTCTTTCTTCTATAATAGTACTTACCATTTCTCCTTTATAATCATGCGCAGGATAAACTAGAGTTTGATCAGGTAGTTTTAATAATTTGTTAAATATTGAGTTATAAGAGTCTTTAGGATCTCCGTTTTGAAAATCTGTTCTACCAGTACCTCTAATTAATAATGTATCTCCTGTAAACACTCTATCACCCATCAAAAAACTAAAGCTCTCAGAAGTATGGCCAGGAGTGTATAAAGCTTGTAGATCAATTCCATCTATTTTGATTATCTCTTCATCTGATACTCTCATTGCAACTACATCGGCAGGAGTTTTATTACCCATAACAGTTACACAATTAGTTTTATCTCTTAGTTCAGCAATTCCAGAGATATGATCTGCGTGAATATGGGTATCTATCACCTTTACTAATTTTAAATCTAATTGATTTAACAAATTAATATACTGATCAACTTTTTCTAAGACTGGGTCTATTATTAAAGCTTCACGTCCCCTTCCAGATGCAATTAAATAAGTATAAGTGCTAGAAACACTATCGAATATTTGTCTAAAGATCATTTTAGATAAATATCAAAAACCAATAAGAAATTAAACCAGACAAAATAGTTGCGATTATATTTCTTGAAAAATAACCAACAATTACAGCAACAATTGCAGCAAATATTTTAGGGTCATCCATTTCAATGAACTGACCGTAGTCATTTATAAAAATTCCTGGAAATATTATTGCAGGAAACACGGCTGATGGAACATAAGCTAACACAGCTTTTATTTTATCTCCCAACATGTCTCGACTTACTAGAGCTACCATCGTCATTCTAGTAAAGTAAGTTAATATTCCTGCAACAATAATTGATAACCAGGTCATTTTATTTTTTTAACCTCAATATTAAAGCCGCAACAAACAAAGCGAGTATAGGTGAAATAATTATATAAGATCTAAATGGAGCATCATAAAATAATAACGAACTCAATCCACATACAATCATTACAATTAAGTGATCAAGTTTTTTTAAATCTTGTATTATAATAGCTATAAAAGTAAGTGGTATTGCAAATTTTAATCCAAGTTCCTCTGGAACAAATGAACCTAAAATGATTCCTGACAATGTAGCAATTTGCCAACAAACCCACATCGTGCAACCTGTACCAATCAAATGATAATGTAAGTACTGCTCTGATTTATTTTTTTTAAAAAATTTATTAGATTCTGCAAAACCTTGGTCGACAATAATATAAGAGATTAACAATTTTTTTATTAATGATAATTTTTCTAAGTACTCTGATAATACTGCTCCATATAAAAGATGTCTTGAATTAATAACACCGACAGATGTTGCTGCTACCAATCCAGATGCACCACCTGATAATAATTGTAAAAAAACAATTTGTGATGCACCACCAAAAATAATAATGGACATTGCATAAACCAATAGAGGATCAAATCCTAATTCAACACCGATAGCTCCACAAATTATTCCAAATGGGATCACAGACAACATATGTGGAGAAATATCCAACATGCCTCTAGTAAATAATTGTTTTTTTGTAAGCATTTATTTGGGTTCTATTAAAAACAAACTATGTGATCAATGTTTATCGGACGTTTAATCCCAAATTTTTCATCAATTTCATGTTGGTGGACGTGATGCGAATGAACAAAAACAGGAATTAATAAATCACTACTAGTTTTTAGAGTATATATAAAATTTGTCCCCCTAAACTTTCTATCAACCACTTCTAATTTTAAATTGCTTTTATCATCATGTTCTAGATCTTCTGGCTGTAACAATAACTGTACTTTAGATCCTTTTGGATAATGTTTTGTAAAATTACCTTTGATTGTACCTAAATCATCATTTTCTAAAGTATTTTCATCTGTAACTTTTGCTGGAATTAATATTCCTCTGTTTAAAAAATTAACTACATCAACAGAATTTGGGAAGTGATAAACATTATAGGGATCATCAAATTGTTTGAGTTCTCCGTCTAAAATAATTCCACATTTGTTACCTAAATAGAATGCTTCGTAAGAGTCGTGAGTAACAATTATTGTTGTAATTTTTAAGTCTTTTAAGATTTGCTTTAACTTTACCTGTATTTCTTCTTTGAAACTTTGATCTATATTCGACAAAGGTTCATCTAGTAGTAACAAATCAGGATTTGATAACAAAGATCTAGCTAAGGAGGCTCTTTGAGCTTCTCCAGAGCTAATTTCATGAGGATATTTTTCTAAGATTTTTTCTAAATGAAGAAATTTAACTATTTCTTTAAAATTTAGACCTTTCTTCTTTTTTTTATTTCTCTCAGCTCCAAAATTAATATTTTCCAAAACATTGTAATGAGGAAATAGAGAGTTGTCTTGAAAAGCCAAAGATATATTTCTATCCTCAGGTTCAACATGGCTTTCTTTAGATGAAATAATTTTATTTTTTAAAATAATTTTACCAGACTGAATTTTTTCAAGGCCAGCTATTGTTCTTAATATTGTAGTTTTTCCGATTCCAGAGGGGCCTAGCAAACAAACTATATCTCCTTCATTTTCAATATTAAATGAAACATTGGTTACTTTATTTTTAGAGCTTGCAGCAAAAGTAACATTCTCAATTTCTAAAAAATTATTTCTCATTTTATTTATCTTTGAACATATACTTAGATGTAATTAAAATAAAAATACTTGCAATGATAATTAGTAATAATGAAGGTGCGGCGGCAGCTTCTAGTAAATCTTGTGAAGCAAATATATAGGCCTGGGTGGCAAATGTTTCAAAATTAAAAGGACGCATAATTAATGTAATTGGTAATTCTTTGATTATTTCGATTGATAGCAATATAGCAATTAATAAGACTGAGTTTTTAAGATAAGGGATATGAATATTTAAAAAAGTTTTTAATTTTGAATAACCTAGCAGATATGCACTTTCATCAATTGAGTAATTAATTTTCAAATATCCAGATTTAATGCCGTTGTTAGCTAAAGAATAAAATCTTACAAAATAAACAATTACTAAACCAAGTATAGATCCAATAAAAATTTGTTTTATATCAAAAAAATAAAAAATATTTTCATCAAACCAAGAAATAAAAGTTATGAAGGCCACAGCCAATATTATTCCTGGTACTGCATAACCAGTAATTGAAAAAGTTGTTAAAATATTTAAAAACTTATTTTTGCTAATTCTATTTCCATAATTTGATACGAAAGATAAAAAAATCAAAAAAAAGCCCGATAAGAATACTAATATCAATGTGTTTGATAATAATTCTATAATATTTAAATCTATAAAATGTTTTGGAAATTTGATTGTCCAGTAAAGCATTTGCAAAACTGGGAATATAAAGCTTGCAAGAAATACAAATGAGCAAAATATTATTGCCATTAAAGATTTATAACCATTTAATTGTTTCAAAGTTTTAGTCTTAAAATTTCCTTTGGCAGGAGAATGGTATTGTGCTTTTTTTCTAGATAAGTTCTCTAAATAAAATAATCCAAATATAAAAATAAGGAGAAAAAAAGATATTCTGTTTGCTAAAGCCAAATCATCAAAAGATATCCACGCATCATAAATTCCAGTAGTTAAAGTCGATATCCCAAAAAAAGATACTGCACCAAAATCTGATAAAGTCTCCATAGCAACTAAAGATAATCCAGCAATAATTGCTGGTCTTGCTGATGGTAAAATAATATTAAAAAATGTTTTTTTTGTTGAAAAACCTAGGTTTTTACCGAGTTCTAGCAAATTTTGAGACTGATAATGAAATGAAGTTCTTGTTAAAACATAAACATAACCAAATAGTGAAAATGAAATTGAAATTATAGCTCCTAGCATTCCGTCGAATTTAGGTAAAATAGTATTGTAATTTCCATCACCGAATAAGCTTTTCATAATTGAAAAAGCTGTTCCATAATTTTCAAAAAAAGCAGTTAATGAATATGCATAGATATAAGCTGGAACTGCAAAAGATAAAATTAAAACCCATTTAAAAAAATTAACTCCAGGAAATTTATAAAACGAAACTAAATAAGCAGATCCTACACCGATTACAAAAGTTGTAATTAAAACTCCAATTACAAGAATTATTGAATTAGAAATATATTCATACAAAAATGTATTTTTAACAATTGATAAATAGTCACTTGTTGGTTCAAAAAAACTACTAAATACAGTTACAATTGGTATTGCAACTATCATAGAAATGAGCAAAGAGCTCAAAAACCAAATATTAATTTTATTACCCATTTTAACGAAGTACTAATGGTATTAAGTAGGGCAATAAACTTTATACCAAAAGTACTTAGTGTTAACCTCTTTTATTTCCAACCAGACATCAACATTACTTCTAATGCATCAGCCTGATTTTTTTTATAGTCTCCAACTTTTGTTTTTAAATCCTGTTTAAAATTTTCACCCATTTTTTTTATAAGAGGGTGTGGTTCAACACCATCTATCATTGGGTATTCAAATGTATTGTTTACTATATGTTGTTGTGCTTCTTTTGTTAAAAGAAATTCTAGTAATTTTTTTGCATTTTCAGGATTAGGAGAATTTTTTAAAATACCTCCACCACTTATATTCATATGTGTCCCTCTATTGTTTTGATTTGGAAAATAAGGTAATACCTTTTGAGCAGCTTCTTTTTGATCTTCTCCTTTTTGACCGGATAACATCAAAGCATAGTAATAAGTGTTTGCTATAGCTAAATCAGCTTCACCAGCGGCAACAGCTAAAATTTGAGCTCTATCATTTCCTTTAGGATTTCTTGCAAAATTTGAAACTAATTTTTTTGCCCATTCTAAAGTTTGTTCTTTACCATTATTTTTAATTAATGACGCAACAAGAGATTGATTGTAAATATTATTAGATTTTCTAATTACAATTTTTCCTTTCCATTTTGGATCTGACAAACTTTCATAAGTTATCCCTTTTAAATCTTCTGAACTTACTCTTTCTGGTGAATAATAAATAATTCTTGCTCTTTTGGCGATACCTGTCCAATTATCAGATCTAAAGTTTGCTGGCACTGAAACTTCAATCTGTGCTGACATAGAGTTCTGAAACATTCCTTTTTCATCAAATGCACCTAGTCTTCCGGCATCTGCTGTAATATATAAATCAGCTTTAGAATCTTTTCCTTCTTCAGTAATTCTTTTTTGTAACGCTTTGTCTTTACCTGAAACTACGTTAACTTTTATACCTGTTTTATTAGTAAACTTTTCATACAACTGAATGTCAGAGTCGTAATGTCTTGCACTAAAAACATTTACTTCACCTGCTAAGCTTATTTTGGCAAAGAAAAATAAAATTAATGCTAATAATGTTATTTTTTTCATTTGTATCCTTTTCTTTACCCTAATTTATTTGCGAATGAGAATTATTCTCAATGCGAATGATTATCAATCGCATATATTGACGCATATATCAATAATTTGTTTTACAATTGCTAAATGTAGGAAATTTTTATTTCCAGTCGCCGATTTTGCTAAATAAGAAATTTCTAAATGCTTGAACTCTAGCAGTATTTTTTAATGACTGAGGATATACAAAGTGCGCTTCTGTTATAGGCCCTTCTACTTTCGGAAGTACTTTAATTACGTTGTTTGAATTTGTTACTAAATATTCAGGAAGTGCAGCCAATCCTACCCCAGATTCTACAGCTAACAAGAGCCCCATTACACTATTTACCTTCATGATTGATTTTCTTTTTTTACCATCATGCATTCCAATTTTTAGTGCCCAATCTGGATTATAAACTGGAGAAGGTGCCCCTTTTCCAAATGAAATAAATTTATGTTTACTTAAATCGTTTATTGTCTTCGGCATTCCATTTTTTTCTAAGTACTTATTTGATCCATAAATATAGTATTTGATATCGACTAGTTTTTTTTGAATATAATTAAGCTGTTTTGGTCTTCTCATGAAAATTCCAATATCAGCCTGTCTTGTACTTAGATCTAATTCTTTATCATCAAAGACTAGTTCAATCTCAATCTCTGGATTAAGTCTCATAAATTCTTGAATTCTAGGCGTTAACCAGTGAGTACCAAAACTTCTTACTGTTGTTATGGTTAATTTTCCTGTTGGTTTATTCTTCTGATCACCTAAAGATGTTTCAACTTCTTTCAACTTACTTATTACTTCATGTGCAGTTTTAAAAACATATTCTCCGTTTTCTGTAAGTGTTAATCCTCTTGCATGTCTTTCAAATAGTTGAACTTTCAAATCTTGTTCTAGGGACTGTATCTGTCTACTGATTGCAGATTGGCTAAGGTTTAAATTTACAGTAGCATTTGTAAAACTTCCAGCTTCTGCGACTGCATGAAAAATTTTTAATTTATCCCAATCCATTATTTATTTACATCCACTAATACTCTTCCAGAAATTTCTCCTTTTAATATTTTAGGATAAGTTTCAATTAGCTCTTCTAAACCTACTGTTAAAACTGATTTTTCAAGCAATTCAAAATCAATTAATTTTGTTGCTTCACCCCACATAAATTCTCTTCTTTTTATACTGCAATTAGCAGAATCCATTCCCCAAACCTTAATTCCTCTTAACATAAATGGAAGTAAATTAGTATTAAGCTCATTGCTATTTGCATTTCCACATACAGCTATAATTCCATTAGGCTTTGTTTGTGCAATTGCGTTTGCTAAAATTTTTCCTCCAACGGTATCTACTACTCCATCCCATAAACCTTTATCTATTGGTCTTGGGTCTTTATCAAATTCAGCTCTATTTATAATGTTTTTTGCACCTAAAGATTTTAAATAATCTGACTTACTATCTTTTCCAGATACTGCAGTTACATTGTATCCTAATTTTGTTAAAACCATTATTGCAACACTGCCAACACCTCCAGTTGCCCCTGTTACTAAAACATCATTAACTTTTTCTCCAAGCAAAATACTTTCTCTTGCTTGAATTGCAAAAGCACTCATTAAAGAAGTTAAGCCTGCAGTACCTAAAATCATTGCCTGCTTACTGCTTAAGTCATCAGGTTTTTTTACTAGAAAGTCTGCGTTGACTTTTGCTATCTGAGAATAACCACCAAAAAATACTTCTCCAACTCTAAAACCAGTTAATATTACTTCATCGCCTGATTTAAATTTTGAATTTTCACTTTCAATTACTTTTCCTGAAAAATCTATTCCTGGTATGTGCGGATACTCTTTTACTAGTCTTCCACCATTCTTTAGAATCATTCCATCTTTAAAATTTAAATCTGAATATTCTACCTGAACAGTTACATCCTCATGTTTTAAAAAACTTCTATCTAAAGATTTTACTTCTCTAGAAAAATTTTCACCTTCTTGATTAAGAACTATTGCTTTGAATTGATCAGACACTTTAATCTTTTAGCGTAGTGCTAATAAATCGTAAATATCTATTTTGAAAACTTAAATCTTCTTTGAATTGACCTAAATAATAATTTGTTACCGTAGTTGCTTGTTCTTTTTTAATTCCTCTCATAGTCATACACTGATGAGTTGAATCAATTGTTACTGCAACACCTTTTGCATCTAATGATTCCATTAAAGTATTTGCAATTTGCATTGTAAGTCTTTCTTGAGTTTGAAGTCTTTTAGAAAATACTTCGACTACTCTTGCGAGTTTACTTAAGCCTACAACTCTTTCTTTCGGAATATAAGCAACATGAGCTTTTCCAATAATTGGTGCCATGTGATGTTCGCAATGACTTTGAACAGAAATATTTTTCTGGACAACCATGTCATCATATCCCTCTACATCACCAAAAGTTTTATCCAAAATTTTATCTGGATCTTCTTTGTAACCTTTAAAATATTCTTTAAATGCTTTAACAACTCTTTTTGGAGTTTCTAATAAACCTTCTCTATTTGGGTCTTCACCCATCCATGTTAAAATTGTTTTAAAAGCTTCTTCAGCATCTTTGTCTGAAACTTGCTTATTTTCATTTAACTTGTTGTCAGTGTCTTTTACTAATTTCATAGCGCCTTTTTATACAGTAATTACCTGATTTTAAAATATTTATTATATCTAGATATGTGCTACATAATCACATTCTATGTTCAAAAAAAGAGAAAATATCTACGATATCGAGGAAGGAAATCTTCTTTCACCAAAATTTGATAATGATGGCTTAATACCTGTCATTACAATGTGTTCAAAAACCAAAGATATTTTAATGCACGGCTATATGAATGTTGAAGCATTAAAAAAAACAATTGAAACCAAAGAAGCTCACTACTTTAGTAGATCTAGAAAAGCAATCTGGCACAAAGGTAAAACAAGTGGCTTTACTCAAAAAGTAACTGAGATCAGAATTGATGACGATCAAGACTCAATTTGGTTAACAGTTGATATAGGAGACGGTGCTAGTTGCCATGTTGGATACAGATCATGCTTTTATAGATCTATTCCTATGGGGCCAATAGATAATGGGCGTAAAGTAGAAATGAAATTTCTTGAAAAAGAAAAAAAATTTGATCCTGAAGTAGTTTATGAAGGACAGCCCAATCCAACGAAAATTTAATAATGGAAATTAAAATATACAAACCTTTTGGTCCTTCAATATGTAAGGTGACAATTCCTAAGGAAATTATTGAGAAGCTAAACAGTTATATAGATGATGTGATTAAAAATGAGGCGAAATCAAAAGAGCTAGATTATGGAAACAAACTTGCAGGAGATGTTACTCAAGAATTTAAATTAGAAGAAAAAATTATAAACGAAAGTGGTTGGTTAAAATTTTTAGGTCAATCTGTTCATGAATGGATTAGACTTGATACTAAACAAAAAATACAAGAATTTAAATTAATAGACTCTTGGGTTGTACGGCAATTTAAAAATGAATATAACCCAATTCATTGGCATGGTGGTCATGTATCGGGTGCTGGTTTTTTAAAGGTTCCAGAAACACTTGGAAAATATGTGCAAGATAAACCAAACAAAGAATATTTTGGAGGGACATTGAATTTTATACATGGCTCAAGACAATTTATGTCAAATTCTAATTTTAAAATTATTCCTAAAGTTGGAGATTTTTATTTTTTTCCTCATTATTTAATGCATTCTGTTTATCCTTTTTCGGGTTCTGATGAAGAGAGAAGATCAATATCTTTTAATGCAAATATTGATAAAAATATTTTTAACGTACATGGACAATTTTAAATCTCAATTAAACGTACTCGGTGAGAATTTAGAAGAATGTTCTAACAAACCCTTAACAGGTTGGTTTAGAGATGGGTGCTGTAAGACAGATGAAAATGATCATGGTGTACATACTGTTTGTGCAAAAGTTACAACTGAATTTTTAGAATGGTTGAAAAAAGCAGGAAATGATTTGATTACACCACATCCAGAATTTGGATTTCCTGGATTAAAAGATGGAGATGGTTGGTGTGTGTGTGCTAGTTGGTATGCAAGAGCAATTGAAGCTGGTAAAGGATGTCCAATTTTTTTGAAAAGAACTCACGAAAACACTCTTAAATATGTACCTATTGAAACTTTAAAAAAGTTTGCAATAGATTTGTCCTAATTTACATATTTCCATATCTTGGTCCACCGCCACCTTCTGGCGTCACCCAAGTTATGTTTTGTGAAGGCTCTTTAATATCGCAAGTTTTACAGTGAATACAATTTTGCGAATTAATTACAAACTTATTAACATCATTTTCTTTCTGCACTTCGTATACTCCAGCAGGACAATATCTTTGTGCAGGTTCATCGAATTTTTCTAAAGTGTATTTAATTGGTAAATCAGGATCTTTAAGTTGTAAGTGGACAGGTTGATTATCAGCATGGTTAGTTCCTGTAAGATAAACTGAACTAGTTTTGTCAAAAGTTATAACATTGTCATATTTTGGATAATCTATTTTGGGCATTTGACTAGCAGATTTTAATGTTTCATGATCTGCATGTTTATGTTTAAGAGTGAACGGAAGTTTTCCTCTAAACAATATTTGATCAATACCCGTAAAAATAATCCCCAAAATTAATCCCCAACTAAAACTTGGTTTTACATTTCGAGCTTCATATAATTCTTTATATAACCAGCTATTTTTAAATTTATCTTCATAAATAGATAAATCCTTATTTTCTTTTAAGTGTTCATTAATAGTTTCGGCTGCTATCATTCCACTTTTCATTGCGGTATGAGAGCCTTTAATTTTAGGCATATTCAATGTACCAGCATCACATCCTACTAGTAAAGCACCTGGCATAAACATTTTTGGTAAACTTTGAAATCCCCCCTCGATTAATGCTCTAGCGCCATATGAAATTCTTTTTCCTCCCTCTATTATTTTTTTAATTGCTGGATGAGTTTTAAATCTTTGAAACTCATCATATGGAGATAAATGCGGATTTTTGTAATCCAATCCTATTACATAGCCTAAAAACACTTGTTTATTTTCAGTGTGATACATAAAGCTTCCACCGTAAGTATTGTTCTCAAGTGGCCATCCAGCTGTATGCATTACTAGTCCTTCCTCATGATTTTTTTCTTCTATTTCCCAAATTTCCTTAAAACCAATTCCATATTGCTGGGGATCTTTTCCTTTACTCAGTTCAAATTTTTGAATTAATTGTTTTCCTAGATGACCTCTGCAACCTTCAGCAAAAACTGTTACTTTTCCTAAAAGCTCAATGCCTGGCTCAAAGCTATCTTTTTTGTTGCCCTCTTTATCTATACCCATATCTTGGGTAGCTACTCCTTTAACAGACCCGTCATCGTTATATAAAATTTCACTCGCTGGAAAACCTGGAAAAATTTCTACACCCAAAGCTTCTGCTTGTTCAGCTAACCATCTACATAAGTTAGCTAGACTAATAATATAATTTTTATGATTTTGTTGAACTGCTGGCAAAAGCCAAGTTGGCCAACTTAAAGATTTTGTTTTTCCTAAAAATAAAAATTTTTCTTTTGTTACTTTTGTTTTAATTGGCGAGTTAAGTTCTCTCCAGTTAGGCAATAACTCATCTAGAGCTCGTGTTTCAAAAACATTCCCGCTCAAAATATGCGCTCCTATTTCTGAAGCTTTTTCAAGCAAACAAACATTCAAATTTGAATCTAATTGTTTTAATTTAATTGCAGTCGCTAATCCTGATGGGCCACCACCAATGATTACAACATCATATTCCATAGATTCTCTAGACATAATCTAATTTTTAACTGTAAGGATTATTTTTGTATAGTGTTTAATTTGTTCAGTTCTTCCATGAACTGAGGCAAAGCTTCAAAGAGATCTGCTTCAAGACCATAATCAGCAACACTAAAAATGGGCGCTTCACCATCCTTATTAATTGCAACAATAACTTTACTTTCTTTCATACCCGCTAAATGCTGAATTGCTCCTGATATTCCAACAGCTATGTATAAATCTGGCACAACAACTTTTCCAGTTTGTCCAACTTGATGATCGTTGCTTATATAACCTGCATCAACTGCAGCTCTTGATGCTCCAATAGCTGCTCCAAGCTTATCGGCAATTTCAGTAATTAATTTAAAGTTATCTCCACTTTGCATTCCTCTTCCACCTGACACAACAATTCTAGCTGTACCAAGTTCAGGTCTATCAGATTTAATTTCTTCTCTTTTTACAAATTTTGTATTTGAAAATTCTTCACCAGCATCAATTTTCTCAATTGGTGCTGAACCCCCTGAGCTTTCACAAGGTTCAAATGAAGTTGGTCTAATAGTTACACATTTTTTTGCATCATTACTTTTAACTGTTGCAAAAGCATTCCCAGCATAAATTGGCCTAACAAAGGTATCAGATGATATTACTTTGATAATGTCACTAACTTGTGAGGTATCAAGATGAGCTGCAATTCTTGGCATTAAATTTTTACCAAATGTATTTGCTGAACAAATGATATGAGAATAACTTTCTGCTAGTTTAACCACAACTGGAGCAAAATTTTCTGCAGTGAAATTTTCATAGTGTGGTGCTTCAACACTTAATACTTTTTTAATTACTGGAAGCTCTGATAATTGTTTTGATGCCTCTGCACTATCATTTCCAATTATCACAGCATGAACTTCGCTATCAATTTGTGAAGCGGCTGTAGCCGCATTTAATGTAAATGGTCTTAACTCTTTATTATTATGCTCTGCTATAAGTAAAACTGCCATTATATTACCTTTGCCTCATTTTTTAATTTTTGAACTAATTCTGCTACATTAGCCACTTTAATGCCCGCTTTTCTTTTTGGTGGCTCTTCTACTTTAATTTGCTCTACTCTTGGAGAAGTATCAATACCTAGATCAGATGCAGAAATTTCTTCAATTGGTTTTTTCTTTGCCTTCATAATGTTTGGAAGAGAAGCGTATCTTGGTTCATTTAATCTTAAATCGCAAGTTACAATAGCAGGAACATTTATTTCAATTGTTTCAAGTCCCTCATCTATTTCTCTAGTAACTTCTAGCTTATTATCTTTTACATCAATCTTTGATGCAAAAGTTGCTTGTGGCCAATTTAATAATGCACTCAACATTTGACCTGTTTGATTACAATCATCATCAATTGCTTGTTTTCCCATAAATACTAAATCTGGATTTTCTTTTTCAACAATCTTTTGTAAAATTTTTGAAACAGCTAAAGGTTCTAGTATTCCATCTGCTTTAACATGAATTCCTCTATCTGCCCCAACTGCTAAAGCCTTTCTAACAGTTTCTTGAGCTTTTTCTTCACCTACAGTTATTGCAACCACTTCAGTTGCCTTTCCTGCTTCTTTAATTTTTACTGCCTCTTCGATTGCATTATCATCTGGTGGATTGGTTGACATTTTTACATTGTCTGTAACTACACCAGTGCCATCCTCTTTGACTCTGATTTGAACGTTGTAATCAATAACTCTTTTTACTGCTACTAAGATTTTCATTAAGCTCTCAACAAATTATTTTCTGAATCGTATGGACTTTCATCTAAAACGGTAGCGTCATACATTTCACCCAATATATCAACTTTTAATTTGTCGCCCACATTAGAACAATCAGGTTTTACCATTGCAAGAGCAATTGATTTATCTAATCTAAATCCAAACTCACCGCCTGTTGCTCTTCCAACAACTTTACCGTCTTTAAATATAGGATTATTTCCTAGAACATCTGCATCTTTAGTATTGTGAACTTCTAAAGTTACTAATTTGTTATCAAAACCTTTTTCTCTCCATTTGTTAAGTGCTTCTAAACCAATAAAATTTCCTTTATTTGGATGAATAAATCTATCTAGTCCTGACTCGTATGGAGAATATTCAATCGACAATTCTGTTCCAACTAATTTGTAAGATTTTTCTACTCTTAAACTATTCATTGCTCTTATGCCGAATGGTTTAATTCCTAAATCTTTACCAGCTTCCATTAATTTATCAAAAATATGATTTTGATACTCGATTGGATGATGAAGCTCCCATCCAAGTTCACCAACAAAATTTACTCTCATGGCATTAACTGGTGCATATCCTACATTTACATTTTTTGCTGTAAGCCATTTAAAGTTTTCATTAGAAAAATCATCTGTTGAAACTTTTTGCATTAGTTGTCTTGCTTTAGGGCCAGCAACTACCAATACACCTGTGCTATTTGTTAAATCTTCAAAAATTACAGATCCATCATCTGGCATCCATTTTTGAATCCAATCATGATCTAATCTTAAATTTGCTCCAGCTGATACTAAATAGTAACTATTCTCTGCTTCTTTCATGATTGTAAATTCTGAGTGCACACCACCTTTGGTATTTAATGCGTGGCATAGATTTATTCTTCCAATTTTTTTTGGAAGTTTGTTTGCAACTAAATAATCTAAAAATTCCTCTGCTTTAGGTCCTCTTATTCTGCATTTTGCAAAAGCAGTCATATCTAAAAGACCAACATTTTCTTTTACGTTTTGACATTCCTTTTTAATTGCATCAAACCATTTTGATCTTCTAAACGACCAATCATCCTTTTGTTCCATTCCATCTGTTGCAAAAAAGTTAGGTCTTTCCCATCCAAATTTTTGTCCAAAAACTGCTCCTAAATTTTTCATTCTTTCGTAACATGGAGCTGTTCTTAAGGGTCTTGCTGCAGGTCTTTCTTCGTCTGGATAGTGAACTATAAATACATGACTATAAGCCTCTTCATTTTTAGCTTTTAAATAAGATTTTGTTGCATAGTTTCCATATCGTCTTGGTTCAACTCCCAACATATCAATTGTTGGTTCACCATCTACAATCCATTCAGCAAGTTGCCAACCTGCACCACCAGCTGCAGTTATTCCGAAACTATGACCTTCATTAATCCAAAAATTTTTTAATCCCCAAGCAGGTCCAACAATTGGATTTCCATCAGGTGTATAACAAATTGCTCCATTATAAACTTTCTTAACTCCAACTTCTCCAAAAGCTGGAACTCTATGTATTGCTCCTTCAATATGTGGAGCTAATCTATCTAAATCTTCTTGAAATAATTCGTATTCAGAATTCTTTGATGGTCCTTCTACATAACATGCTGGTGCACCATCTTCATAAGGTCCTAAAATTAATCCACCCGCTTCTTCTCTCATATACCATCTACTATCGCTATCTCTTAAAACTCCCATTTCTGGTAAACCGTCTTTTTTTCTTTGTTGAATAGCAGGATGTGGTTCGGTTACAATGTATTGATGTTCAACAGGGATAACTGGAATATCTAATCCAACCATTTCACCAGTTTGTCTTGCAAAATTTCCAGAACAAGAGATTACATGTTCACACTCTATTGATCCTTTATCTGTTTCAACAATCCATCCATCTTTTGTTTGTCTCATTGATAGAACAGTTGTGTTTCTATAAATCTCCGCTCCCCTATTTCTTGCACCAGTAGCTAAAGCTTGTGTTAAATCTGCTGGTTGAATGTATCCATCTTCTGGGTGTTGAATTGCTCCAACTAAATCATCTGTATGACATAAAGGCCAAATTTCTTTTACTTGTTGTGGAGTTAAAAATTTTACATCTACCCCAATTGTTCGAGCGACACCTGCGTACTGATGGTACTCATCCATTCTATCTTTTGTACTTGCCAAACGAATATTTGAAACAACACTAAAGCCAACATTTTTTCCAGTTTCTTCTTCTAAAGTTTTATAAAGATTTACTGCATACTTATGTAGCTGACCTACAGAGTAACTCATATTAAACAACGGCAACAAACCTGCGGCATGCCAAGTTGAACCTGAGGTTAATTCTTTTCTCTCAACAAGGACTACATCAGACCAACCTTTTTTTGCTAAATGATAAAGAGCACTGACACCAACCACTCCACCACCAACTACTACGACTTTAGTTTTTGTTTTCATTTCGTGATTCCTACTAAATTTTTATTAGTAACGAAACAAAAATGTATCTGTGGATAATCAAATTGAGCTGCCGAGTGGAATTGGACTTGAGACCATTGTGGTCAACCAACAATCTTTTAAAACTCCTTCGTCTGTATATTTTTCAACCTGCCAATTGAACTTGTGATAAATTTTGTCCTTATCTAAAATGATGACCTCAAATTGGGCCCATTTGTCACTGCTGCCAAGCTCTGTAATAGTGTGGCTTAGATGATTAATCATCATTTTATAGGAGGCTCCTTTGATCATTCGCTTAAAATTACCTAGGGGACCTGTTACTCTTTTATTGTTCGGGTGAGCAAAGGTCCAGGTTTGCTCTATCCCTCTATCTTTATATTCTAAATCATTTTGTTTGAGACCATTAAGTTGAATTTCAACAACTTCTTTTGGAGTAATATTTTTGCTTGGGTTTATCAACTCTGAATATGAATAAACAGTAGTTAATAATAGAATTAATAAAGTGCTAAATATTATTCGCAGTTTTTCTAACATCTTCTAAGAACTCTTGTCTTTTTGAGTCGCTTACAAAAGGTACTGCAAAATATCTTCGATAGGTAATGTTATATATGCCACACATATGAAATACCCCTCTTTTAAGTCTTCTAATCGGTAAATTTAAAAAAAATGTAGTGATAGCTAGTCTTGGTGAACCATATGTGCAAAAAATTACCGCTTTCTTTTTTCTTAAATTACCAATTGGATAACCATAGTTTCCAACTAGTTGCTTAAATCTAAATGCCCATGGTGGTGCCAACACTTTATCAATCCATCCTTCAACAATTGCTGGCATTCTAAAATTCCATATTGGCGCAACTAATACAATTGTATCACACTCTTCTATTCTCTTACGATGATCTAAGACTTCAGCACTTGGGTCTTCTCCAGCAAATACAGGATCAAATTTTTCTTTGTATAAATCTACAACGTCTACTTTGTTACCTTTTAATTCAGAGTGTTTGATAAATTCATTTTTAATTGCTGCGTTAAATGAATTTTCATTATAATGACCGTAAACTAGGAAAATTTTTTTCATAATTTTTAATTAACAAAAAAAACCAAAAAAACTATAAAATTATTGTTTATTCTGAGGTTTTGTACTTACTATTGTTAATTATATAGACAAATAAAATAGGTAAAATTAGTGTTAATAAAGTTACAACAATTAATAATATCCCAAGTTCTGAATAATCAGCAGTAGTTTGAATTTCACCAGATACTTTATCTTTTACTTCTCTAGTAACTGTAAAAATTTGATTTAAATATTTTGTTCCTAAAGCACTTGCTGAAAGAGCCAAATTTGTAAATGAAGCAAATACTGCAAAAAAAGTTGCTTTAAGATGTGAAGGAGCATTTTTAGCAATCCAAGCTAATAAAGGTATCATTGATACCTGACCTAATGGAGACTCTAAAGCTGTATTTAGTATCGCTATAAATTTAGCATCAACTACACCACCTGTTATTGAAGCGGTCCAATTATGAAATCCATAATACATTCCAACACTTGGTAAAAATAAAATTGCACCAGCTATACTTAATACAACAATAATTTTTGCAATTGAGTTATTAGCCATAAATGGTCTCAATAAAACAATTCCAGCCAATGTTAAAATTGATGCCAGTAAAGACAAAATTGAAAAAAATTGTTCGTTAAAACCAAGTTCATCAATTTCAAACCACGTTAGACCAGGACCAGGACCAGGCATTGCTCTGAATATAAATATAATTACTGCAGTACCAACAATTGTTAACCTTAAATTCTCTGGCAACTCTTTGATGAGTTTAAACATCAAAAATAAAATTATAATAACTGAACCAATGAAAACAATTTCTTGTGCAAAGGGAACTTTGAAGGATCCAATTGATAAAGTAAAAATAACAAAAATTAAGCTTCCGCCAAGGATCCACCAGTTAATTTTAGTTTTTTCAGATCCTCTTTCCTCTTTAAATTCAAGTCCTTTAGATTTTAAATTTTGAATTTTCTTATTCCTTAAATATTTTGCTAAAAATACTCCTAAGATTGAAACAACTGGAATAACTAAAGCATACAAATAAATTTTACCGTATAGAGCAATTTTAGCAGCCTGTTCTAAGCTGTCTACATCTCTAAATAAAATTACATTCACCAACGCAACTAAAACAGTGCCTCCAATAATTGCAAAACGACCAAGGGTTTGCATTGTTGTATGCATAATTTTAACTTGATCTTTGCTGTAATCATTTCCACTCTCATCAGTTAATGGTACAGCTTCAACAGTCATGGCATCAGCAACGACATCTTGAATTACATAACCAACAGGTGCTAAAATTACGCTAATCACAAACCAAGTCTCAACTGTGAAAATTTCAGACATGTCCTCTGTATGAATTATAAGTCCATACATAATCAGCAAACTTAAAGCGATTAAAGAAGCGCCAAAGTAAACCATATAATTTTTTCTATCCCATATAAGATCAACCAAGTGTCCTAAAGGCATTTTTAATGCCCATGGAATTCCAGCCCAAAACCCAAGCCCCGCTAAAAAGGCTGCAGATAAATTTAAGTAGTCTTTAACAAAAAAAGTTCCAACTATTCCAGTTAATCCAGAAATACCAGCTGCAACATAAACCATCAAAGGAGGCAAATAAGTCCATTTAAATTGTCGGCCTAAATCTAAAAAAGTGCTGTCTAAAAATTTTAAAACTTTATTCATAAAAATTATTTTAATTAATTATAAACTATTAAGGAAAAATATAAATTTATCTTGGGGAACTTAAATTAAATGATTTAACTAAGTAAAAGCCTACAAACATAGAAACAACAAAACTTATTGAGTAAATATTCAATAAAGCAACAGAAGTTATAGCTGGACCAGGACATAATCCTCCTAACCCCCAGCCAGCACCAAATAAAGCTGAGCCTAATATTAATTGATTATTTACTGTTTTGTTATTTGAATAATTAAATTTCTCTGCAAGTAATGGTTTGTCTTTTTTCTTAATTATATGAAACAAAGGAGATGAAACTACTAATGCGCCCATCATCACAAATGCAAGAGATGGATCCCAATTTCCAAACAAATCTAAAAAACCTAATACTTTTGCTGGATTGACCATCTCAGATATAACTAAACCGATACCAAAAATTATACCTGAAAGAAGGGAAGCTAATTTGTTCATAATAAATTTTTTACAAATACAGTTAAAATTCCAACAATCATAAAAGTTATTGTCGCTACAATTGATCTTAAAGAAAATCTTCCAATGCCGCTTATACCGTGGCCACTTGTACAACCACCACTGATCCGTGTTCCAATTCCAACTAACAAACCTGCTGCAATCATCAAGACGTAAGAATTAGAAATGCTAATGTTAATTCCTCCAGTAGAAAATAATGAGTAAATAAATGGTGCAATAATTAAACCCAACAAGAATAATAAATTATCAAATTTATTTTCTTTCTCTGTTAACGCATTACTTGCGATACCACTTATTCCTACTAAACGACCGTTCAGTAAAAAAAATACCACTACCGCTAATCCAATGATCAATCCACCAGTAAAGGCAGGAATTGGTGTAAAATTTACTATATTCATAAAATCAATTGCTCAAAACAGGAAAAGCCTGTCTTACTTTTAAAAAAAATTTTTGATATTCCATTTTGGTACATTTGTTTTCTACATATTCTATATTATTTTTTTCTACAAGTGACTTGGCATTTTCGTCTCTTATACCAAGTTGTAGCCATAATACTTTAGCGCCAATTTTTACTGTATCTTCAGCTATGCCATATGCTTCTTTAGAGGGTCTAAAAACATCTACAATGTCTATAGAATCTTTAATCTCTGTTATCGAAGCATACACTTCTTCACCTAAAATCTTTTTACCTTTAGCTGAGGGGTTAACTGGATAAACTTTATAACCATATTCTTGCATATATTTCATAACAATAGTTGAAGGTTTTTTTGGATCATTGCTGACACCAATCATGGCTATAGACTTTGAATCTTCTAAAATTCTCTTTATGTCACTCATTTAATTATTTGTTTTCTTTTTTTATTTGATCTTCACAGAATTTTTTTGCTTCATTTAAATCTGTAATTTTAGTCTCAGATAATTTTTGACTTCCTGCAATACAAGCATCTACTGCTCTTTTAAAATTATGATCTTTAAAATTTAATACAAAGTACATTCCAAAAATAACAAACAAAATAATGAGTATATTTTTTTTATTCTTCATAATTATTTATGTTTCCAATTTGGTTGTCTTTTTTCTAAAAAGGCCGAGATACCTTCTTTGGCATCCATTGCCATCATATTAATAGTCATCATTTTACTAGTGTACGCATAAGCTTTTCTTAGAGGCATTTCTAATTGTTTATAAAAAGCTTGTTTTCCAATTTTAATGGTCAATTTTGATTTAGATGCAATTTTTTTTGCAATTTTCAAAACTTCATCATTTAGCTTTGATTTAGAAAAATGATCATTTATTAAACCAATTTCTTTTGCATAATTTGCTTTGATAGGTTCTCCTGTTAATAGCATGTGCATCATAGGTTTACGATTAATTTTTCTACTTACAGATACCATTGGTGTGCTGCAAAATAATCCAATATTTACACCTGGTGTCGCAAATAAAGAATCTTTCGTACTATATGCAAGATCACAACTTGCAACTAACTGACAACCTGCTGCAAAAGCTGCACCATGTACTTTTGCAATAACTGGTTTTTTTCCTTCAATAATTTGCAGCATCACTTTAGAGCAAAGATTAAATAACTTTTGATACTTATCTTTTTTTTTAAGACTTCTAACTTCTTTTAAATTATGACCAGCACTGAATCCTTTTCCTGCACCCTCTATGATTATTACTTTAGTTTTTTTATCAGCATCTAATTTTTTTAATGATTTTAATAAATCGGAAAGATTTTTAAATGAAAGAGAATTATATGTTTTTGGTTCATCAATTATAATTGATGCAATCTCAGAATTAATTCTCTTAATTTTAATATTAGTAGTCATTTAATCAGTTAATCCGTCGGATCTAGCCTGATTTCTTTCTATATGAATTGGTAAAACTTTACCATAAATTGCTTTTGAGTGTTCTGGGGTATTTACTCTATAAGGATCTAAGACATAAGCAGGAATACACATATATCTAGATTTTTGACCTTCTACTTTTGTTACTCTGTGCAAAGTAAATCTTCCTTTAAAAATTTGAAGATCCCCTGGTTCTAATTTAAGCTGTCTTACTCTTGATCGATCTCCTTCTAAAACTTTTTTAACCTCATCAAAATTTTCATTTCCTGGTGCTCTAATATTTGGACAATATTCAAAAACACCTCCTTTTTCAGGTTTCTGAATCATCAGGCTTAAAGTGAATTCACAACTATCAAAATGCCAAGGAAGAATTCCATCTGGTTTCATAACATTGTACGCATGACAAGCCAAAGGGTCTGCCCATCTATAAATAGGCGAAATACCTAAACATGCAGAAACAAATTTTAAAAGTTCTTCAGTTTCATAAAGATATTTCATTTCTGAATTTTTTGAAAAACAATCTGAATTTAAATATCCATTATACCTTTCCATAAAATTTCTCTTTGGATGTTTTTCAGGCAAACTTGGATCATCTTTAGCATAAAGATATGCATTGATGCTTTCTTTTGACATATAAACTTCATCAAGTTGTTTTTCCAATTCTGAATTCATTACCTCTAAAGATTTAGGTAAAATAAAATTTGGAATAGTTGAACAACTATATTGGTCTAATTCTTCCTTACATTTTTTTACTAAATTTTTAATGATTGGAGAATTTAAATCATGAATAGGATATTTTTTTAAATCGACAATAGTGTTTAATCTATCGTTCATTAAAGGTTATTTTAATTTACCCTCTTCTCTCATTTGAGCTCTAATTTTAGTAGCTGAAATTTTTTGAGTTTCTTCATCTAAAACTATTTCCTCAATTTTGTAACCTACGCCTCTTCCGTAACAAATATTTGTAATATTAGGAACCAACATAATTTTAAATTGACCTTCAAATTCAGGATTTAATCTTTCTTCAATATTTTTTTTTACAGTTTCAAAATCAAATGGATTATCATCCACTCCTTGTACATCTCTTATTTGAATACAAACTTGTCCTGTTTTTTTAATTATTTCTTTAAACAGTTTATAATGCCCGTCATGAAAGGGTTGCCATCTTCCTAACATTTGCGCTGTAGGTTTTTTATTATCCCATTGGTATGTCATTTTTTAATCTCCTCAATTATTAACGGTGCCCATTTCTTAGCATCCTGAGTTGTTACATGGTAGTCAAAGTTTTTTGGATTAACAAACATTTGGTTAGTATCTTCAAATCTACCTTTTTTTATTGTATCTACCCAAATTCTAAAATCTGCTGGAAACAAGCTTCTTGCCTCTGGTGTAGGAGCAACAAAGTCTGCAATTACATAATGACCCTCAGCTTTTAATTTTAGAGCAAATTCAGCCATTCTTTTAGCTTGCCTTACTCTACCTTCCTCTGAAAAATCCCAATCATCAGCTGCTTTTCTAACTTCATCAGCATTTAATCTTTTAGCATTTAAATGAGGTGCCATTTCATTTGCTAAAGTTGTTTTACCTGCACCAGGTAATCCCATTACTAAAATAATTTTCATTAAATATCTTCTAACGGATGATGGGACATTAATTCAAGTCCATTTTCACCAATTAGGTATTGTTGCTCAAGCTTAACACCTTCTTTGCCACCTACTTTACCTATATAGCTCTCAACTGTTATTGTCATATTTTTTTGAAACGTTCCACTACGTTCACCACCATCTGTTGGATATCTAATTGCAGGCCACTCATCACAAAGACCTATTCCATGTACCATTACAGAGTATCTATTTGGGTAGTAATCTTCAGGTAAAACCCATGATTTATCTGTGAATTCTTTAAAAGATAAACCATCTTTAATTAGTCTTGAATTGTAATCTATTTGTTCAACAGCCATTGAATATAATTTTTTTTGTTCCTCATTAAATTTATTACCAACTACAAATGCTCTAGAAATATCTGCACAGTATCCATAAGGTCCTACCATGTCTGTGTCAAAAGCAACTAGTTCACCATCTTGAATAACTTTGTTTCCACATTCTTGCATCCAGGGATTTGTTCTTTCTCCTGATGCTAATAATCTACACTCAATCCATTCACCATAATTTTCTATATTTGTTTGATGAAGAATTGACCATAATTCATTTTCTGTCATTCCTGGTTTTAATTGTTCTCTCATTTTAACAATGCCCATTTCAGCAACATCTATTGCTGATCTCATACATTTAATTTCTTCAGATGATTTAATTACCCTTGCTTGTTCTAAAATTAATTTAGCATCAACCACTTGAATTTGTTCTTTATTTAACGCTGAAACTGCAGGACCATTTAAAACATCAATGGCAATTTTTTTTGATTTAAAATATGATTTAGACAAATCTTTAACTTCATTAATCCATTTTTTTAATTGCTCTTCAGATTGATCACCGTTACTAAAATAATCCCAAGTTATTGCAGGTCTCAATTCATCTATAAGATTAAGATGTTCAGATAACTTTTCACAATTAAAATATTCGTAAAGAATTACAGGACCATTAACAGGAACAAAACAGTATCGAGTTAAATTATGCATATTATAAACACTCATATTTACTGTGTCTAATGCATATCGAACATTTACTGGATCAAATAAAAAGCAAGCTTCTAAATTATTTTTTTCTAATTCTTTTCTAACTCTATCTAAACGATATGATCTAAGTTTATCAAAATCTATTTCATCTTCTCTTAATCTTTTTTTGGTAATAAAATTCTGTTTTGGTTTAAATTCTGGAGCTATTTTTCTACTAAATCTCATTTTGTAACTTTATAAATTCCTAACCATGCGTTTACATTTTTACTAGCAATGTAATCTGATTTAAAGAAATCTTTTTCTTCCCACAATTTGTTCTGTTTAAATTGATCTATTTTAGTATCAAAACTATATTTCTTAAAAATACCCTCATTTATAGTGAAACCTATATAGCCACCTGATTTTGTAATTCTTAAAAACTCATCTAAAGCATTATTTTTGACATGACCAAATGTGAAGGTTCCAACACATAATACACTGTCATAAGTATTATCTGCTTCAGGAATCTCTTTGTTTAAATCTAATTTACTTAATTTTTTGTAAAGATTTTTTGGAACTGAATTTAAAAGATCTTGAGACAAATCTATTCCATGAAAATTATTAAATCCAAATTTCTCTAATTCTTGAGCAACTAACCCAGTACCACAACCCGCATCGAGTATTAATGCATCTTTATTTTGCTGATGTTTTTTAAATGCTGCAGCTGTTTCTTTTGGACCTGTATAGTTCCAATCAATCATGTCTTTATTATATCTGTTATTTTCAGCCCAATCTGCGTAATAACTCATCACGTCTTCTGTTTTGTCTAATTTATAAATGTTTAAATTTTTAGATACGTCTTTATCTTGATCAGACATTAACTTCTCATTTTTTGACCACTTGGATCATAAAGTGGTTCTTTAATAATTGAGCAATTAAATAAATCTCCATTTATCTCTACTTGAACTTTATTTTCAGATTTAATTTTATCCTGATCAACAAAAGTAAAAGCGACACTCTTATTTACAAAATGTGCAAAACCACCTGAAGTAACGTAACCTATACTTTGATCTCCGTTCATAACAGCTTCATTATTTGTTACATCAATATCATTAGTTTCAACAATTAAAGGTATAAGTTTGTTTGAAGAGTTTTTCTTTTGTGCGCTTTCTTTACCTATAAATTCTTTATCCCAATTGATAAAAACATCTAATCCTGTTTCTTTAGCGGTAAAATCTGGTCTATAATCTAATGTCCAAGCTCCCCAATTTTTCTCAAGCCTCATCGACATTAATGCTCTTCCACCAAAGGGTTTAATATTAAATTCTTTTCCAGCTTCAACTAGTTCTTCGTATAATTTTAATTGATAATGAGGTGCTACATATATTTCGTAACCAAGTTCTCCAGTAAATGAAATTCTATTTACTAATGCAGGAACTCCACCAACAAACATTCTTCTTGAATCTCTAAACTTAAATTTTTCATTTGAAACATCATCTCTTACTATTTTTTCTAAAACCTTTCTTGAATTAGGTCCTGCAATTGATAATCCATGAAACTCATCAGATCTATTTTTATAATTTAAATTAAATTTATCTAAGTGACTTTCAAACCAACGTCTGTGCATTTCTTGAGCAGCACCAGATCCAAATACCATGAATTCATTTTCATCCAAACAAGCAACAGTTAAATCTCCACACAATTTTCCTCTATAAGATAACATTGGTGATAAAGATATTCTTCCAGGTTTAGGAAGTCTTCCTGCCATTATGTGATCTAAAAATTTTCTTGCATCCGGTCCTTTGAACTCATGTTTTGAAAAATTTGCAACTTCAATCAAGCCAACATTCTCTCTTACATTAATAACTTCTTTTGAAACATAATCATGCGATCTTGATCTTTTTATCGTTGGTTCTTCATGAGCATCTTCTTTATTATTTGCAAACCACAAAACATTTTCTAATCCAAAACTATCTCCCATCACAGCTCCTTGATTAACAAATCGATCATAAAGTGCTGTTGTTTTTTGTTTTCTTCCTTTTGGTAAAGTTTCATTAGGAAATGTCATAATAAATCTTCGTTCATAATTTTCTGAGGATTTTATTGTTCCATATTGAGGGGATGCATAATCTCCAAATCTTGCAACATCCATTGCCCAAACATCAATTGAAGGTTCACCATCAATAATCCATTCAGCAATACATTTTCCAACCCCACCCCCTTGGCAAAACCCAGCCATAACACCAACTGCAACCCAATAATTTTTCATTCCAGGCACTGGACCAATCAAAGGACTTCCGTCAGGACCAAAAGTAAAAGGTCCATTCACAATGTTTTTTATTCCTGCACGCTCTAAGGCAGGCATTCTCTCAAAACCAATTGCTAATCGATCTTCAATATTATCTAATTTTGGCTCCAATAATTCATGACCAAAATTCATTGGAGTTCCTTCTACTTTCCAAGGAGTTGATTTTGGCTCGTAAGTTCCAAGCAACATACCTTTTCCTTCTTGTCTAAAATAAATATTTCCTTCAAAATCTGTTCCGATAGGCAATCTTTGGTCACCCATTGCTTCAATTTCTGGAATAGGTTCTGTAATCAAATAATGATGCTCCATTGGTTGAACTGGAAGATTTAATCCTGCTAATTGGCCAACTTCTCTTGCCCACAAACCACCCGCATTAATTACTATTTCAGCATTAATGTTTCCTTTTTCAGTAAAGACATCCCAGGTTCCATCTTCTTTTTGTTTCGTGTCTTTAACAACTGTATGAGTGTAATATTTTCCACCATGAACTTTTGCAGCTTTTGCAAAAGCATAAGTAACACCTGATGGATCAACTTCACCATCAATAGGATCCCATAATGCTAGCAAATATCTAGAAGGA
The DNA here is from genome assembly GCF_052047555.1 of Candidatus Pelagibacter sp. HIMB1746. Classification (NCBI taxonomy): domain Bacteria; kingdom Pseudomonadati; phylum Pseudomonadota; class Alphaproteobacteria; order Candidatus Pelagibacterales; family Candidatus Pelagibacteraceae; genus Candidatus Pelagibacter; species Candidatus Pelagibacter sp. HIMB1746. The sequence goes on along the minus strand of NZ_JBNAJZ010000001.1, from coordinate 235,819 downwards.
TCAATTAACGGGTGTTTCTTTTTTACTTCTTCTAAAGAAATAAACTCTTGATCAAGCCCCATGTATCTTGCTTTTGATCTTTCTCTCTTTAAATAATCAGCCCATACTTCGTTTGATGCTAAGTAAAAACCTCCACTAGGTTTAAATCCTGTTGAATGACCAGACTCTTTTTCAATCTCTTTATATAAACCAATTGTGTAAGCCATCATCCGAGAGATATTTGGATCAGAAGAAATAACATGAACATTTCCAGCAGCATGCCACGAAGAACCTGATGTTAATTCATTTCTTTCAAGTAAAATACAATCTTTTAATCCAAATTTTGATAAATGATAAAGAATAGAACATCCTACTACACCGCCACCTATGATTACAACTTTGGCATTCTTTTCCATTAATATTTAATTTCCTTATTCACTTTTTTTAAAGATTTATCAGTACCATGATGAAAATGTTTACTCATGTCTGGCATGTATTTCATTGAAATTGGTTTTTTACCAATTGCAACAGACATTTCTCTGACATGATGAGCTTCAGCACCACAACATATACCAATAAAATTTATTTTATTCTGAACACAATCTTTTGCAAATTCTGCCATTTCAAATCTGTTACAAAATAAATTATCTAAAGCTACAGGAAATGCATTTCCACCAGGAATACAATCGCAACCATGATCAGTAATATTTAAAAAACCAGGTTCTTCCTCAGTAGTTCTGTAAGGAACTGGAAGACCTGACACATGACAAGAAACTTTGTCTCTAACTTTTTTTAAAAGTTTCATTGTCATCTCTGGTCCTCTGTAACAATTTAATCCAACTACATCAGCACCTAGATCTTCCATCATCTTACATGCATCTTCAGCACTGTGTCCTTCTCTAGTTTTATCACCTCTTGGAATTGCAAAATTACAAACTGCAATTAACCCAGCGTCCTTAATTGCTTTCAAAGCAATTTTCATTTCATCAGTCCAACTAATTGTTTCAGCAATAACAAAATCAACTCCAGCTTCTTTTGCCCAAGCAACTTGTTCTTCATACATTTGTTGACATTGTTTGTGAGTATTTGCATCACCAGGATCAAATACGTTTGTGTTTGCAACATCTCCACAAACCATCAAATCTAAATCTTTAAATTCAGCTGCAGCGTCTTTTGCAATTTTAAGAGCGCCTTTTTGCATTGGTTCTAACAAATGTTCTTTACCAATTATTCTTAGTTTTTCTCTATGACCATAATAAGTAAATGCCTGAACTACATCTGAACCAGCTCTGATAAACTCTCTATGTAATTGAGTTACTACTTCAGGATGCTCCAACACAACCTCAGGAACAAATGGACCTGCTGAAAGATAACCTCTTCTTTCCATTGCAAAAAGGTATCCTTCTGCACACATGATAGGACCCTCATTTAACCTAGTAATTAAATCTTTTTTCATAATTTATCCTTTCATTTTGTTAAATTTGTTGCAACCCATTTGTGAAACATCAAAGTAGGCGTATCCATTACAGGCGAAAAATTTCCACCATTGTAAGCTGGTGAACTTCGCCCTTTTTGCATTCCTTCTATTGCAGTAACGTCTTCGTTCATAACTTCTCGCCAAAATGCAAAATTTTTTTCTCTTATCCCTTTGAACTCGTCGCTCGAAGCGCTTTCGTCTCCAATATAATATAATTCAAAATGCTCTTTTGTCTGATTATTTGAAATTGGTTCTAACCAAAACGCATAAAAATGGTCAATATGAATTCCTAGCATTACATTTGGATATAATGATACATATTCAGATTTTTCAGATACATCACTTGGCCAATTTGGAAAACATTTAAATTTTATATTCCCATCGAACTGTTGTGAATATTTATTACTTCCTTGTCCTGAAAAATTAAAATTTTCATCCTCTATGTGGTAATGATCTGAAATATTTGAAACTCTATTCAGCTCCGGATGTATCCAGGGCAAATGATAGCTTTCGCAATAATTCTCAATAGCAAATTTCCAATTACTATTTACGATCATATTAAAGTAACCATTGTCAGAAGCATGTCTTATTGACTGTTGGTCTTTTTTAGAAATAAACTTAGACCATCTATCTTCTAAGGGTTTAATAAATTCTTCAAATGGTTTTGCATTAGAATTAATATTTATGAAGATTAAATCCATCCAAACTTTTGATTTTATTTCTTTCAGGTTGCTATTATTTTTATCAAATCCTGCTACATCATGTTTTCCTAACCCACCTATATGAGGAGTAACAGTTAATTTGCCATTAAAATCATATGACCAGGAATGATAAGGACATCTTATTACATTTTTTAATTTACATTCTTGGTCAACTAATTTGAAACCTCTGTGACTACAAACATTGTGAAAAACTTTTATTTCATTCTCTTTGTTTCTGACTATCAATATTGGAATATCTAAAAGATTAAAAGGCTTTGCGTCACCAGGATTTGGAACAGAGCTTGCAACACCAACCATCGTCCAATTATTTTTAAAAACTTTTTCTTTTTCAAATTCTAAATAATCGTCATTCAAATAGCACTCATTAGGTAATCCGTGAGCTTTCTCTATAGGATTTTTAACAACTTCTATTTTTTTAGGATCTAAGATGTCTGATAATTTTTTATTTAAATTCATAAACCTCCTTTAATTAATTAATTAAAAAATTAATTTAGGGTTTAAAAATTACGACTCTCTAATAATGATTTGCTGAAAAACTGTTTTACAATTTAAAATATAAACAAACTCTTTGAAAAAAAAATTTGCAGAAAATTTCATGTTAAAACCATAACTAAATTTATTGCATAGTTAAAGACAATTTGACTTCAACTCATAATTGAATTTAATTTGCAATATTTCTCTCAATATGTTCAACTTGATTTTTAAATGAATCAAATATTGGGAGATATAATGAAAATTAAAAGAATACTTCTTTCCCTAGCCGTTGTTTTTGGTCTTACTTCTTTTGGAAGTGTAGCTAATGCTGCTTGTGGGAATATAACTATCGCTAATATGAACTGGGCCTCAGCAAACTTTATGGCTGAAGTTGATAAAATTATATTAGAAGAAGGTTATGGATGTTCTGTGGAATTGGTGCCAGGTGCAACAATGCCTACATTTACATCTATGCAAGAAAAAGGTGAGCCAGATGTTGCTCCAGAATTTTGGGCTAACGCTGCAATAGTTGCTTTGAACAAAGCTGTTGATGAAGGCAAAATGCATTCAATCAATAAAGCTCCAATCACTGGTTTAGGTGAAGGTTGGTGGGTATTACCTGCTACTTTAGAAAAGCATCCTGAGCTAACAACTGCCGCTGCAATTTTAGAAAGACCTGATCTATTCCCTCACCCTGAGGATCCTTCAAAAGGTGGCTTCCACATTTGCCCTCCAGGATGGAACTGTGAATTAAGTAACAGAAACCATTTTAGAGCTTGGGGCATGGAAGAAAAAGGTTGGGCAATTGTTGAAACTGGTTCTGCTGCAGGACTTGATGGTTCAATTGCTAAAGCTGCTGAAAGAGGAGAAAATTGGTTTGGTTACTATTGGTCACCAACAGCTTTAATCGGAAAATATGATATGAGAGCTGTAGACATGGGTGAATGGGGTGGTAAAGATAACTGGGATAACTGTATAGTTTTACCAGAACAAGAATGTGCTGACCCTAAAAAAACTTCATGGGTTAAATCAGAAGTTTTCACTATCGTAACAGATAACTTCAAAAACACAGCTGGAAGTTCTGGTATGGATTATTTCAAAAAAAGAACTTATCCTGGTCCGGTGATGAACGGTATGTTGGTTTGGATGGGTGAAAACCAAGCAGAAGGTGCTGACGCTGCAATTGAATTCCTAAAAACACAAGAGGGTGTTTGGTCTAAGTGGGTTTCAAGTGACGCTGCTGCAAAAATTAAAAAAGCACTTTAATAAATAAAATTATCGAACCCGTTGAAAGGCGGGTTCGATTTTAAAAAAAAATTTATGGATTTCTTTACTAAAATTCCAGTAATGGATAGGACAGCCTTAAGAGAGTTAAAAAAAGGTATTGATTTTAGCTTTAAAGAATTTTCACGAGCGTATGGTGATGGGATAGAAGGTTTTTTTGATCCCCTATTATATTTTTTAATTTGGCTAGAAAAACTTTTAGTAAATAGTCCTTGGCCAATCGTTATTGCAGTTTTTGCAATATTAGCATGGATAGGTTCAAGAAGTATAAAATTAACTATTGGAACGATTGTTTGCTTTTTGATAATTGGTTATTTTGGTATGTGGAAAAACTGTATGGCTACAGTTGCCATTATATCAGTTTCGACTTTAGTTTGTATTGTAGTTGGGATTCCAATTGGAATTTTAATGTCTAAATCTTCAAGAGCAGAAAAAGCAATTTTACCCATATTAGATATGATGCAAACTATTCCAAGTTTTGTTTATTTAATTCCTATAATCATGCTACTCGGTATAGGAAAAGTTCCAGGGCTTTTAGCTGTTTGTATTTATGCCTTACCTCCAATAGTAAGGCTAACCAATCTGGGGATTAGAGAAGTAGATAAAGAAACTCTTGAAGCAAGTGAGGCATTTGGAGCAACTCCAATGCAGAAACTTAAATCTGTTCAAATTCCATTGTCACTTCCAACAATTTTTGCTGGGATTAACCAAACAATTATGATGGCTTTAGCAATGGTTGTGATTGCATCTATGATAGGTGTAAAAGGTCTTGGAGTGCCTATTTTACAAGCAATTTCTAACCAATATTTAGCACTAGGAATGATGAATGGTTTAGCAATTGTAGCCTTAGCAATTATCTTCGACAGGGTCACTCAGCAGTACGGACAAAGAATTCAAAAGCACAGAGGTCAGCTGAAGAAGTAACTTTGGCTCAAACGAATTTTCTAGACTCATATTTCAAAATCAATAAAGATCTGAATTATGAATTTTTCTTTGGAGATAGGTCCTAAAACAGATCTTGAAACTGTACCTCCATTAAGTGATGTCTATATCACTATGCTTCCAGGAGGAGATTATAAAGAAACTGCAGATAAAGCAGCTGAGCTCGTAAAAAAAGGATTTAATCCAGTTCCACATTTTCCAGCAAGATCTATGGGAGATGAAAATGAGCTTAAGGATTATGTTACACGATGTAAAGATGCAGGCGTCAAACAAGCTTTAATTATTGGAGGAGGAAGAGAGCCTCTTGGAAAATTTGATAGTTCATTTCAACTTTTAGAAACAGGTTATTTTGAAAAAATGAAAATAGGAATAGCTGGACATCCTGAAGGGAGTCCTGATATATCCGACACAGATTTAGAAAAAGCAATGATAGATAAAAAGCCTTACGCTGATTATATAGTAACTCAATGGTTATTGGATCCTCAGCCTATTATTGATTTTATTTCTAAACAAAGCGTACCAGTGCATGTTGGAATCACTGGGCCCTTAAAAATATCTAGCTTAATTAAATTTGCTAATATTGTTGGGGCAAAAAATTCCTTAAACTTTCTTAAATCTAATTTTAGTAAGGCGTTAGATTTATTGAAACCTAAAGACCCTAATGATTTAATTGGGAAAGTTAAATCGCACACTGATAACTTCCACATTTATACATTCGGCGGCTTGAAGGAAACTAACAAGTGGTTGAGGGAGAATAGTTATGTCTAATGAATTTGACTATACTAAATTAAAACATGTTACTTCTGTTGATCAGTCAGACAGAGAAGTACCATACAACTTAAGACAAAGTGGGCCAACAAAAGTTGAAATGTTAATTTCAACAAGGGTAAGAAAATCACCTTATTGGCATTTATCAATGCAGGCAGGTTGTTGGAGAGCAACTGTATACAATCGTATTTATCACCCAAGAGGTTATGTAAAACCTGAAGATGGTGGAGCTATGGTTGAATACGATGCTATCGTAAACCATGTAACAATGTGGAACGTTGCTGTTGAAAGACAAATAAGAGTTAAGGGTCCAGATGCAGAAAAATTTACTGATTATGTGATCACTAGAGATGCAACTAAAATTTCGCCAATGAGAGCGAGGTATGTAATCCTATGTAATGCTTATGGTGGAGTTTTAAATGATCCAATTCTTTTAAGAATTTCTGAAGATGAATTTTGGTTTTCATTATCAGATTCTGATATTGGTTTATATCTTCAAGGTGTAAATGCAGATGGAAGATTTGATTGTAAAATTGAAGAAATTGATGTGAGCCCAGTTCAAATTCAAGGTCCTAAATCAAAAGCATTAATGAAAGATTTATGCGGAGATCAAGTAGATTTCGATAATATGCCTTTCTACGGATTAGCTGAAGCAAAAGTTGGTGGTAGAGATGTTGTGATTTCACAATCTGGTTTCTCGGGAGAAGCTGGTTATGAAATTTATCTAAGAAACTCTACTTTATATGCTGAAGATATGTGGAATGCTGTACTTGAAGCTGGGAAAAAACACAGCTTGATGGTCATTGCTCCTGCTCACCACAGAAGAATTCAAGCAGGAATTCTTTCATGGGGACAAGACATGGATCAACAACACAATCCGTTCCAATGTAATTTGGGTTATCAAGTTTCTTTGTCTGGAAAAGGAGAATGGAACAAAACCGCTGATTATGTTGGTAAGGCTGCACTAGAAAAGATGAAAGAGGAATTAAAAGCAGGTAAAAAACCATACAAACTCCAACTAGTTGGTATGGAATTAGGTGGTAAACCTATTGATAATTATGCGCCTGACTTTTGGTTAGTTTCTCCTGAAAGTGGTGGAGATCCAGTTGGATTTTTAACATCACCATGGTGGCATCCTGAAAAGAAAACAAACATTGCAATGGGATATGTTCCTTTTGATGGAACATTAAATGCAAATGGTTTTCCAAAAGGAAAAGTAGGAACTAAATATAAAGTTCATCTACCTGCAGAATATTCAGAAACTCCAGGAACACCTGTTGATGCTGTAGTAGTGGATATTCCATTCAAAGAGTCTTTCAACGCAAACACAAGAGAAGTTGTAAAAGGCTAAATTTATTTAGGGGGAGTTATTTAAACTCCCCCAAATTTCAATGACAAAAGGGTTTATAATAGCAATTTGCATTATTATTGCGATTGCTTTAATAGTATTTCCATTAATTGTTTCATATAAAGCTCAAAAAAATAAAAGAGATAAAAATTAATGTTTGGTGAATTTTTAAATATAGTTTTCAAATCAATAAAATTAGATAAAACACTTTATTCTGATAATAGAAATTTTGGTGAAGCTTCCATATATTTTGCAGGCTTAATAATGATTTTAGATGGAGTTGCTGGCGCAGTAGCAGCTAACACTGTCATTAAAACAGCAATAGGAATGTCGGGTCTAACAGCAATTGTCACTTGGTTGATATGGGCGATCTTTATTTTTGTAATAGGTGTTAAACTTTTTCCAGATAAACAAACCAAAGTATCATTTAAAAAAGTTTTAACCGCAGTTGGTTTTGCTCATGCTCCTGGTTTACTAAGATTTTTTGCAGTAACTCCAGATTTAATGATACCTATAATTTTTCTTACTCAATTTTGGATTTTTGCAGGTTTAATCATTTCAACAAAAGAAATTTTAAATTTAAAATCTAATGTTAAATCTTTTGGTATAGTCTTATTATCTTTTTTGATAATAGCTTTTCTATCAATCACGTTCGTGATGAGTAGAATGAATATGCTTCCAACCAATCAGATTAGCTAGATTGGAAAAATAGTCTTTGAAACTCTACAAGATTTACAAATTTTAAAACCAGTTAAGATTAAATTTTGAGATACACTCTCATCCTCTTCTTTACACTCATCACAAATATTATTTAAATCTTCACTGTTATCTTGATCCTTAATTTCATCAAAATTATCAGTCATTATCTGTTAGGCCTGCACCTGCCCCACCTTGTTTTAAACTCTCAGATTCTTCAACAAAAGTATCTTCAGATAATTTATACAAATTCTTCCACTCTTCCTCCGAAAAGTTATCAATATTTTCTAGAAAACTGATCTCTAAATGATTTGCAATAGACGGAAATTCGTTATTAGGAATATTAGAATAGATATTTAAATTTAGATTTAAAATAAGTTCTTTTTTATCAAGATTTATATGAATTTTTTTACCAATAATTTCTGATGCTCTACTTACAAAAGCTAAAAATATTGAAGGGTAAGCAACATTATTTAATTCAATTTTTTTTAAAAATTCTAGAGATTTTGATTGATCTAAAAAACTAACTCCAAGAATAATTGGACAATAAGATTTTGCTGGAGGTTGATTTTTTTCTAATATTAAATTTAAATTTTGAAAACTATTTTTTTTTCTTTGAGAAAAATATTTATTTATATGCTTAATACCTGGAAGACCAAAGGACTCTAATAGTCTTACGCACTTAGCTGTTTCTTCAGCAACTCCCCATGAATATCCGCTAGCTCTAGTTGCTCTTTTAACAGTGGTTTCGATTTCACTTAATGATTTCATGTTAAATTTTAGTTTTATAAACCCACTGCTCATCATAATTTTTTAATTCATGAGGTAATGGTGCTCCTTGAAACATACAAATTCTTAACCACTTGTCAGATCTTGGGTCAAATTTTAACGCCCCAAAGAAAGATAACTTCAATCTCAACATATCAATAGGCATTATGTTTTTACCAATTGTATTATCTTGAATTTCTGAATAAGGAAATTTTTCAACTATAAAAACCCTTCTAATAACATGTCTTAAATCAGAGTTTTTTATTAAAAAGTCAGATACGGTTTGACTATTTTTAGAAACCAATAATATTTCGTAAAGTTTTTTTATATCCCTAGCTATGGCCAAAGGTTGTTCTAATTCTGAACCATGTTCTTCAAATCTATCAGCTAATCTTGGCTCTTCTTTATTTTTTGAGATAAACCAAAAATTTTGATTATTTTCTTTTTTTTCAAAATTTATTTCTAATATATTTGGATATTTTTTCTCAATTATATTTCTTAAATCTTCAACAGTCCTATGAGTTGGTATATTAAAAAATTTTTCTTCATCAGAGCTCATTTCTTTTACTAAAGGTTCAGTTATTTCACTATATGGTTCCATCATAATGGATACTATGTATTCAATACATTCTTCACATGTTTCTTTTTCAAGCCACTTATAAATACTGTTGAAAGGATATTCTTTTGTAAAATCAAAATCATTCTCAATGAATTTCAAAAATTTTTGAACATCTTTTAGTAAATTATTAATTTTATTTTTTTGATATTCACTATCAGTGTTCCAACTTGTAATGTTTGTTAGTGATTTTTTTACACAATCAATAAAAAGTTCACTATCCTTTTTATTTACATTTTGAATTTCTCTAATTTTTTTTAAAGCTATTTCTCTACTTAAAATCCAGTTATTTAAAAGTGTTGGATGATTAACAATAAAGGGGGCCATTCCTAATCCAGTAGAATTTCCAATACCTAGATTTTTAGAGATTTGCTCATCTAGTTTTACTGCTTTTTTTGGGTTCCTATGAAAAGCAACATGATTAACTTGGTCAAAAGTAAACTGTCTTACAAGATAAACCAGCATCATTTCTAATCTAAATGGTCCATTAATTTCCTCACGATTTTTTATTCTAAACCTATCTGCTAAACCAAATTTACCAGATCCATAAACAGCAGTAGTTCTGTATAAATAACCAACTTTTGACAATAAATTTAAATCTGGTTGTAATCCTTGACTTAAACTCTCTGTTACATGATTAAATAATCGTACAGATTTATTCGCTCTTGATAATGTAAGTTCTTTATAAGAAAGTCTTCCAACTTCTTGTTTGGGAACTTCATTTTTCAATCTTTCAATATCTTTTTTACCTGGTACTCCATCATGAAGAGTAAAAGCCGCATCCCATTTAGTAGCTATAACTCTGTCTGATCTTTCCTCATCTTTAATATGATTTGCAAAACAAACTAAAGAATAAACTCTTTTGTCTTTTTTAAACGAATATACTGCCTCACCATAACCATTTTCATCTAAATTAAAAAAATCTTGTTTATATTCCCAGTCTTTAAATTCATTCAAAAAACTTCTTAAAAAAGATAATTTAGATTGATGAAAAGATCCCAAACGAGATAACTTCATAATAGTATTTGGATCTCTTAGTTCTACTTGCATAACTTAAATTGATTTATAAAAATTGTACCAATTATTTCCTAGTATCCCATGTGTCTCATCATCTGAAAATCCAATCTTTTTGAGACCTTTTTCTATATTTGCAAATCCTCTTGTGTCTTCAAACCAATTAGGTTGTTTTGGAAAGCCTGGTTTATTTTTTGATCCTTCTCCGTAATTTTTAGTTTTGGTCCAAGTACCATTTCTCATCCACTCAACTACACTGTCGGGTTGATCAAGACAAAGATCTGACCCTATACCAATTTTACTTGCTCCCATAATTTCTGCGGTCTTTGCCACCATTTCACAAAAACTATCAAGAGTACAATTAGTATTTTCTTTCAAGTGATGTGGATATAAAGATAAACCTAACATTCCTCCACTATCACTGAGCATCTTAAGCAAATCTGAAGACTTGTTTCTTTTTGCAGCATGCCAAAAAGAAGGGTTTGCATGTGTAATTGCAATTGGTTTTTCACTTATTTCAATTGCATCCATTGTACTTTTTTCTGCAGAATGAGACATATCAACAACGATGCCTACTCTATTCATTTCTTTTATTGCTTCTCTTCCAAAATTAGTTACTCCGCTATCAATTTTTTCATAGCAACCAGTAGCAAGAAGAGATTGATTGTTGTAAGTTAGTTGCATAAATCTGCATCCAAGTTCATGAACTTTTTCAACCAAACCTATGTCATCCTCAATTGGTGAACAATTTTGAAAACCAAAAAATATTGCAGTTTTGTTTTCAAGCTTTGCTTTTTCAATATCTTTAAAATCTTTTCCCAGAAATATAAGATCAGAATTAGCTTCGAAAATTTTTTCCCACTTATTTAATTCTATTAGTAGTTCATCATAATCTTCATGATAAACTATGGTTACATGAACTGCATCTAAACCTGCAGCTCTGTTTGTTTCAAAAATTTTTCTAGACCAATTGCAATATTGCAAATTATCAATTTTAAAATTCATAACGAAATAAGATTAATCAATCTAAATTGAAATACTATTAATTTTATTGAAATTTTTGATTAATTTTGAAATAAACAATAGAGCCATTTTCATGAAAAAAAATACTAATAAAAAAGTTTCAATAGTTATGGGTAGTCAATCAGACTACAAAACTATGCAATTAGCAGAAAAAACTCTTAAACAATTAGGTGTCTCGTTTGAAACTAAAATTGTTTCTGCTCATCGTACCCCAAAGAGAATGTACGATTTTGCATTAAAGGCAGAAAAAAATAATATTGGGGTAATTATTGCTGGAGCTGGTGGATCAGCACATTTGCCGGGAATGATTTCTGCATTAACTCAAATTCCAGTTTTGGGTGTACCGATTGAAAGTAAAAAATTAAAAGGTTTAGATAGTTTACTTTCGATTGCTCAAATGCCAAAAGGGATTCCTGTTGGTACTTTAGCAATTGGAGAAGATGGCGCTATTAATGCTGCATTACTTGCAGCTGAAATAATGGCTATTAATAATTCATCGATCAAAAATAAGTTAAAAAGTTGGAGATCAAACCAAACTAAATCTGTTAAAAGAGCTCCAAAATAAAAATGTCTAATATTACTCTTGGGATTATTGGAGGTGGCCAATTAGGAAGTATGCTTGCAATTGCTGCAAAAAAATTAGGGATAAAGATAATAATTTTTTGTGATGATTTGGAAGCACCAGCTCAAAATTTTTGTGACGAATTTATTGGTGCAAAATATGACGATAAAGAAAAAATAAATGAATTTGTAAACAAAGTTGATATCGTAACTTATGAATTTGAAAACATTCCATATGAAACATTAAATGATATCAACAAGTTAAAACCAGTTTTACCAAAACCTTCGGTAAATAGATTAATTCAACATAGGTTAGCAGAAAAAGATTTTGTAAATAAATTAAATATAAGAACAACTAGATACGTCTCAGTTGAAAATCAATCTGATATTGATGTCCTTGAAGATTTTTTACCAGGTATAATTAAAACTACAACATTAGGTTATGACGGTAAAGGGCAACACCCTGTTTCATCATCAGAAGAATTAAAAAATCTTAAATTAGATTTATCAAGAGGATATATTTTAGAAAAATTAGTCAAACTTAAAAAAGAGATATCAATTATTATAACTAGGTTTAGTAATAATAAATATGAAATCTATGAACCTATAGAAAATACCCATGAAGATCAGATCTTAAAACATTCTAAAATACCTGCAGATATAAATGAAAAAATATTTAATCAATCTAAAGATTGGGCAATACTTATTGCTGAAGAACTTAAATATGTTGGTACTCTATGTGTAGAATTTTTTATAGATAGAAATGATAATCTTTATGTAAATGAAATTGCTCCAAGGGTTCATAATTCTGGACATTTAACAATTAATGCTTTTAATGTAAGTCAATTTGAAAATCACATCAGAGCTGTTTGTGGACTTGAACAGATACCTTTAAAAAAATTATCAAATGCAAAAATGATAAATTTACTAGGAGATCAAATATCTCACTATAGAAATTCTCCAAAACTTAAAGATAATGAATTCTTTTTTGATTATTTAAAAAAAGAAATTAAAGATAAAAGAAAAATGGGTCATATCACTATTCTGGAATAATATGTTAAAATCAATTGAAGGAAATTTTGATGATCCAGAAGTTCACAAGCTTTTAACTAAGCATTTTGTTGAGCTTAGAGCTGCCTCACCAGAGGGAAGTGCTCATGTTTTAGACATCCCTGGTCTTAAAGTTCCATCGATTAAATTCTGGAGTTTATATAACAATGATGAATTAATGGGATGTGGTGCATTAAAATTTTTAGATGAGGGTCATGGAGAATTTAAATCAATTAGAATTCATGACAATTTTAGAAAAAAAGGACACGGTGTTATTGTTATTAATCATCTAATAAGTGAGGCAAAAAAATTAGATATTAAAAGATTAAGTATTGAAACAGGTGCTGGAAATTTTTTTATTCCTGCTAGAAAACTCTTTAAATCTTGTGGTTTTGAGCCTTGTGAACCTTTTGCTCATTATAAAGAAGATGTTAATTCTGTTTATTTGACTAAATTGATTGCTACAGATTGACAATAAGATCGAATAATTTCTCTATTTTGTTGACAAAACCCATTAAAATCTAAAGAAAGCCAAGATTACTTAATTATAAATTTTAAGTAATAATTAATATAACAAAAAGTAAGAAGAAATAATATGAGTCTAACAGGTAAAGTAAAATGGTTCAATCCAACCAAAGGTTTTGGTTTTATTGAAAGAGAAGACAAAGAAAAAGATGTGTTTGTACATGTTTCAGCAGTAAGAGATGCTGGTATGAACGGTTTAGATGAGGGTCAAGCTTTGACTTTCGATGTTGAAGATGGTCCTAAAGGTCCTTCAGCAGTTAACTTAAAAACTGCATAATTTCACACTTCCTATTGGCTGAAAAAATTTTATTTTTTAATAAATAATTTTATTCAGCCAGTACCAAATCTTATAAAAAACAACTTTTAGTCAAAAAATTTAATTATATAAGTTGTATTTAAAATAATAAAAAATTTATGATCGGAATTTTAGGTGGAATGGGTACTCAAGCTGGTCTTGATTTTTGCAATAAACTTGCAGTACTGAATAGAGGAAAAATTGATCAAGAGTATCCTTTATTTGTTCTGTATAACAAATCAAATATTCCGGGGAGGCCAGAGTCTATAGGTACTCAAACAAAAAACTTATCAAATCTAAATTCAAATAAATCTAATAAAACAAAATATAATAAAGTTTTAAAAAGTCTTCTTGAAGGTTGTAAGTTATTAGAAAAAAACAAATGCAAATTTATTGTTATTCCATGTAATACAGCACATTACTGGTTTGATGATCTACAAAAAAAAATTAATATTCCAATTATAAATATGCCAAAAGAAGTTTTTAAGTTTACAAAAAAGAACTGTAAAAAAAATTCAAAAGTAGGATTATTGGCTACAGAAGGTACTTTAAAAACTGGAGTGTATAATAAATTTTTTGACGAGACCTATCAATTGGTTAATCCATCTGAAAATCTTCAAAAAAATTCAGTAAATAAAGCAATCAAGTTTGTAAAAATGGGCAATGTTAGAGCTGCTGAAAAAGCTATTAAACCAGCTATAAAATATTTGCTAAAAATGAAGTGTAAAAAAATAATTTTAGGTTGTACTGAGTTACCAATAGCAATATTTGCCTTTAAATCATTCAAGAATATTAAATCTTCAAAAATATTTTTGGATCCAAATTTAATTCTTGCTCACTCTGCAATGCAGAAACACAAAAGATAAACAGTGACATCTAAAATTGATAAGCCCTATGTTTTAAGAGTTGCTGAACTAATATATTCTAAAATAATTGAGATAAAAAACCAAAATCCTGAAGTTAATAACATCCAAGCATTTGAGATTTTCATGACAACAAAAGATTATGATTTTATTAGCTCAGGAGAATTTCATGAAAATTGGATATCTGAACTAAAAGATAACAATTTTATTGATAAAATTACTGGTAAGAAAATTAATGAAGAAACATTAAGACTTTTAGACATTCAAAAAGATTCTATGGTTAAATTTTTGCTTAAAATACCAAAATTGTATTATACAAAAACTCATTTCCCTTTGGAATTGTCTCAAAGAGCCTTTAATCATCTTTGGAGAGTTTGTGAAAGTTACGAAATGTGGTGCAAAGAAACTAAGCAAAAAAATTTGATTAAATTAAATTTAATTGATTAAATTTAAATTTATTAATTACAGTGATTAAGGTATTCCCATTAATATTTATTTTACTTTGGTCATCCGCATTTATAACTACAAAACCAATCATTGATTACAGCGATCCTTTTGCTGCATTAGCCTTTCGATTTGCACTCGTAGCATTTGGTTTTTTAATTTTTTCTATCTACTCAAGGCAGAAAATAATTGTAAGTAAGAAAAATTTTTTACAATCTTTTTTCAGTGGAGTTCTTTTTCATGGATTTTATTTAGGAGGTGTTTTTTATTCAATTTCTATTGGAATGCCTACTGGCCTTGCCGCTTTAATTGTAACTCTTCAGCCAATACTAACTAACGCATTAAGTGGACCAATACTTAAAGAGAAGGTTTCTATTAAACAATGGATAGGTGTTTTATTGGGATTTGTTGGAGCATCATTGGTTCTCGGTTTTGAAATTGGGTCAAAAATTCCAACTGCTGGATTAATTGCAACCATTATAGCTTTGATAGCAATAACAAGTTCAACTCTTTGGCAAAAAACAATAAGTAACAACCTACCCTTATCAGTAAGTAATATGAACCAAGCACTTGGAGGTTTTTCATTTCATTTATTAATTATAATTTTTTTTGCTGATCCTTACATTGAATTTTCAAAAACATTTATAATTGCAATGAGTCATCAAATTTTTTTAGTGTCCTTTGGAGCATTCACAATACTTATGTTCTTAATTAAAAAAAATTCCGCAAGCAAAACAGTTTCGATATTTTTTTTAATTCCTCCCACATCTGCGTTCATGGCATGGTTATTTTTAAATGAGAAATTATCTAATTTAGATCTTTTAGGATTTTTTATAGCTACTATTGGTGTTTATATTGCTACTAGAGAGAAATAATTACTTTGCAACATATCCAAATTCTAAAGATGCATCTGTTATTGAGTGATAAAGAGATTCACCAAAACTTCTTAATCCAAATATTCTAAATTTATCTGGATCATCATCAAGCATATCAATAGTTACTGACATTCCGTTATAAGTAGAATTTAAACATTGATTTTTTTCTAGCTCACCAAAATTAAATGGGCATCCTTTTTTTAAAACTTCCTTAGCCTCCTTACCTTCAATTTCAATTATTGCTTTTGAATGAGATATGTCTGTTATTGCAAATTCATTATCATTAAATTTTTGCTCTATTTCATTTAAAGTGTCCTTTTTCTTAGAAACTAAAATCCAATTTCTTGGACCGTTCCAAAGTATTCTTGTGTTATCATTGGAGCTAACTAAAGATGGATTGTCTCTTAAATTTAGACCATCTACCTGCATACTGTCTAATGATGAGTTTGAACTTTTATACTGAACTATCTGTACAATTAATAAATTAGTAGTTTCAGATATTGAAAGTAAATTTTTATCATCTTTACCTTCAAAATCTCCAAATTGACCTTTTGCATGCACATTATTTAAAGCTGAAATTAAACTCATGATCTAACTCTTTCTCCTTTTGGATCAACATAATGTGATGAAACTATTTCTACTGGAATAACTTTGTTTTTTAATGGAGACATTACAAATAATTTTTCTCCAATCATATTTTTTCCATCTTTTAATATTGCTAGTGAAAATGGATTATCATGCTCAACACTCCAACAAGAGGCTGAGATATGACCTAATTTTTTATTCGGCAAAGGAGCGTTAGCGTCTTTAACTAAGTGTGAACCTTCTGGAATACTAGTTTTTTTATCCAATGGAACAACGCCTACAATTCGCTGTCTATCTTCAGCTATAAAAGCTGCTCTCTGCAATGATCTTTTTCCAATAAAGTCTTTCTTTTTACTCAATAACCCTTCTAATGCATTGTCGTAAGGAATTGTTCTTCCATCTAATTCAGAACCTGCAACATGTCCCATTTCAATTCTAAGTGTAGACAGTGCTTCAGTTCCATATGGTTGAATTTGAAACTCTTCTCCAATTTCAATTATTTTATCCCACATAAATCTTCCGTTATCAGACTCAACATTAACTTCGTAAGCTAATTCACCTGAGAATGAAATTCTGAAGATTCTAGCTTTAACACCAAATAAATCACCCTCGACATATCCCATAAACGGAAGACCTTCATTAGATACATCTGTTTTAGGGAACAATTTCTGTAATAAATCTCTTGATTTAGGGCCAGCTATAGCAGCTCCTGCCCATTGCTCAGTTGTTGAAACTACATTTACATTAAGTTCAGGCCAAACAAGTTGCAAATAATACTCCAAATGTGAAAGTACATTCGCTGCTTGAGCAGTAGTTGTTGTCATGTGATAGTGGTTTTCTGAAATTCTAGTAGTTGTACCATCATCCATCACTATCCCATCTTCTCTTAACATCACTCCATATCTTGCTTTTCCAACAGGTAACTTCAACCATGCATTTGTGTATACTCTGTTTAAAAATTCAGCAGCATCAGGACCTTTAACATCGATCTTACCAAGTGTTGTTACATCACAAACACCAACATTTGTTCTTACATTTTTCGCTTCTCTTTTTGAAGCTTCGAACAAAGTTTCGTTTCCTCTTTTATAGTATCTTGGTCTTAACCAAACTCCCGCATCAACAAAAACAGCGTTATGCTCTTCATGCCAATTGTGAATTGGAGATTTTCTTGTTGGTTTTGAATGCTTTCCTACTTCTCTACCAACAATAGCACCAATAGAAATAGGTGTATAGGGAGGTCTAAAAGTAGTGTGGCCAACAGACGGAACAACTTTATTTTCTATCTCAGATACTAATTGTAATCCATTTAAATTACTTGTTTTTCCTTGGTCTGTTGCCATACCTAAAGTGGTATATCTTTTTACATGTTCAATTGATCTATAACCTTCTCTTAATGCAATCTCTACATCAGAAACAGCAACATCATTTTGAAAATCTAAAAATCTTTTGTAACTTTTACCTTTTGGTAATGGAACACACCAAAACTTATCATGTTTAGAATATTTTTTTTCAACTACATTTGGAATAGATATTTCATTATCTTTCTCGGTAATTTTTTTTGATAATTCTTTTCCTTTTTCAAATGATGTTTTTAAAGTTTCTTCTAGAGTAAACACACCATTAGCAGCTCCCAAAGTTGTTTCATTTTGTTTTGAAACTCCTGGAACAAACGCGTCTATCTCTTCATTAAATTTAGATTTATTTCCTGATTGTGATGCCAAATGAATTGTAGGTGTCCAAAATCCAGAAACACATATACAGTCACAATTTATATTTTCTATTTTACCAAGTGTTTTCTTGTCGTCAGAAATAGTTGCCACATCAGCTGATTTTACTTTTTTATAACCTTGTGCTGCAACTACTACATATGAATTTTTAATATTAATTCCTAAATTTTTTGCTTCATCAATAATTTCTGATTGTGGATTCGATCTTGAATCTAAAACTATAGGCTCAACTCCATGTTTTTTAAATTCAATTGCAGTTTCATAGCCACTATCATTGTTTGTAAATACCAAAGGTTTTTTTCCAACTAAGACGCCATAAACTTTTAAATATTCTTTAGCTGCAGATGAAAGCATTACACCAGGCGTATCATTATTTCCAAATACAATTGGTCTTTCAATTGATCCAGATGAAATTAGAACTTCTTTTGCTCTAATATACCAAAGTCTTTTGTTTGGATGATATTTTTTAGTTTTAGGTAAATGATCACTAACTTTTTCAGACATTACTAACATGTTGTGATCATAGTATCCAAAAACTTGAGATCTATTTTTTACGGTTACATTAGGCATCTCTTTTAATTCTGAAATAATACCTTCCGCCCAATCTTTTCCAGATTGGTTACCAATATTCACATCGCTCGTTAATAATGAGCCGCCATATCTTGGTTTATCTTCAGCTAAAATAACTTTGGCTCCATTTTTAGCCGCAGAATAAGCGCTCGCTAAACCTGATGGTCCAGATCCAGCAATTAAAAGATCACAATACTCATATTTATGTTCGTATCTCTCTTTATCGTGTTTTGTTGAAGCTACACCTAATCCAGCTGCTTTTCTAATAAATGGCTCATAAATTTTATACCAAAAGCTTTTTGGCCACATAAAAGTTTTGTAATAAAATCCTGCAGGTAAAAATATTTTTAAAAAATTGTTTATTGCTCCAATATCAAAGTTAACACTTGGCCAACAATTAACACTGCTTGCCTCTAATCCTTCAAACAATTCCTGTTCAGTTGCTTTAATATTTGGCTCCGTTTCACCATTTCTATAAAGTTGAACAACTGCATAAGGTTCATCAACTCCTGCACCAAAAAACCCTCTAGGTCTGTGATATTTAAAACTTCTACCAACTAAATGAACGCCATTTGCTAGTAAAGCTGAAGCTAATGTATCACCCTCATAGCCAAAATAAGATGTACCGTTAAACTTAAAAGAAATTTTTTTATTTCTATTTATTAAGCCACCTGTTTCTATTCGATAACTCTGAGTCATTAAGCAATTTCTTCGTTAGCCTTGTAAGTTTTAAAAATTTCGTGTGTTGCAGTATCTCTTTCAACTTTAATCCACTGTCTGCAACCAGATAAATGCTGCCAAAGTTCTAAATGTTTTCCTCTGGGACTGACTCTATTGTAAACGAAATTATCCCATTCTTGGTCTGTAACTTCTTTATTTAGTTCTGGTCTTTTAACAGTAGCATCTCCACCATAAGAAAATTCATTTTGAGATCTCATTCCACAATGTGGGCATTTAATATGTAACATTTATGAAATCCAAGTTTTTGTACCAAGACCTTTTTCATCAATAAGATGACCAGTACTAAATCTGTTCAAACTATATCCTGCATTTAATTCATGAACTCTATCTTGAGCAATAGTATGTGCAAATGTCCATCCTGATGCTGGAGTTGCTTTAAAGCCTCCGTAACACCATCCACAATTTAAATACAAACCATCAATATGTGTTTTATCAATTATTGGTGAACCATCCATTGACATATCCATGATCCCACCCCAAGTTCTTAGCATTTTTAATTTACTTAAAAATGGCATCATCGCAATTCCTTCAGTTAAAACATGTTGTAATGTTGGAAGATTACCTCTTTGAGCGTAACTATTGTAACCATCGAGGTCTCCACCCATTACCATTTCACCTTTGTCTGATTGACTAATATAAAAGTGACCTGCACCAAAAGTTACAACTTTATCTAAAACTGGTTTCACTGGTTCAGAAACACAAGCTTGTAAAAGATGAGTTTCAATTGGCAAAGTCATATTTAATTTTTCTGCTAAAATATTTGTGCTACCAGCAACGCATAGACCTACTTTTTTTGCTTTAATATTTCCTCTAGATGTTCTAATCCCTTTTATTTTTCCTGCAGAAACATCAAAACCTGTGACTTCACAATTTTGAATTATATCTACCCCCATCGAGTCTGCTTGACGAGCGTACCCCCAAGCAACTGCATCATGACGAGCAGTTCCAGCACTTGGTTGCATCAATCCACCAAAGATCGGAAATCTTACGTTGTCTGAAAAATCAGCCATTGGAATTAATTCTTTTACTTCTTCTCTGTTTAAAAGAACCGCATCAATTCCATTTAATCTCATCGAATTACCTCTTCTTGCATATGCATTCATTTGTGCATCTGAGTGTGCAAGATTAATAATTCCTCTTGGAGAAAACATTACGTTGTAATTTAAGTCCTGACTCATCTTTCTCCATAGATCCATTCCAAACTCACTGAAAAGACCATTTTCATCGTGCATGTAGTTTGATCTGATAATTGTAGTGTTACGACCAACGTTTCCACCACCAATCCATCCTTTTTCAATGATTGCTACTTTTGTAATTTGATGCTCTTTAGCTAGATAATATGCTGTAGCTAGACCATGACCACCACCCCCGATGATAACAACATCGTACTCTTCTTTAGGGTTTGGATCTTTCCAAGCTAAATCCCAATTTTGATGGCCTGTTAACGCATTTTTAACCAAGCTAAAAATAGAATACTTTTGCATATTAGAATTTTATATTAATGAATTTAAATAGTTCTTATTTTTTTTATATATATATTTTAGAAGTTTCGAAAAATCTCAAATAAGATAATTATTATGCAAAAAAATTTACAATAAAGGATAACGAATGAGCGAAGTAAAATCAGATATACAGATAGCTAGAGAAGCTAAAATGCAACCAATAAATGATATTTTAGCAAAGATAAATGTACCTGATGAAAGCTCTGCGTTTAGTCCTATGGGCAGACATATTGCAAAAATAAATTTAGAATATTTAGAGCAACTAAAAGATAAGCCAGATGGAAAATTAATTTTAGTAACTGCTATTACCCCAACCCCAGCAGGAGAAGGAAAAACTACAACTTCAGTTGGATTAAATGATGGTTTAAATAAAATTGGAAAAAAATCTATCGTATGTCTTAGAGAGCCAAGCTTAGGTCCTTCTTTTGGTATGAAAGGTGGAGCAGCTGGTGGAGGTTATGCTCAAGTCGTTCCAATGGAACAAATAAATTTACATTTCACAGGTGACTTTCATGCAATTACATCTGCTCATAATTTATTATCAGCATTAATCGATAATCATATTTATTGGGGAAATAAACTGGATATCGATGTTAGAAGAATTGTTTGGAAAAGAGTTATGGACATGAATGATAGATCGTTAAGATCTATAAATATAAATTTAGGTGGTGTAGCAAATGGTTTTCCAAGAGAAGATGGTTTTGATATTACAGTTGCATCAGAAATAATGGCAATCTTTTGCTTATCAAATGATTTGGAAGATTTAGAAAAAAGAATTGGAAATATAACTATTGGTTATACTAGAGATAAAAAACCAGTTTATGCGAAAGACTTAAATGCTCAAGGTCCTATGACAGTTCTTTTAAAAGAAGCTATCAGACCTAATGTTACACAAACTTTGGAAAATAATCCTGCAATTATTCATGGTGGTCCGTTTGCAAATATTGCTCATGGTTGTAACTCGGTTATCGCAACTAAGACTGGTTTAAAATTAGCAGACTATGTTGTAACTGAAGCGGGATTTGGTGCTGACCTTGGTGCAGAAAAATTCTTAGATATTAAATGTAGAAAATCAAATTTAAAACCAAGCTGTGTTGTAATTGTTGCAACTATAAGAGCTTTAAAAATGCACGGTGGTGTTGCTAAAGATGATTTAAAAAATGAAAATGTTGAAGCTTTAAAAAAAGGGTTAGTAAATTTAGAAAGACATATTCAAAATGTTAAAAAATTTGGTTTACCTGTAGCTGTAGCAGTTAATCACTTTATAAAAGATACTGATAATGAAGTGAAAGCACTTATAGATTTTTGTGATAATTTAGGTGTTAAAGCTAGTCTGTGTACTCATTGGGCAAATGGTGGTGAAGGTACAAAAGAATTAGCAGCTCATGTTTCAGAATTATGTGAAAAAGATGAAGCTAAATTTCAATTTTTATACGAAAGCAAAACACCTTTGTTTAAAAAAATAGAGACTATTGCAAAAGAAATATATAGAGCAGATGAAGTAATCGCTGATACAAAAATTAGAGATCAACTTAAAAACTTTGAAGAAGCTGGATATGGTGATTTACCAATTTGTGTTGCAAAAACTCAATACAGTTTTTCAACAGATCCAAATCTTAAAGGAGCGCCGACAGGTCATGCTTTACCAGTAAGAGAAGTAAGGCTATCATCAGGCGCAGAGTTTATTGTGGTTATTTGCGGTGCAATCATGACTATGCCTGGATTACCTAGGGTTCCTGCAGCTGACTCTATTAAACTAAATGAAAAAGGTGAGATTGAAGGATTATTCTAAGTTAAGATAATCTAACCAATTCTCTAATTCTCTCATTCTGGAAATTTTATCTAATTTTTTGTTTTCTATTTCTATATTTTTAATGTGATCATCAATATGATTTTGGTCTTTAAAAGCACCACGTTCTATAAGTCTATCTTTTCTAAAAATAATTAAGTTAATCATCTTGTTGTAAGTAATTTCTGGATGATACTGAAGGCCCCACACATCACAATTTCCAACTTTAAAATTTAAACCTTGAACATTATTAATTGGGTTCGAAGCTAGCAGTGTAGAATTTTCTGGAAGAGTTACAACTTCATCAAAATTAAATGCTGGAGTATTAAACTTTTTATTTTTGTTTTTATACAATGGATGATTTAAACCATTTTCATTAATTTCAATATCTCTTGCAATCCCTCTGTGTGACCCCTTCTCAGCTTTTTTTACTTCGCCACCAGCGGCAGTTACTGCAACTTGCATCCCCCAACAAATCGCTAGAACTTTTTTAATTTTTTTCTGACACTCTTTCATAAATTCTATTTGTCTTAAAATTTCAGGTGTCTTGTTATAAATATTTAAACTACTTCCACCCCAAATAAGACCATCATAACTTTCTAGTGGATCAATATTCTCGCTTATATTTTCATCTGAAGAGGGATTAACCACATCTATATTTAGTTTATCAGTGAAATGAGAAAGACTATGTTTTAAGCTTTCTGTATGAGTTTGAATACCTGCCTCTGTAAAACTTTGATTTTCCTCTTGTAAATTACCTTCTACTACCAAAATTTTCTTCATTAAAATAACTCTCCTGAAATACTTTTTTTATAAATTTCTTTTAAATCATCTTTTGTTATTTTTTTTGGATTGCCTCCTGTAGATGGATCTTCAAATGCCATTAAAGAGAGTTTTTCTAAATCGATTTCATTACAGTCCATAACATCTGAAAGTTTATGAGGGATGTTTAATTCTTTACGCAAATTTAATATCCATTTTAAAAAGCTTTCAAATGTACTATTTAGATTAAGATAATTACAAATAGATATAATTCTTTTTTCAATAACTGATTTATTGAAAGTTAAAACATAAGGCATAAATATCGCGTTACTTAAACCATGATGTACATCAAACTGTGCATTTATCGGATGACTTAGAGAATGTATTGCGCCCAGACCTTTTTGAAAAGCAGTAGAGCCCATACTAGACGCTGCTAACATTTCAGATCTAGCTTCTATATTCGTGCCATTTTTATAAACCTCTATTAAAGAATTTTTAATTAACCTCATACCCTCAAGCGCAATACCATCTGCCATCGGGTGAAACCCAGGTGCACAAAAAGCTTCAAGATTGTGAGCAAGTGCATCCATTCCTGTTGCAGCTGTTATTCTTGGTGGAAGATCTTTGGTTAAATTTGGATCTAAAATTACAATAGAAGGTAAAATTTTTGGATGAAAAATTATTTTTTTTATTCCTGTTTCTTCATTTATGATGGCTGAAGCTCTTCCTGTTTCTGAGCCTGTTCCTGCAGTGGTTGGAACAGCTATAATTGGAGAAATTTTATTTCCATCAGCTCTTGTCCAATAATCACCTATATCTTCAAAATCCCATATAGGTCTTTTTTGACCGCACATAAAAGCTATTCCCTTTCCAACATCTAATGCACTACCTCCTCCAAAGGCAATTACTCCATCACATTTTTTTTCTACATATAAAGAGACCCCATCCATTACGTTTTTTCCAGTTGGGTTTCCTGAAAATTGTGAAAATACTTGTAAATTATCAAAGTCTTTTTTTAATTTTTCAATTACTTTTGAAGTCATTGGTAGATTTAAAAGATCCTTGTCAGTTACAAAAAGTGGACTTTTAATTTTTAAGTTCAAACAGGCGTTTGCAAGATCTTCTATTTTACCTGCTCCAAACCAAATAGTAGTAGGATAATTCCAATTCATATTATTTATCTAAAAAGAATATATTTATTTGATTAATTAATCACTTAAAAATTAATTATTTATTAAATCTAAATATAATGCAGCAGACCAAGAAAAATTATTAGCTCCATAAGGAGTTCCTGATTTACAACTGTAGTATTCATGAAAATCCTTTTCATGTATTAAATCCAATGTGTGTGATTTTATTCTATCGGCAAATTCAGGATCTTTTTCTAATAATCCTTTATATAAAATCCAGTTACAATTAATCCAAACAGGTCCTCTCCAATACCTTATCTCCTCAAAATATTTACTATCAGGTTTTATCGAAGAAAAAAAATATTTTTCATTCAAATTATATTCTTTTAAACTTTGAATTACCGAGTTATTTATTTCTTGATTTTTTAAATCTGCAAACAATATGAAATAATTTGTAATTGAAGGGATTTCTAATGATTGCTTATTTAAAACATCAAATGAGTAAAATGAATTATCAACTTTGTTATATAAACTAATTAATTTATTCTCAGTTTGTATTATTTTTTTTTGTATTGATGTGCAGTCAATATTATTTTTTGTTGCAATATAGACTAGATCTTTGCAAGCTTTCAAAAATAAAGAATTAAAACCTATATCAGCGACATTAAACATTGAAATATCATAGAGTTTTTCAGGATTATATTTTTCATTTCTGAACTGATTTAAAAGAGTAATGTAACAATCATAGTCCCTTTTAAGTGGTCGTACATCACTACTTGAAACATCTAAATCTCTTCTTTTGTATTCAAGATTTTCTTCAATTAAAATTTTACTTAAAGGAAAATCCCATAAAGGTGAATTATCTGTGCCACTTTCCCATGGATGTAATATAGAAACTAAACCAGTATCATTTGGGTCTCTATATTTGTAAAACCATTCTAAATAATTTTTTGTTTTTTTTACTAAATTCAAAATTCTTTCCATTTCACTAGAACTAAATTCATGCTTATCCAACATTAATTTTAAAATACTTGAAACTATAGGAGGTTGAGTTATTCCAGATGATGGAATTTTTTCGCCACACTGCCAAGTATTATGATTTGGAAAATAATTTTCATCCTTATGATGAAATAAAATATGAGGAACCATACCATCAGACCATTGTCCTTCGAACAACTTTTCTATCTCAACTATTGCGTATTCTTTATTAAAATAAGAATAACCGAGTGCTATATATGCTGAGTCCCAATTCCATTGTGCTGGGTATAACTTATTATTTGTAGGTAGAGTATATCCCTCACGCCTATTATTTAATAAAATATTTTCAGCTTCTCTTTTTAACGAACTCATTAACCCTTAACGCTCCCTGATGTTAATCCACTAACTAAATATTTTTCAAAATAAACAAAAATAAATAAAATTGGTAAGGTTACAACAACAGAACCAGCCATCAAATATTGTCTAGGCGTTTCAGCCCCTACATTTAAAAACTGAATTGCTCTTGATAATGTAAATGAGCTAGGGCTATCTAAAAACATTAGTGAAAATAAAAACTCATTCCAAGCAATCATAAATACATATAATGCTACAGAGGCAATTGCTGGTAAGCTTAAGGGTAAAATGATTTTAACAATAATTCCAAACCAATTTTGTCCATCCATTATACCTGCTTCTTCAAGTTCCTTTGGTATACTTTTGAAATATCCTTGGAGCATATAAATTGCCACTGGCAGTGTTGTAGCTGTGTAAATAATCAATAATCCAAATACAGAATTTCTTAAACCTAACTGGCTAAAAACAGTGTAGAGAGGAATTACAAGCACAATCGCAGGAAACATATATATAATTAAAATAGATGTAGACAAAAAGTGTTTTCCAAAAAAGTTTAATCTTGCAACTGCATAAGCTGCTGGGATCCCAAGTAATAATGTAATTATAACCGTACCTACTGAGACAATTGAACTATTAAGCATATACTTACCAAAATTATATTCTGTAAAAACTACAATATAGGATTTGAATAAGATTTTTATATCTTGTGTTAAATCAACACTGAAATCTAAAGGATTAATTAATAAAAGAGCTTGAGT
The DNA here is from genome assembly GCF_052047555.1 of Candidatus Pelagibacter sp. HIMB1746. Taxonomy (NCBI): domain Bacteria; kingdom Pseudomonadati; phylum Pseudomonadota; class Alphaproteobacteria; order Candidatus Pelagibacterales; family Candidatus Pelagibacteraceae; genus Candidatus Pelagibacter; species Candidatus Pelagibacter sp. HIMB1746. Next base: position 209,199 of record NZ_JBNAJZ010000001.1, on the reverse strand, counting down.
TTTGAAACTTGTTACTAACATCAAGTAAAATGGGAATAAAATTACAAAAGAAAAAAAGATTATTCCAAATAAAGTTAAAAAATCAAAAAATATAATTTGTGCTGAAAAATCGTAACTAAAATGTTTCTTGTTATAATTAAATAGCTTATTAACAAAAAATAACAGGATCAGAAATGTACCTATATAATGCCATATAGGTAAAGAACTATTAATAAAATAATCAACTAAAACAAACACAGATGCTAATAAAATTACTTTAAATAACTTGTTTAATTTTTCACTTAAGAAAATTGAAATAATAGAAATTATAATTCCACTTAAAAAATAAAAATTGAAGTTTAAAGTTTTAAGTTCAATTCCTTGTAATGTTGAAAGAATTTTCCAAATAGAAATTAGAGAAAATAAAAAAAATGAAGAAATTAAACTGAAAGTAATAATTGATTTAACTCTCATTGGCTCTTTTTCCTATCAGTTTAAAATAAATTAACATGAAAAATAAAAGTAATATTACAATCACCATTGATACTGCCGATCCCATACCAATGTTTCCTATTGAAAATCCCTGTTCATAAACATTAATTGGAAGTGTTCTGGTACCTGATGCACCACCTGTTAATAGAAAAATATCTTCAAACTTGTTAAAATTCCAAATAAATCTAATCATAAACAAAATTGAAATCACTGCTGTAATCTGCGGCAATGTTATATTCATAAATTTGGTGTAAGGACCTGCTCCATCAATATCTGCCGCCTCATAAAGTTCCTTAGGAACTGCTTGAAGTCTTGCTAAAATAAAAAGGAAAGCCAAAGGAAAATATCTCCAGATTTCAAATATAATAACAGTTGTTAACGCTAATCTTAATTTAAATTCAAAACCGAAAACAAAAATAGATACATACTTTTGACCCAACAAATTTATTGGCTTATCTATAATATTATAATTCAGTAGCAGATTGTTTAAAGTACCACTATTAGGATCTAATAAGAGCTCCCAAGTAAATGCTAAAGCCACAACTGGAGCTACATAGGGAAACAATAAAGTGCTTCTAACAAAGCTTCGACCCCTAAACTTTTGATTTACCATTTGGGCTGACAAAATTCCAAAAACAATTGCACCCACAGTTCCAAAAAAAGTATAATAAAATGTTGTTAATAATAAATCTTTAAATTCATAGTTTGTGATTACTTTTTTAAAATTTGACAAAGTAAAATCACTTGTCAAAAGAATGTTATCTGCTTTTCCTTTTAAATTAGGTTTATTTAATTTAAATTGTTTTTTATCAATTTTTTCACCATTTTTTGTTTCAAAAAAAATTACAAATTGCTCTCTGTATTTTTTTGACCAATTACCAAAATCACACTGAACTTTATTTGATAAAAACTTGCATCTCTGATCTAAATCAATTGGTTTAACATTACTTGGGAATTTATCGTGGAATTTAACATTTCTAATATCTTGAATTAAGGAACTATTTCTTAATTTATAAATAATCTTAATTTTTGTATCTTGGTTTTTAATAGATTTGACTATTTTTTTTGCTCTTGGCTCTGGAATTCTTATATCTTTTAATTGAACTTCTTTAAAACTAATCCAAACGTTTGAAAATATTGGAAATAATACTATTGCAAATACAATTAGAACTGCTGGCAAAGTTAAAGCATAAGCAGTTCTTTTTTCTATTTTTGAAAGTGAATTACTCATAAAAAAAGCGGATAATTAATATTATCCGCTTTTTTATAAAATTAAAATTAATTGAACTGTGCTAATGCAGTATTGATCATATCAACTGCTTCATCAACATCAATTTGATCATCAATATATAGTCTTGTTATTCTATTAATGAATTGAGAATTGATAACTTTAGAAGCTCTAGAAAGTTCACCTTCTTTAACTCCCCATCTGCTAGCAGTATCTAAACCAGCTACAATGTTATCGATAACATCTGCTGAATAAAGATCAGTTAATGGAGCTTTTCTATCCACTCCTACTGGAAGTTTTGACCAAGCTTTAGTATACGCAGCTGGATCACTTGCATTACCTCTTCTTACAGGAAATTTCCCTTCAGGAGCAATTGCTAAAGTTGAAGTATATCCTTCGTCCATAGAATAAAGAATAAACTGCTTAGCTTCATCCGTATCTGCGTCAGCTGTTATACCAAAGTATCTTACATCTGCCCAAGCAGCACCTTTTTTATTATTTGGTCCACTAAAGTTTGTAATGAAACCAGTTTTTGATGCTAACTCGCTTGATGTTGGATCATCATTTATTGTTGGAGGAGCGGAATCTCTTAATCCTGCTAATTCATCCATAATAAATGGAGACCAGATAATCATTGGAGTTTTACCTGCAAAATAAAGTTCTCTCGATTGTTTCCAGTATAATTCACCTTCTGGACTAGCTTTTGCAATTGTTTTGTAAAACTCTAAAGCTTTTTTAAGTTTGTTTCCTTGTTTTTTTATACCACCTTTTTTAACTACGTTAACTCCATTAGCCAATAATACATGTTCTAAAACCTGACTCATAAAGTTTTCATCTGTTTTCGTAGCAGCAACAAATCCAAACATATCATTTGATGATAGTGCTTCTATTGCTTTAGTGATATTTGCATAACTAGTTGGTGGCTCTAAACCAGCTTTCTCAAAAAGATCTTTTCTATAAACGATCATTTGAGTCCAACCATCAACTGGAACAGCAGCAATTTTTGATCCTTGCTTAGCCATATTTAAAGCACCAGGTGCAAAAGTTTTCTTACCCAATTCTTTAACAACATCATTGTTAGCATCAACATCTAAAATTCCTGCTTCAGCCCATGGCAATACATATTGTAGTGTATGATAAATTACATCAGGTAAATCACCTGCTGCAGCTGCAGCTGTTGCTCTTTTACCTAATTCTTTTTCATCTATTGGAATAACCTCAACTGCAATACCAGTTTTTGCTTCGAATGCTTTAGCCATATCTTCTTGCTTAGCCATTCTTGCTGGTTGAGTTTCAGTTGTCCAAAACTTAATATCTGCAAAAGCAACATTGTTTATAAAAAATGCTACAGCAGATAATAGTATTAAAGTTTTTTTAAACATAATTACCTCTTGTTAATTAATTTTTTTAAACCTTAATATTTTTTAGAAAAAATTTCTTATGCAATAGTGTCATCCCTATTATGAGGTAATTTCAAAAATTATAAAAAAACCTTTATTTAAAGGCTAAATTATTGCTGTCGAATAAATGACATTTGCTTAGATCGAATCCTAAACTAAGACTATCTCCAACGTTGACTTTGCTAGCACCATCAGTTTGGACTACTAATGGCTCTCCCTCTTTTTCTAGATATAAAAAAGTAGAAGAACCTAATTTTTCAATCACGAATACCTTACTCTCCCAACATTTTTCACCATTATTTATTAAGATGTGCTCAGGTCTGATACCAATCTTTACATTATCTCCAGGTGAAACTTTATCTGAGGTTTTTGGAACGATAATTTTTCCTTGTCCTGAAATTTCAACTTCGGTTCCAGAATTATTAGAACTTATAACTTTAGAATTAATAAAGTTCATCTTTGGTGAACCAATAAACCCACCTACAAATAAATTTTCAGGTTCATTGTAAAGTTTTAAAGGTGATCCTTTTTGAGAAACAATACCTTGATCTAATACAACTATATCATCTGCAAGTGTCATTGCTTCTGTTTGATCGTGTGTAACATAAATCATTGTTGCATTTAATTGATCATGTAATTTAGCCAATTCTACTCTCATCTGAACTCTTAAAGCTGCATCTAAATTAGATAAAGGTTCATCAAACAAAAATACTTTTGGTTTTCTTGTAATGGCTCTACCAATTGCAACTCTTTGTCTTTGTCCTCCTGACAATTGCTTTGGTTTTCTCTCTAAGTATTCTTCAATTTGAAGAATTTTAGCAGCTTCCATAACCCTTTCTGTAATTTCTTCTTTAGATTTTTTTTCAATCTTTAATCCAAAAGCCATGTTATCAAAAACAGTCATATGTGGATACAATGCGTAAGATTGAAATACCATTGCGATATTTCTTTCTTTAGGAGGAAGATCATTCACAACTTGTCCATCTATTGAAATTGTTCCTGAGTTGATCTCCTCTAAGCCTGCAATCATTCTTAACATTGTTGATTTACCACATCCGCTTGGTCCAACTAATACAGTGAAAGATTCACTTTTAATATCTAGAGACACATCTTTGATCACATGTGTAGATCCAAAAGATTTATTTATGTTCGAAATATTTATCTCAGCCATCTTAAATTAATATTTATATTGTATTTTCAGTTTATTTTTGATTATATTTATTTAGGATATTTATAAACTGGAGAAAACACAATGAGCAAAATTGCAATTATTGGAGCAGGACCCTGCGGTCTATCAATGTTAAGAGCATTCGAACACTTAGAAAATAAAGGTGAAAAAATTCCTGAAATAGTTTGTTTTGAAAAACAAGAAGATTGGGGAGGTTTGTGGAACTATAATTGGAGAACAGGTAGTGACCAATATGGAGATCCAGTTCATAATAGTATGTATAGATATTTATGGTCAAATGGTCCTAAAGAATGTTTAGAGTTTGCTGATTATTCTTTTGATGAACATTTTGGACAACCAATTCCTTCTTTTCCGCCAAGAGAAGTTTTGCAAGATTATATTCTTGGAAGAGTAAGCAAAGGCAAAATTAAAAATAAAATAAAACTAAACACAAGAGTTACAAATGTAACTTTCAGCAATGAAAAATTTGAAATAACCTACCAAGACAAAGTTAAAGATGAAATTTCAAAAGATACATTTGATTATTTAGTTGTTTCTACTGGTCATTTCTCAGTTCCTTTCATTCCTGAATATAAAGGAATGAATTCTTTTCCAGGAAGAATAATGCACTCACATGATTTTAGAGATGCCGAGGAATTTAGAGGAAAAGATGTGATAGTTTTGGGAAGTAGTTATTCAGCTGAAGATGTTGCTTTACAGTGTAATAAATATGGAGCTAAAAGTGTAACTATTGGATATCGGAATGCACCTATGGGATTTAAATGGCCTGAAGGTATGAAGGAAGTTCATTATCTGGATAGATTGGAAGGAAAAAAAGCAATTTTTAAAGATGGTACTGAACAGGATGCAGATGCAATAATATTGTGTACTGGTTACCTGCATCATTTTCCATTTCTAGATGAAAGCATAAAGTTAAAAACACATAACAGATTGTATCCACCAAAATTATATAAAGGAGTTGTTTGGCAAGATAATCACAAACTTTTATATCTTGGTATGCAAGACCAATTCCATACTTTTAATATGTTTGATTGCCAAGCTTGGTTTGCAAGAGATGTGATCATGGGAAAAATTAAAATGCCAAGTGCTGATGAAATCAACAAAGATATCAATAAATGGGTTGCTATGGAGGAAAAATTAGAAAACCCAGATCAAATGATTGATTTTCAAACTGAGTACACAAAAGAACTTCATGATATGTCTGACTATCCAAAAATAGATTTTGAATTAATCAGAAAACATTTCAAAGAATGGGAACATCATAAAGTAGAAGATATCTTAACTTACAGAAACAAATCGTTTTCATCACCTGTTACAGGTTCTGTTGCACCTATACACCATACTCCATGGGAAACTGCGATGGATGACTCGATGAAGACTTTTTTAAATAAATAATTAATAGTTAACTTTTAATTTTTTATTTTTTGTGATTGCACTTAATAGTGCATGCATAAGTGGTATTTTATTTTTATTAATTTTTTTCAATATGTAAGGTGCAATCTCTTTAGCTAGATCTGCGCCCTCTACTGTATCATTTTTCATAAATTTATTTTTTGCAACTTTAAAAGTAAAACCTTTTCCTAAATATTCACCCATTTTACTGTTTCTTCCTCCAACTGCACTAACATATAAGTCACCCACTCCAGCTAACCCATGAACTGTTTCTTTTTTACCTCTAAAATATTTTATTAAATATTCCATTTCATCTAATGATTTTCTAAATAAAGCTGAAGCAGTATTTTCACCTTCACCTGATCCAATAATCATTGAATATATGTTTTTAATTGCAGATGAAAATTCAACACCTTTTACATCACTTGAATATTCTGTTTTGTAATATTTAGTTGAGATTAATTTTCCTATATTTTTTGCAATATTAATATCCTTATTTGCTATCACGGTGTAACTTTTGATTTTTTTTGCCAACTCTTTTGCCAAACAAGGTCCTTTTAATACTGAAATATTTAAATTTTGATTTCCTTTATTTAATTGCTCCGACATAGTAATAATTTTTTTATTATTTCGATCATATTTAAGACCTTTGGTCAAAACGAGAATAGAAACTTTTCTCTTTATATTTTTTAAATGCTCTCTAACCATTTCAATTCCAATAGAACTTACTCCAACTACAACTAAGTCCCATTTTTCATTAAGTAAGTCTGATGAAAATTTTTTGATAGAAACTTTTTTTGATAATTTAAGTTTTAATGCAGGATGAAATTTGTTTTTTGTTATTAATTTATTTAAGAGATCTTTACTGTAAGGCTCGGTTAAAGTTACTTTATGATTATTATCAGCAAGGGGAAAAGTAAATGCAGCGCCCATTGCGCCCGCTCCTATTATTAAAACTTTTTTCATAAGACTAGTTACGCTAAAGTTTTTTTAATTGCTAGTTTCCATCCTGCTAAAAGTTCATTTCTTAATGTTTTTTTAATATTTGGTGAGAAAACACGATCTTTTTTCCACATATTTTTGATTTGATTTAAAGATTTATATTCTCCTATTTGAAGTCCAGCTAATAAAGCTACACCCAAAGCAGTTGTCTCTAATATTTTTGGTCTAACTACTTTTAAATTAATAACATCAGCTAAAAATTGTGTGAACCAATTATTTGCAACCATTCCACCATCTACCTTGACTATTCTTGGTTTCAAACCATCCTTGTTCATTGAATCAAACAAATCAAAACTTTGATAACCAACAGACTCTACCGTTGCTCTCACTATACTTTTCCAGTCACTGTCTCTTGTTAATCCTGTAATTACTCCTCTAGCATCTGGTCTCCAATAAGGTGCTCCCATTCCGCTAAAAGCTGGTACAACAAAAACACCATCGTTAATTTTAGAGGATTTTGAAATTTTTTCAGTTTCAGGTGCTTTTTTTATCAATTTTACTTTATCTCTTAGCCATTGTACTCCTGCGCCAGCTATAAAAATTGAACCTTCTAAGGCGTAAGTATTTTTATTATTTAATCGATAGCAAATAGTAGTCAGTAATTTGTTCTTCGAATTAATTTTTTTTGGACCAGTATTCATAATAACAAATGCACCAGTACCATATGTGCTTTTTATAGATCCTTTTTCAAAACAAGTTTGTCCAAATGCTGCAGCCTGCTGATCACCAAGAACTGCGGAAATTGAAATTTCAACTCCTGTAATTTTTTTATCTGTTTTTCCAAAATTATCTGCTGAGTTTTTGACTTCAGGTAAAATCTTTTGTGGAATATTTAGTTTTTTTAAAATTTCTTTATCCCATTTATTACTATTAATATTATACAACATTGTTCGGCTTGCATTAGATGCTTCAGTTAAATGATGTTTACCTTTTGTTAATTTCCAAATTAAAAATGTATCTACAGTCCCAAATAATAAATCATTTGAACTAAGAAGTTTTTTTGAAATTTTAACATTGTCTAAGATCCATTTAATTTTAGTTGCTGAAAAATATGGATCTATGAATAATCCAGTTTTATTTCTAAATGAGTTTTCATAATTTTTTCTCTTAAGTAATTTACAGTATTCTTGGGTTCTTCTATCTTGCCATACAATTGCATTATAAATTGGCTTTCCTGTTTTTTTATTCCATAAAATTGTAGTTTCTCTTTGATTTGTAATTCCAATTGTAAGTATGTGACCTTTTAATTTTTTTGCTTTATTGATTACTTGTTTTAAAGCTTTAAGTGTTGTGGACCAAATTTCATTTGGATTATGTTCGACCCAACCATTTTCTGGAAAATATTGTTTAAATTCATATTGTGAAACAAAAATAATATTACCTTTTGTATCAAATAAAATTACTCTTGAAGATGTCGTTCCTTGGTCAATGGAAATAATAAATTTTTTCAATGGACTAAGCTATACCTAAGTGTTTTTTTCTTTTCTCAACCCAAGTTCTTATTAAATTATCAAAAATCAATCCTATGAAAGCAACACAGATACCTAGGGTTAAACCAATTCCAGCTCCATTTTTATCTGACAAAGCTTTTAAAATATATTGTCCAAGATCTTCTGTTCCAATAAAAGCCCCGATAATGACCATAAATAAAGCAAATACTATTGTTTGATTTATCCCAAGCATCATATGAGGGAAAGCCAAAGGAAACTCAATCTTAGTTAATCTTTGAAATTTATTTACACCAGACATTGTTGCAGCTTCATGTAAACCAGCAGGTACACTTCTTAAACCTTCAATAGTATATCTAGTTGCTGGAATTGTTGCATAAACAATTACAGCAATCAAAACTGAAGTATCTGTAATTCCAAATAACATCATTACTGGAATTAAGTATACGAAAGATGGAAACGTTTGAAAAATATCACAAACTCCTAACATAAATGCTGCAGACTTTTTATTTTGGAAACATAAAGTTCCAACTGTAAAACCTATTAAACAAGAAACAACTACGCCAAAAGTTGCCATGTACAATGTAACCAATGCTCTATCCCACCATGGACTTAATGCTATAAATAAAGTTAAAGCAGCAACAACTAATGCTGATCTAATTCCTCCAATTAAATAACCAGCACCCACAGCCAATACTAAAGTAGCAACCGCTGGCATTCTTAAATACAGAGCTCTCATTGGTTGGAGCACTTCTGTAATTAACCATGTGTTAAATGCTTTTATATAAACAAAAAATGTATCAAAAATCCAATCAACACCCTTGTTCCAAAAATCAGCTGTTGAAAATCCTTTATTGTGTGGAACTTCAAATAAATAATTAAACGTGTCTTTAAAAATAAACGTTCCAATATAAGCAAGAATAGCTCCAACTATTATTGATCCACCAAAAAATATAATATTTTTATTTCTTTGGAAAAAAGTAAGATTACCAAAATAATCTTGTTGTTGGTTTGCCCAAGCCAATGACATCTTATCTAATAAGATTGCAATCAAACTAATACACAAACCTGCTTCAAGAGCTAACCCGATATTAAGTTGGTTTAAAGCAAGTAATAAGTTAAATCCTAATCCTTTAGCACCAATAAACGCAGAGATTACTGCCATAGAAAAACAAACCATAATAACTTGGTTAACTCCAATTAAGATATCTCTTCTTGCGGTTGGAATAAGCACTTTAGTCATTAATTGCCAATTTGTACAACCACTCATTCTTCCTGCTTCGATGACTTCTGGAGGAACTGCTCGTAGTCCAAGAACAGTTAATAAAATCATCGGTGGAACTGCAACTACCATTGTAATTATTACAGCTGCATGATCACCAACACCAAATAACACAAGCGCAGGAACTAATACTGCATATTGAGGCATAGTTTGCATCACTAAAAGAATTGGATACAAAGCATTTTCTACTCGTTTACTTTTATAAGCAGCAATACCTAAACTAATACCGAATACAAATGACAGAGGCACAGCCACTAATATAAAGGAAAGTGTTTGCATTGAAGGTTTCCACTGACCAAAGATTGAAATATAAACCATTGTTAAACCTGCAAATAAAGCAAGTCCTATACCACTTAGTTTATATGCAAGTATTGTTGCACCAGCTGCAACGATAGTCCAAGGTAAGCCTGGTAATTCTAACCAAGGATAAGCATCAATAAAATCCCAGCTAGTGAACGCAACTATGGTTTCTAACCCTCCAAGTAAAATTTCTCTAATCAATTCAATTAAAAACGTCATAAAAGAGGTTAAATTTCTACTTATCTCTAATAACAGCGGTCTTGTTTTAAACTCTTGAGTATCTTCATTCCAAAACTCCATCGGCATCCACTCATTCATCAAGAAAAATAAAGAGTCGTTTATCCAAATAGGCAACCATCCAAGTAAAGGTGGTAATCTCCAAAACACATCGAAAGCATAATATCGAACTTCTTTACCTAGAAAAAAATAAACACTTTGGTTAGGATCTTTTACAAATTCTGCTTGGCCTCTTATAAATTTATAAGTTTCAGGAACATCTATTGCAAAACAGAGGGCAAAAAATACAACCAACAAAAATATCCATTGAAACAACTTTGGGTATTTTTTTAAATATTCCATGGTCTAGCTACTATTTTTTCTTCCTCCAAAAACTGTATCAATAATTGTTGAAGGTTTTATTGAACCAATAATATTGTTATTAGAGTCAACAACCCCTACAATTTTTTCTTGGGTAAGAATTTTTTCTGCAACATTTTCGATAATGTCATCTTTTGAAACTTTTATATCTCCTAAATTATCTTTAGTTGAACTATCCATTACATCTTCAATGACTAAAACTTTTTCTCTTGGAACTTCTTCAGTAAATTTTCTTACGTATTCTGTAGCTGGATTTAAAACAATGTTAGCAGGTGTATCTAGCTGTTCTATAATACCATCTTTCATGATCGCAATTCGATCCGCTAATTTTAAAGCTTCATCAAAATCATGGGTGATAAACATAATTGTTTTTTGTAATTTTTCTTGAAGTCTTAAAAACTCATCTTGCATTTCTTTTCTTATTAATGGGTCTAATGCTGAAAATGGTTCATCTAAAAACCAAATGTCGGGTTCCACTGCCAAAGACCGAGCAATCCCAACTCTTTGTTGTTGACCTCCTGAAAGTTCTCTTGGAAAATAATTTTCTCTACCATCAAGTCCAACTAGTTTGACCATTTCCATTGCTCTACTGATGCTATCTTCAGTCTTAATACCCTTTATCTGAAGAGGGAAAGCGATATTTTCTACAACTGTTTTATGAGGCAACAAGGCAAAGCTTTGGAAAACCATTCCCATTTTATTTCTTCTAAGCTCAATTAATTCTTTATTATTCAATTGAAGTAGATCTTGACCTTCTATGAAAATTTTTCCTCCAGTTGCATCTGTTAATCTTGAAATACATCTTAGTAATGTTGATTTACCTGATCCAGATAAACCCATTACTACTAGCATTTCTCCTTTTGAAACTTCAAACGAAGCGTTGTTAACTCCAACTATGCAACCGTTTTCTTGAAATGTCTTTGCATCTACATTGCCGTTGGACTCTTCAAGCATTTTTTTGGCATTCTCACCAAAAATTTTATAAACTGACTCACACTTAATAACGGTCTCAGACATAAATCTTTTTAAAGTTATATGAAATTCAATAAAATTTAAATGTTAATTATTGTAACCTTTCATCATTAAAAATTCTTAATATAGTAAACTCTTGTATCAATACCTGTACTTAAAAAACTCAAAGCTTCTCCACTAACAGTAATGGTTTCATCTACCCCAACATTGTTTCCGCTTACTGTAAAACCTGCATAACACTTACCTTTTTCTTGATCCCATTTAACAAAAGTTTCATCAATTTTATTTCCATTGATTGTATAAATCTCATGTGCTCTAAAATTTAAAAAATTAGCGCCCATAATTGCTCGTTGTGGAATTAATTTTGTGGCTTTACATACTTGCTCATATACTTCATCAGTTAATCTATAGTGATCAGTTCCATCGAAGGATACTAATATTCCTGAAGGTAATTTAGATATTAATTCACTCAGTTTTCTTTCTTCAGCAATTCTTTGTTCTTCCAATTTCATTTTTTCTACAAGCTCGTCTCCTCCTCCAAATATTCCATTTAAAACAGCAAAAAAAGCTATCACTATTGCTGTAACAATAACTAAACCAATAAATTGCTTTGTTGAGTTTGAATTATCTTCAATTTTATTTAAACTATTTTCTTTTGACATTACTCTTGTAACTTTCCGTTTACCCAAGTGCCTGATTTTTGTTTTCCATCTGCCCAAGTAAATGTTCCTTGTCCATTCATAAAACCTTTGGACCATTCACCGTCATAAGTAGATCCATCTGGAAAAGTTAAAACTCCTTTTCCGCTCCATTGACTATTTTTAAATTCACCTTTGTAAATATATCCGTTTGGCCATGTCTCAACTCCTTGACCTTCTTTTTTAGTTGCAACCCACTCACCTTCATAAGTTGTCTTATCGGTATAAATCCATTTACCAAAACCATTTTCACAGTTTCCTTCTTTACATCCTGTACTTCGGGCAAATGCAGATGAGTTAATTAAAGAAATTAAAAATATGAAAATTATAAATTTTTTCATTTTGTCACTTTACACAAATTAGAATAAAAAAAAATCCCCCCCAAACAAGTTGGGGGAGATTTTAATTTTTTAACTTTTACCCTTATTTAGTAAAAGGTTTCCAAACTGACTCATTATCAGCTAACCATTTTTTAGCTGCATCTTCGTGAGTCATTTTATCAACATCAACTAAAGCTGCCATCGCACCAATGTGACTTGTTGAGAATGACATCTTTTTAAATGCTGCTGCTGCGTCTGGGTGAGTTTTTGGGAAATCCTCATGAACAGCTTTTTTCAAGTAACCATCAGGAGAACCACATTTACCATCACCACCATCTTCTGGTCTGCAACCTGCTGTGTATGGAGGGAAGTCAATAAATGTAAAACCAGCACCATCTGTAAAGTTTGGTGTCCAGTTAAAGATTATAGTTCCTCTTCCTTCTTTTTCAGCCGCTGCTAATTCAGCCCAAAGTGCATCTGCACCTCCAGCAAATTTAACCCACCAAAGATCACCTAAACCTAAAGCTTCAACTCTTTGAGGAATTAAATCACCATGCCAACTTTGAGGTCCTTCCAACATTCTTCCTTTTCCATCTGGAGAGTCAGGTGTTGTAAAGTTTTTAGCACAGTCTGGATTTTTTAAAGCTGTCCAATCTGGTAGACCTGGGCACAAACCTTTTTCAACAACCCAGTTTGGGTAACCCATATCTTCAAGAGTTCTTGCCTCATGATCACCCCAGTCAAGTAAACCACCTTTATCTAAAGCAGTAGTAAATGACTTACCGAATGCAGACTCCCATACTTCGTGAGAAATAGTTACGTCTCCAATTCTTATTGATTCATAAACTGCTTGTGAGTCAGCGTTTACATATTTTACATTGTTACCCATGCTTTCAAAAATTCCACCAATAACGTAAGCCATTACAATTTGAGATGACCAGTTATGAGTTGGGATTACGATGGGCTTTTTGCTATCAGCGTTAGAAATTCCTGAGAAACTTACTACAGAAATAACTAGAGCAGATAATAATGACATTATTTTTTTCATTTTTTTCCCCTCTATTAATATTAATATTAACACTCTATGTTAAAACGAATAGCTAGGTAAAGAATTATTAGTTCTAAAAAATATATATATATTTAATCAATAAAAATGGTGATAAAAAATATATCAATATTAAAAAATTTTAAAAATGTTTGGAACAAGTAAAGACATTAAAAATCCTGGACTAAATATTTTACCACCTGGAGTTGAACGACATATTGTAAATGGTGGCGCTCTTACTGCTTTTCAAATTTTTCCAGATGATGAAATAGAAATAATCAACGATGAAGGAAATCAAATTTGTGAAATAATTTGTTTTAATAAAGATGGAAAGTCAGAATTAGGAATTTTAAATTTAAAAGAAAACAGTCAAAAAAATTTCATAAGAGACATTTTAAATGGAAAAGATGAAACAATCTTAGCAACAAATTATCAATTAAAAAAAAGAAACTTAAATATAAAAGAGTCTAAATCATCAATAGTTTTTGATCTTGATACAAAAGCTGAAGAAAAGATTAAACTTAAGTCAAAAGATAAATGTTATGCAATCTTTGCTGCACCAGGTGAAGATATGGATGTTACCAAACAAAATCCACCAACAGATTTAACTATTTTTATTAAAAGAGCGAAAGTTATAAATGATAAAGAGTTGAGTGTTATACCTGATCCAGTTTTTGAACCACTTTATGAAGAAAACATAGATAAAGAAACTTCAACATCTTACCAAGTTAAAGAAGGAGATTATATTCAAGTTATAAGTCCAACTGGAAGACAGTGTTCAGACTTTGTGGCATTTGATACAAAAAAATTAGAAAAAGGAATCGAAAAAGGGTTGGATTGGCAAACTACTAGAACTTTTATGGGAAACACTTTTCCTGGTCCTGGATTACATTCAAAATTTTATGATACTGATCATGAACCCTTAGTAGAAGTAATAAGAGATACCGTTGGTAAACATGATACTTTTAATCTTGCATGTACTTCAAAATATTATGAAGATGCTGGTTACTTTGGTCATCCTAATTGTTCTGATAATTTAACTGAGAGTATGTCTAAATATGGAGTTCAAAAACAAAAAGGATGGCATGCAATTAATTTATTTTTTAATACTTCAGCTGCTGGATTAAATTCAGTAATATCTGATGAATCTTATTCTAGACCTGGTGATTATGTAATGTTTAGAGCGTTAAAAGATTTAACAATTGGTACTACAGCTTGTCCTAGTGATATTGATGCTTGTAATTCATGGAATCCTACTGAAATTTTTGTTAGAACTTATGACAAAAATAAAGAATTTAGAAAGTCATTTGCTTTTCGAATGAAAACAGATTCAGAAAAAAAATTAACAAGAAATTCAGGTTTCCACGAACGTACATCTCAACTAACAAGAAATTTTGTTGATGCGAGAGGTTTTTGGCTTCCAAATGATTATACAAAACACGGTATAGTAAACGAATACAATGCCTGCAGAAATGATGCTGTTTTAATTGATTTATCTTCTCTTAGAAAATTTGAAATAATAGGTCCAGACGCTGAGGAATTATTAAACTACACGCTTACCAGAAACATTAAAAAATTATCAGTTGGTCAAGTTGTATACTCTGCAATGTGTTATGAAAATGGAATGATGTTTGATGATGGAACATTATTAAGATTAAGTGAAACAGGATTTAGATGGATATGTGGTGATGAATATGCTGGAGAATGGTTAAAAGAAATAGCGAAGAAAAAAAATTTTAATGCGAATGTTAAAAATTCAACCGACCAAATTAGTAATGTTTCTATACAAGGTCCAAAAAGTAGAGATATTTTAAAAAAGATAATTTTTACACCACCTACTCAACCATCTATTGATGAACTTGGTTGGTTTAGATTTACAATTTGTAGAATTGAAGAATTACAAGGTATTCCGCTAATTGTTTCTAGAACAGGTTATACAGGTGAACTTGGTTATGAAGTATGGTGTCATCCAAACCATGCCCCTGAAGTTTGGGATAAATTAATGGAAGCAGGAAAAGATGATGGTTTAATTCCTGCTGGTTTTGCTGCTCTTGATAAACTTAGAATAGAAGCTGGATTAATTTTATTTGGAAATGAATTTGATGGTCAACAAGACCCCTTTGAAGCAGGGATTGGTTTTGCAGTTCCCTTAAAAACAAAAGAAGAGGACTTCATTGGTAAAGAAGAATTAATAAAAAGAAAAAACAATCCACAAAAAAAATTGGTTGGATTAGAATTAATTGGAAAAGAAATTGCAGGTCATGGTGATTGTGTTCATATTGGTAGAGCTCAAGTGGGTATCGTTACAAGTGGATGTCTATCATCAACTCTAAATAAAAATGTAGCTCTTTGTAGAATAGATGCTCAATATTCTGAAATTGGAACAGAAGTTGAAATTGGAAAAATAGATGGTCACCAAAAAAGAATTAGTGCAAAAGTCGTAGGGTTTCCATTCTATGATCCAACTAAATCAAGAGTAAGATCTTAAAAAATGCCAAAAGAAAAAAAAACCCTATTAGATTTCTGGGAAGAGCAAATGAAACAATCCCATACTTCTAGTAATTATTTTTTCAGAAAGTCACCTTCTCACTATCACATGATGTTATTAGTTATGTCAGCTTTTAAAGAAGGAACAAAACTATCTGTTGAGGAATTGAAAACAAAATTATTTAAAACATCTAGGCCAAAATCAGCTTTAATAATTACTGAGGCTTGTGAAAAAGGATTCTTTAAACTGGAAAAAACTTCAACTGACCAGCGAATTAAAAATATAGTCCCGAGCGAGTCATTTATTAAAGAGTTTAATGACTATTTAGATACGCTCAAAAACATAAGTTATTAAATAAATTTTGATAACTGAAAAAAATATCTAATTTTTATATATAAAATTTACTTCTATAAATAATTATATTAATTGCTCGCATCAAAAAATAGTGTTTTGATATGACGACATTACCTTCAAAAGCAAAAGTAGTGATAATCGGTGGTGGAATACACGGTTTAAGTACTGCATGGAAACTTTCAGAAACTTACAAAAATCCTGGCGACATAGTTGTATTAGAAAAAAAAGATACAGCTGCTGGTGCAAGTGGAATTGCATGTGGAGTTGTAAGAAATAATTATTTTCAGCCAGCAATGAGAGAGTTGATGGCTCATTCAGTTTCAGTTTGGGAAAGTGATCCTAAAGCATTTAAATATAATCCAGTTGGATACTTACAAATATCTCCAGAAGTAATGCATGAAGATGTTGCAAGTATATATGAACAACAAAAAGCAATTGGATATGAGTCTGTTTTTATTGAAGGTGAAAAAGATTGCACAACTTACATGAAGGGAATTTTTGATGATTGGCAAGCTCAAGGCATCACTTCTGTACTTCATGAGAAAAAAGGTGGATACGCATTTAATAAAGATTCAATTAAAGCTTTAGAGAGTAAATCTACATCTAATGGTGTTCAAGTTATGAAAGGTGTAAGAGTAACCGGTTTTAAAAAAGGAAGTAACAGTCAAGCAGTAACTGGTGTTGAAACTGACAAGGGAACTATTGAGTGCGAACAAGTTGTTGTTGGTGCAGGACCATGGGCAAGAGATTTTTGGAATATGTTAGAGCTACCAAAGACAGCTCACATAAAAGGTAAAGATGGTAAGATGCATGAAACTGATATGTGGACTTACTGGATGCTTCAAGAAGGAGTTATCGGTGTTGAGCCAGATTTCTTAAAAACAAATGATGGTAAACAACCACCTGTGGTTCACGTTGACTCAACAGCACCTTTATACTCTGACAAAACAAAAAAATTATTAACAGATAAAATTTGGGGAATTTATTATAAACCTGATATCGAAGGTTTAGGTGTACAAGGTGGAACTTCTCCTTACATTGTTAAAAAACATTTTGATCAAGTAAATGTTGATCCTTATGGAATTGAGTCTCCAGAGTATCAAACAACAGACGCTTTTAGTGAAATGTGGTGTTCAGCACTTGCGCATTGCCAAAAAAGATTTGAAGGAAAATCAGACTTATACAGAAAAGGACCATCAGGTGGTTTAGGATGTATGACGCCTGACTCTTTTCCTATCTTCGATAGATTTTTTGAAAACGTTTACATGATTGCTGATGCTAATCACGGATATAAAATGATTGGTGTTGGTGAACTTGTTGCAAAAGAAATTCTTGGTACTGAAAGTGATTTATTGAAGCCGTTTAGATTCAACCGTTACGAGAAGGGTGAACTTCATCCGACTTCTAACAGTCCGTTCCCTTGGAGTTAAACTCTAAGCCTAGACACGAATAAAGTTTTCAGCTACGCTTGAATAATTAATAATTCATTGAGGGGTGAAAATGACGGATCTAGAAAAACATGTTAATCAGCCAGGTAGAGCTAAACTAGTAAAAAAAGTTCGAGAAAAAATTAACGAACTTGGAATAACTTATATTTATTATCAATTTATTTCTGTAACAGGAAGAGTAGTGGGTAAAGGTATACCTGCAGATCACTGGGAAAGAACAGCAGAAAAAGGATTTCAATTAGTTTACGGAGCAACAGCAAACTTATTTTTAGATCGTCACAATAACTACATTGGTTATGGTCCAGAAGCTATGGAGCTTGTTGGAATACCTGATCCAGAAACTTTTGTACAATTACCTTGGGACAAAAGAGTTGGAAGAGTTTTTGTAACATGTTTTAGAAACAGAGAAGAAAGAGAAAATCCAGGTGGTCACTTAACTTCAGACTGCAGAGGAAATCTAAGAATTTTCATGGATGAATTTAAGAAAAAACATGGTCTAGAATTAAGAGTTGGTACTGAGCCTGAGATGATGTGGTTAACAAAAAATGAAGATGGCACCCCTACAGGTAAAGGTTTTTCAAAACCATTCTGTTATCACATTGATCAATTTGAGTCGTTGAGACCAGTATTTATGAAGGTAATTGAATATGCAAAAGCAATGGGACTTGATATGATTCAAGGAGACCACGAAGATGCACCAGGTCAATTAGAATTAAACTGGACTTATGATAACGTCTTAAGAAACGCAGATAGATTATCAACATACAGACAAATTTGTGCTCAAGTTGCAAGAGAACATAATTTGATAGCTTGCTTTATGACTAAACCTTTTATGGGAGTTTCTGCAAGTGGATGTCATACAAATATGTCTTTGTGGAAAGGTGGAAAAATTAAAGTAAACAAACTTGGAAACAAAAATCTTCCAGGTGTTGAAGAAGTGTTTAGTTACGTTGAAGGTGGAACGAATACTTTTATGCCTGATACTAAAGACATGCAGTTACCAGGTAAAATTGGTTTGCAATCAATTGCAGGTATCATGGAACACTTGCCAGCACTAACAGCATTAGGATCTTCTACAGTTAACTCTTATAGAAGATTATGGGATCAAGGTTTCTGGGCGCCAGTTTATGCTGACTGGGGATACCAAAATAGAACATGTGGATTAAGGGTTTCTGCACCAGGTAGATTTGAATACCGATCAGTAGACTCTATGCATAATCCATACTTATTAGGTGCAGCGTTACTAAAAGCATGTGATCATGGAATTAGTAAAAAATTAAAACCAGCTGCTCCTGAGTCTAGAAATATTTACGAAGCTCAAAAGGCTGGTAAAGATGTTAAAAAACTTCCATTAAGTCTTGGTGAAGCTTTGGCTAGACTTGCAGAGGATGAAGTAATTAAATCTGCAATGCCGGATGAAATGTATAAAGTTTTCCATTGGTACAAAAACGATGAGTGGGAAAGATTCTTGGGTGCTACAACTCAATGGGATCTGGATACTTATCTTGATTGCTTACCGTAGGTCATAAAATAATAGAAAGGGTATAAAAATATGTGTGGGATAGCAGGATTAATTCATAGAGGAAAATCCTCAAATGTTGGAAGCGAATTACAAGGTATGCTTCAAGCGTTAAAACATAGAGGTGAAGACTCAACTGGATATGCTTTGTATGGAGATACAGATGGCAAAAATTTCATCATGCGTTTTAAAGTTGGTGAGAACGTTGGAGAAGGAAGTTCGTCTGTTATGGAAGATGTTTCTGTATATGATGAAAGAAAAAAAGTTGTAGATCAAACTCTAGCTGAGATGGGAGCAAAAGTTGTTAAGGAAGAAAGAACACTTCCCTACTCTTTAAGATATGAGATTGATTACAACACAAAAGATTTGTTAGATTTTTCTCAAAGAATAGAAAGTATTCCAGGTGTAGAAATTTTATCTATGGGTAAATCATTAGAAGTTATTAAAGATTTAGGTAACGCAAAAATGGTTTGTGATAGATATAGTCTAGATAAAGTTGTTGGAACTCATGCAATAGGTCATGCTAGAATGGCAACTGAGTCTGGTGTTGATATCAAATCTGCCCACCCTTTCTGGGGCTATCCTTTTAGTGACGTTTCTGTAGTTCACAATGGTCAGTTAACAAACTATTGGAACAACAGAAGAGTGTTGGAAAATAAAGGAATGAGATTTATGTCTGAGTGTGACTCAGAATTAATCGCAGTTTATCTTGCAGAAAAAATGAGAGATGGTGCAACTTTAGAAGAAGGCATGAAAGAGAGTTTAACTGGTTTAGACGGTGTATTTACTTATTTTGTAGCTACAAAAGACTCTTTGGGAATGGCTAAAGACACTATGGCTGCAAAACCTTTAGTTTTATATGAGTCAGATGATTTAGTTGCAATGGGATCAGAAGAGATAGCTATTAGATCTGTGTTACCACAGGAAATAGACACATATGATCCATTTGATGGGGAGGTTAAAGTATGGCAAATCTAAAAACTGTATCGAAAAAATCTAAAGCCCAATCTATGGGTATGCATACTGAGGTTTTAACAGGAAGAACTCAACAAAAATTCTTTAATCCTGATGAGGCTGAAAACTTTTATTATTTTGGAACATACGATGTAGATTTTAATAAAAGAACTGAGCTTGATGTAAAAGATATGACAGCTCCAGAAGCTAATAAGGAAATTGATAATTTAATGAGCCAAGGTTATGGAACAATTGTAATCAAAAACCCTCAAGGAAAACACAGTTTAGGTGTTGGTATTTTAAATAAACTTAATTTAATTTTTGAAGGAAGTTTAGGATACTTTGGCATGGGTTCTTGCGATGGTCCAATCGTTAGAATTAACGGAAGAGTTGGTTGGTCATGTGCTGAAAACTTAATGGCTGGAAAAGTAGTTATTGAAAAAAATGCTGGCTCTTGTTTTGGTGCGGCTATCAGAGGTGGAGATTTAATCTGTAAAGGTAGCGTTGGTGCTAGAACTGGTATTGATATGAAAGGTGGAACTATCATTATTGGTGGAGATGCTGGTGCATTCACTGGTTTCATGATGCAGAGAGGAAGAATAATAATTCTTGGTAATGTTGGAATTAATTTAGGAGACTCGATGTACGATGGAACTATTTTTGTTGGTGGTGAAATTGGATCTTACGGAAGTGATGCAGTAGACGCTGAACTAACAGATAGTGACCAAGATTGGTTAAAAAGAAAATTAAAAGTTGCAGAAATTGGTGAAAATTTTGATGTAAGTAAAATGAAAAAAATTGTAGCTGGTAAAAAACTTTGGAATTACGATAATTTAGAACCTACAGAGAAGAAGGGAGCAATTTAATGCCTAAGAAGAAAAGCAAAAAAAATGGTAAAGGTGTTGGTGGAAAAGCTGATGTCCATGCACATGAAGAAGGAAAAAGAAATAAAAGTCTACTAGGACATAATGCTATTTTTACTCCTGAAGTAATAGACGACATTCACATTAAATCTCAATTAGGAAGATACAGAATGCGTGGAATGGCATTAATGAAAAAAATTCCAACATTCGATGATTTGGTATTTTTACCTGGAACACTTACAAGATTTGTAATCGAAGGTTATAGAGAAAAGTGTGAAACTAAAACTGTAATTGGTCCAAGATGTGAAAACCCAATTGAATTAGATATACCTGTTTACATTACAGGGATGAGCTTTGGTGCACTTTCCTATGAAGCAAAAACTGCTTTAGCAAGAGGTGCTACTATGGCAGGAAGCGCTACTTGTTCAGGTGAAGGTGGAATGATACCAGATGAGAGAAGATATTCAGAGAAATGGTATTACCAATGTATTCAATCAAGATATGGTTTTAATCCTCATCATGCTCAATTAGCAGATGGAATTGAAGTATTTATTGGACAAGGACAAAAAGTTGGTATGGGTGGACACTTAATGGGTCAAAAAGTAACTGACCAAGTTGCTGAAATGAGATCATTACCCTCTGGTATTGACCAAAGATCACCAGCTAGACACCCTGACTGGTTAGGTCCAGATGACTTGGCTCTAAAAGTTGAAGAGTTAAGACAGTTAACAAAAAATAAAGTTCCAATTCAGTTAAAACTTGGTGCATCAAAAGTTTACGACGATGTACGTATGGCTGCAAAATGTGATCCAGACTCTATTTATTTAGATGGTATGGAAGGATCTACTGGAGCAGGACCTCACATTGCTGCTGCAAACACTGGAATTCCAGGAATTGCTGCTATTAGAGAAGCAAGAAGAGCAATTGATGATGTGGGTAAAACTGGAAAAGTAACATTAATTTATGCAGGTGGAATAAGAGATGGTGCTGATATGGCTAAAGCTTTAGCACTTGGTGCTGATGCAATTGCAATTGGTACTGGTTCAATGATTGCACTTAATTGTAATAAAGATATTCCAGAAGCTGATTTCGAAAAAGAAATGGGTGTAAAAGCTGGAGAGTGTTATCACTGCCATACTGGAAGATGTCCAGTTGGTGTTGCTACACAAGATCCTAAATTAAGAGCAAGATTAAATCCTGATGATGCTGCTTTGAGAGTATATAACTATCTGCACTCAATGACTTTAGAAGCTCAATTATTAGCTAGAGCTTGTGGTAAGACGAATATTCATTCGTTAGAACCAGAAGATTTAGCAGCTTTAACTTCTGAAGCTTCTGCATTAGCAAAAGTTCCACTAGCAGGTACAAACTACACTGTTGGTGTTGATAACTATCATAAAATATAAGAGGTAACGATGGCTAAAAAGAAAACTAAAAAAATTAAATCGAAAGCTAAAGTTTCAAAAGTTAAGTTTGGAGAAAAAAAACAAACTGCTAGAGAAAAAATGATAGGCCAGTCGATTGGTTATAGATATGACGTTAATCTGTTGCCTGATTATAAAAAAATAACTCCATTCTTAAAAAAATATATTGAGGCAATGGGATGGGATGATTTAAATTGGTTGGAAGATGTACACATGGGTTACGAAGAAGGAAGACCTGCTGTGTTTTGTAGAAATGCAAATGGATGGGTAACAATTCCAAAATCAATTAAACTTCCTAACAATCAACAAGACAGAGACATGATTGCAAGAGAGCTTTTAGTTAAGTTTCAAATGTCTCCAAAACACCCTCTTGTTGATTTGAAAAAAGCTTATTTAAAGTTTTAATATTACAATCAAAAGTTGATTTATTATAAAAAAACCTAGTTTAATAACTAGGTTTTTTTATGCTCTTTATATTTGTATCGAAACATAAAATTTTATATGATTCTTAAAACTAATATGGGGAGAGAAAAATGACTGATCAGTTAGCTGCTCTTACTACCATATTTACAGAATTCTACTACTGGGTAACAGTAGTACTGATGTTTTTAATTCACGTCGGATTCTGTATGTATGAAGTTGGAGCTTCTCGATACAAACACCATCAACATACTCTTATGAAAAACACAATGCTGATACCTTTGGTGACAGTAACTTGGTTTTTATTTGGTTGGTGGATTTACTGGGCTTTTCCAACAGGACCTGGATTAGCACCTTCAATAATGAATGAGAGTACTGCTCTAATCACAGACGAGTCTGCGTTTAGTGCTACTTGGTATACAGCTACAAGTGAACTTATGGCAATCAATCTAGGAGATCACATTTCTGGTGTCTTCTGGGCTGCATTCCTACTTTTCTCTTGGACAGCTGCTTCTATCGTTTCGGGAGCAATCATTGAAAGAATTACAACATTTGCATTTGGTATTTTAGCAATTGCAATTGGATCTGTATTTTGGACAATAGATGCTGCTTGGGGATGGCACTTTGATGGATGGATGTTAAAACTTTTAGGATACCATGATGCATATGCATCAGGAGTAATTCACGCAATAGCAGGTGGATTTGCTTTAGGTGTTCTTATGGTTTTGGGTCCTAGAATTGGAAAATTTTCATCAAGTGGTGAGCCAAGAAACATTGGGCCTAGAAATCCTTGGCTAGTAACAGTTGGATTATTTTTAATTTATACTGGTTTCTGGGGATTTTATGCTGCATGTAACATTCCAATTTTTGACTTAGGTCCAGAATATGGAATGGAAGGTATATCTTATTGGACAGCTACAAACATATATGTAACTCCTACAACACTTAGTGGTATTACCTTTAACTTCTTGATGTCGTTATCAGGAGGATTATTGGCTGGTTATTGGATTGCTAAAGGTGATCCTTTCTGGACATACTCTAGTGGACTAGCGGGTGTTATCTGTGCTTCAGCTGGAAATGACTTATATCATCCAATTCAATCTATGATCATTGGTATGATCGGTGTTGTGATTGCATACAAACTACATTACTGGGTTGAACGTAAGTTCAAAATCGATGATGCAGTTGGTGCAGTAGCAGTTCACGGTTATGCAGGAGTTGTTGGTCTAATAATTTGTGGTTTTGTTTTATGGGGTTACCCTTCATCTGGTTACAGTGTGGGTGCTATGTGGGATGGAACTACTTATGCAACAATCAATCCTGTAGGACAGTTCATCGGAGCAATAATTATGTTTGTTGTTCTTGGACTGATACCAGGCTATGTCATAGCTAAAGTACTTCACGGTATGGGTAAATTAAGAATACCTCGTGAGGTAGAAATAGCTGGACTAGATTATGAAATGATGGAGGCTGCTAAAGAAGACGAAAAAGCAGTTTCTTCTGCAACCAGGTAAAGGAGAAATATATGGCTACAGTAACAAACTGGATAGATCACCTTAACAAGCCAGCTGAAGAAGTGGTTGGTGCTGTTTACCCTGGTGCTGGATCTAGTGAAGGAATACTAGTAATCATTGCTGTAATCTTATGGATTGGTTGGCATGTCTTGACTGCAAAATCTGAGAGTGATGAACTTTCAAGATTAGCTAAAAAGAAACATGGTGCTAACGACCATAAAAGCAATATTACTGATTGGTAATTAAAATTAAAAGAAGGCGTCACATAATTTGTGGCGCCTTTTTTTTTGGAAAAAATTATGAAAGATCAAAATAATGAAGAATTAAGACCCTCTAAAATGAGAGGGGTAGCTTTTCCTAAGGCGAAATACGGAGTTATAGCTGCTGTGATAATTATTGTAGTGGTTAATCTAATCTACTATAAGGATTTTTTAATATCTTTATTTAAATAATCTTAAGAAAATTATGTGTGGAATAGTTGGAATTTATTTAAAAACAAAAAAATACGAAAAACATTTAGGTAAATTTTTATCTGGAATGCTAGATGGTATGGCAACAAGAGGACCTGACAGTGCAGGATTTGCAATTTATACCAAAGAAAATAATAAAAATTATAAATATTCAATTTGTCTTAACAAATTAGAATTCAGCGAATTTAAAAAAAAAATATCAAAATATCTAAAAGGAATAAAATTAAATAACTACTCAGATCATGTAGTTTTAGAAACAAGAGAGAAACCCTCTAAAACTCTAAATTTACTAAAAGAAAAAATACCTGAAGTTTCTTTGGTTGGTTACGGAAAAAGTATTAATATTTTTAAGCAAACTGGAAATCCTAAAGATGTAGTTAAAAAATTTAAACTTTCCTCTTTTTCTGGAACACATGGAATTGGACATACAAGAATGGCAACTGAAAGTGCAATCACGACTGAAGGGTCTCATCCCTACTCTACATCAGAAGATGAATGTTTAGTGCACAATGGTTCTTTATCAAACCATAATAATGTAAGAAGATCACTAATCAAAGAGGGTCAAAATTTTAATTCAGAAAATGATACTGAGGTCGCAGCAGGATATATTTCAAATCAAATATCAAAAGGAAAAGATTTAGAAAAAACTTTAAAGAATAGCTTAAAAGATCTTGATGGTTTTTATACATTTATAGCAGGAACAAAAAATGGCTTTGCATTGTTAAGAGATGAAATCGCTTGTAAGCCAGCAGTTGTTGCTGAAACAAAAGATTATGTTGCAGTCGCATCAGAATTTCAAGCTATGGCTCATCTTCCAAATGTAAACTCAGCTAAAATTTTTGAACCAAAACCTGGTGTGGTTTATCACTGGTAAAATATGAAGTTTGATTTAAATAAAAAAACACTTAGAGAAGTTAATAATCATCTACAAAATATTGATCGAAAAAAAAATAATAGAAAATTTGAAATTTTAAATCCTCAAGGGCAACATGCTATATGTGCAGGATTAAAAGATGATATAGATATTAAAATTAAAGGACATACTGGATATTACTGTGCTGGTATGAATCAAAAAGCAAATATTACAGTTGAGGGAAATGTAGGAACTGGCGTTGCTGAAAACATGATGTCAGGTCAAGTTGTTGTAAAAGGAAATGCATCTCAATCTGCAGGTGCAACAGGTCATGGAGGAGTATTGGTTATTGAAGGTGATGCGAGCTCTAGATGTGGAATATCAATGAAAGGTATTGATATTGTTGTGAAGGGTTCTGTTGGTCATATGTCAGCATTTATGGCGCAAAAAGGAAATCTTGTGGTCATGGGGGATGCAGATTCTGATCTGGGGGACTCTATTTATGAAGCTAAAATATTTGTAAAAGGTAAAGTTAAAAGCCTAGGTGCAGATTGTGTTGAAAAGAAAATGGATAAAAAAAATATAGATGAATTAAGTAAACTATTTAAAAAACTTAATATTTCAGAAGATCCTAAAACTTTTAAAAGATACGGATCGGCTAGAAAATTATATAATTTTAAAATTGATAATGTTGGATCTTATTAAATGAAAAAAAATCTTAAAGAATTTAAAACATTTCCAAGCTCAACCATTAAAGAGATACAAAGAGCTGCTAATGAAGGAATTTATCAAATAAGAGGTTTAGGGGCTAAACGTAAAGTTCCAGATTTTGATGATTTAGTTTTTTTAGGAGCATCAATGTCAAGATATCCATTAGAAGGTTACAGAGAAACTTGTAATACCTCAGTAGTCTTAGGAGACAGATTTGCCAAAAAACCAATTGAATTAAACATTCCAATTACAATTGCTGGAATGAGTTTTGGAGCTTTAGGAGCAAATGCGAAAGAGGCTCTTGGAAGAGGTGCTTCTGCAATGGGAACTTCTACAACAACAGGTGATGGTGGAATGACTAAAGAAGAAAGAGGTTCGTCAAAATATTTAGTTTATCAGTTATTACCATCAAGATACGGAATGAATCCAGACGATCTAAGAAAAGCTGACGCTATTGAAGTTGTTGTTGGTCAAGGTGCTAAACCTGGTGGTGGTGGAATGCTACTTGGTCAAAAGATTAATAAAAGAGTTGCAGGTATGAGAACTTTACCTGAGGGCATAGATCAAAGAAGTGCATGTAGACATCCTGATTGGACAGGTCCTGATGACCTTGAAATTAAAATTCAAGAATTAAGAGAAATAACTAATTGGGAAAAACCAATTTATATTAAAGTAGGTGCAGCTAGACCTTATTACGATACAACATTAGCAGTAAAAGCTGGTGCAGATGTAGTGGTGTTAGATGGAATGCAAGGAGGAACTGCGGCTACTCAAGATGTATTTATTGAACACGTTGGAATTCCAACTTTAGGGGCTTTGAGAGAAGCTGTTGATGCACTTAAAGAATTAAACATGCATAGAAAAGTTCAATTAATTGTATCTGGAGGTATAAGAACTGGTGCTGATGTTGCAAAAGCAATGGCAATGGGTGCTGATGCTGTATCTATTGGGTCAGCAGCAATGATGGCTCTAAATTGTAATGCAGAATTGTATGTTGATGATTATAAAAAGCTTGGAACTGAACCTGGATATTGTCACCATTGTCATACAGGGAAGTGTCCAGTTGGAGTTGCAACACAAGATTCTAAATTAGAAAAAAGATTAGACCCAGTAGAAGGTGGAAAAAGAATTAAGAATTATTTAACAACTTTAACTTTAGAGTTGCAAACATTGGCAAGAGCTAATGGAAAATCAGATGTAAGAAACTTAGAACCTGAGGATTTGGCGGCCCTAACTGTTGAAGCTGCAGCAATGGCAAGGGTTCCATTAGCTGGTACAGATTGGATACCAGGAAAAAAATAATTGAATTCAACTTTTTAAACAAGTAGGATTAATTATGCCAAAAAATTTATCTCAAATTGCAAAGCAAAAAAAAATAAAATATTTTTTAATTAGTTTTGTAGATCTATTTGGAGTTCTGAGATCAAAATTAGTCCCTGCCCAAGCAATTGGTGAAATGCAAAAAAATGGTGCAGGATTTGCTGGATTTGCAACATGGCTAGATATGACACCAGCTGATAGTGACATGTTCGGTGTGCCTGATCCAGACAGTTTAATTCAATTGCCATGGAATAAAGAAGTTGGTTGGTTAGCATCAGATTTATATATGGATGGTAAACCAGTAAAGGCATCACCAAGAGTAATGCTTAAAGAGCAAATTAAAAAAATGTCTCAAAAAAAATTACAAATGAAATCAGGTGTTGAGTGTGAATACTTTTTAATATCAGAAGATGGAAATTCAATAGCTGATGGAAGAGATATCCAGTCTAAACCTTGCTATGACCAGTCTGCATTAATGAGAAGATATGAATTAATCAAAGAGATTTGTGATTGTATGCTTGCTATGGGATGGAAGCCATATCAAAATGACCATGAAGACGCAAACGGTCAATTCGAAATGAATTGGGATTATTCAGATTCACTTGTCACAGCAGATAGGCATGTATTCTTTAAGTATATGGTTAAAAGTTTAGCCGAAAAACATGGTTTAAGAGCAACATTCATGCCAAAACCTTTTCATAATTTAACAGGTAATGGTTGTCATGCACATGTATCAGTATGGAATGGAAAAAATAATAAATTCTTAGATAAAAAAGATGATCTTGGGCTTAGTAAATTAGCCTACAATTTTTTAGGTGGTATAATGAATAACACTCAAGCTTTGTCTGCTTTTTTTAATCCAACAATAAATAGCTACAGAAGAATTAATGCACCACCAACAAAATCTGGTGCAACTTGGTCACCAAGCAGTATTTCCTATACAGGTAATAATAGAACTCATATGATCAGAATACCGGATCAAGGAAGATTTGAATTAAGATTAATGGATGGGTCTGCTAACCCTTATTTGTTGCAAGCAGGAATAATTGCTGCTGGTCTAGAAGGTATAAATAAAAAGCTAAATCCAGGAAAACCACTTCACTGCAACATGTATGAAGATTTTAAAAAATATCCTAATTTAAAAAAATTACCTAATGATATTGAACAAGCCATAAAAATGCTTGAAAAGAGCAAATCCTTATCAAATGCTTTTGGTAAAGATGTTATTGCTAGCTATACAAAATTAAAAAGATCTGAAATTAAAAATTTCAAAAGCTCATCAACTTTTAATAAGAGAAAACCTGTAACTAAGTGGGAAAAAGACAACACCCTAGATTGTTAAAAAATGACTGTTTTATCTAATGGTCATCAATGGAAATTAACTGAATTTGTAGATAATAAAAAATATTCATTTGATAAAGATCAAATCTTAAACTCATTAACTTCAAAAGACCTAGACGATGCGTACAATTCTATCTCGAAATGGGAAGGATACTCCCCTACACCCTTAATTAAATTAAAAAAATTAACAAAAGAATTAAATTTAAAAAATATTTTTTATAAAGACGAAAATAAAAGATTTAATTTAAAATCCTTCAAAGCCCTAGGAGGAGCTTATGCTGTTGAAAAAGTTACCAAAGGAAATAAAGAAATAGTCGTAGCGACTGCTACAGCTGGAAACCATGGTAGATCTGTTGCTTGGGGTGCAAAAAGATTAGGTTTAAAATGTAAAATTTTTATAAGTGAATTTGTAAGTGATGCAAGAGGCAAAGCTATGGAAGCACTTGGTGCAGAAGTTATAAAAGTTAAAGGCAATTACGAAAATTCTTTGATTGAATGCATAAAACAATCTACAGAAAATAATTGGCAAATTGTTCAGGATGTTGCTTGGAAAGATTATATGCTGGTTCCTAAATTTACAATGGCTGGTTATTCAGTAATGATGAAAGAAATAGCTGAACAAATTAGTGATGAAAAAATTTCTCATATTATTCTACAAGCTGGAGTCGGTGGTATGGCTGGTGCAATGGTAGCTGGGATAGCGAGATACCTAGATAATATTCCTACGATAATTGTAGTAGAACCAGATAGTGCAGCTTGCGTAATGGAAAGTATTAAAACTGGAAAAATAGAAAAAATTGACATTAAACGAGAAAGTTTAATGGGCGGGATGTCGTGTGGAGAAGTGTCACTTGTGCCATGGGAAATCTTAAAAAACTCAGTTAAACACTGTATAAGTTTACCCGATGATGATATCGCAAAAACTATGAAATTACTTGGAAATGCAAGCTTTAGTGAAGAGAGTATAGTTGCAGGTGAAAATGCTGCACCAGGTGTAATTAGTTTAATTGCAAGCTGTGAAGATGAAACAATTAAGACAAAAATTGATCTTAATGAAAATTCTAATGTATTAATTTTTGGTTGTGAGGGTGATACAGATCAAGAAATGTATCAAAAATTAGTAAATCAAAAATAATTATAATGAAAAGCACTGGAATATTTTGGATTAGAGAAGATTTTAGAATTGATAATAATCCAGCTCTTTCCTTTGCAACTAATAATCATGAAAATGTGATTGCATTATATATTTATAACAATAATGAATTTGACAACAAAAGAGAAGCTCAGAAATGGTGGTTATTTAAATCATTAGAGTCAATAAAAACAGAACTTTCAAAATTTAAAATCAATCTAGAAATTTTAAAAGGAGATGAGTTAGATATTTTTTCAAAGCTTAAAAAAAAGGACGATGTATACATCTATTGGAATAAAATTTATGAACCAGATGTTATATTTAAAGGAAAAAAAATAAGAGATCTATTCATAAAAAACGAAATAGAATACAAATATTTTAAAGGTAATATTTTAAATGAATTTCAAGAAGTAACTAAAAATGATGGTACACCATTTAAAGTATTTACACCTTTCTGGAGAACTGCTGAACAAATTTATCTAAATCAACCTCCAAGTAAAAATTACACTGTAAAAAAGAAAACTAAAGCCATCAATTTTTTTAAAAATTCTATAGACCTCAAAAATATTTTACCCAATAAAAAATGGTATGAAAAATTTGATAAATATTGGAAAGTTTCAGAAAATGATTCTCAAAAGATTCTAAAAGATTTATTAGAAAATAAAATTAAAGATTATGGGACCAATAGAGATATCCCTTCTGTAAATGGTACTTCTAGGTTATCCCCATATTTAAAATTTGGTCAAATTCATGTGAATACAATTTGGAAAAAATGCAGTGAGCTCAAATCAAAAGGAATAGGGTATAGAAAATATATAAACGAACTTGGTTGGCGAGAATTTTCTCATAGTCTAATTAATTACTTTCCTGAATTCTTAAAAGGCAATTTTCGAAAAGAATTTGACAAATTCCCATGGGCTAAAAATGAAAAGTTTTTAAAAGCATGGAAAAAAGGTATGACAGGTTATCCGATAGTTGATGCTGGTATGAGAGAATTATACGAAACTGGATGGATGCATAATAGAATTAGAATGGTTGTAGGATCCTTTTTAGTAAAACATTTGAGAATTAATTGGATAGAGGGAGAGAAGCATTTTAGAAACTGCTTACTTGACTTTAATAAAGCTAATAA
Organism: Candidatus Pelagibacter sp. HIMB1746; assembly: GCF_052047555.1. Lineage (NCBI taxonomy): Bacteria > Pseudomonadati > Pseudomonadota > Alphaproteobacteria > Candidatus Pelagibacterales > Candidatus Pelagibacteraceae > Candidatus Pelagibacter > Candidatus Pelagibacter sp. HIMB1746. Next base: position 177,912 of record NZ_JBNAJZ010000001.1, on the reverse strand, counting down.
CGTTGCACAATGGCAATGGGTTGCTGGTTGTGGAGCTGATGCTGCACCATACTTTAGAATTTTTAATCCTATTCTTCAGGGTGAAAAATTTGACAAGGAAGGTATTTATGTAAAAAAATGGGTTCCTGAATTAAATAAAGTTCCTGCAAAATTTATTCACAAACCTTGGGAAATGGAAGTCAAATATCAAGAGGCTATTAAAACAATTATAGGTAAAGACTATCCACAACCAATAGTTATTCATGAAAAAGCAAGAGCTGCTGCATTGGATGCATTTCAATCTCTGAAGAAAAAATAACTTATTCTCCCAAGAAATGATGAATTATAGATCTTTTTTGAGACTCTAATCTGTGTTCAAACAGATAGAGACCTTGCCAAGTACCCAGTAATAATTCTTTATTTTTGATACTAAGAGTAATTTGATTATTCGTTAATGCAGATTTGATATGAGCTGGCATATCATCTTTACCTTCAGTTGTATGAATATAATACGAATTATCCATTGGTACTAACTTGTCAAAATATTTAATCAAATCAGTTTGTACATCTGGGTCTGCATTCTCCTGTACAATTAAAGACGCACTTGTATGCTGAATACTTAAATTTAAAATTCCATTCTTAAAATTATTTTCATTTATCCAATTAAGAGTTTGATCTGTAAATTCATATAACTTTTGACCATTTGTGTTTATTTGAAGATTAAAAAATTCTTGTTTCATGAATTCATCACTTTAGATGTTAATTCGTATAATCTACTGATTGTTCTTTCAAATGGCTTTTCTAATAGTTTTGATGATGTAAATTTATCCAAACTTTGATTAGATGTTACTGCAATTGGAACACTATTATCATAAATTATATCTAATAAAGTTATAAATCTTTGCTGTTGGTTAGAATTAAAATTATTAAACTGTGGTATTTGATCGATTACTATAAAAACACAATTTTTAATAATTTCTAAATAATCTTCTGCACCTAAATTCTGATCACATAATGTTTTAAAATCAAATCTAGCCACCCCTTCATAAAAATTTTCTATTTTAAAATTTCTTCCTTTTACATTAATTATTTTCTCAGTTTTAACTTTATCTTTAGTAATAGTTCTAAAAAATTTATTTATTTTAAAATTAGTTTCTTCATCAAGTGGAAAAAAGTATCTATCTTGAGAATTACTAGATTTTCTATAGTCATCTTCAATTACAAGTTCGTATTGAAAAGATTGATCCTCCATTATTTTTATAAATGGTTTGAACTGATCTCTTTGAAGACCATCTTTGTAAAGCTCAGAGATTTGAGTATTTGAGGTTACGATTATTTTTATATTTTCTTTGAAGATTTGATCAAATAATTTTCCTAAAATCATAGCATCAACAATGTTAGTTACTTGAAACTCATCAAAGTAAATTATCATTGCTTTTGATTTTAAGTCTTTAACAAATTCATTAATAATATTTTCTTGATTGCTACCTTTTCTTGCATGAACAAAATCATGGAAACTCAACATAAACTCATTAAAATGTAATCTTAATTTCTTATGATCTAATTGATCAAAAAAGAAATCTAAAATCATTGTTTTGCCTACACCAACATCACCATATAAATAAAATCCTTTTTTAGAAGATTGGCTTTGAAAAATTTTTGATATTAATGATTGGAAATTACCCTCGTAGTATTCTTGTAATTTTTTTACTAAATCTATCTGACTAGGATTAATTTCTAAATTTTGTTTTTTACAGTGAGATATAAATTTTTTTTCAAAAGATAAGGCCATTAACTTCTTTTAGTTTTAAAATCGATACCATATTCTGATCGTGGTCCTTTTCGTAAACCAAATGGTCCTGGAATGAATATTGTCATTGGTTTTGTGCCTGGTTCTAAATCAACTCTGTGAAAAGCATTTGCCGATCTAAAACCAATGTATCCAGGCTTTCTCCAAAACCTTCCATTTTTTGTTGTTTCCCAGTACCCTCCTCTTAAAATTATTGTAATATATGGGCATAAATGGTTATGAACCCCATCACCATGATCATCATCTAACATTTCATGAATTAATATATTAAATGGAAACCATTTAGGTCTATTTCTGAATATCACATAATATCTATTCATCCACGGTTTCGCTTCTTCAAATTTTGGGTGTGATGGTCCTCTATCTAGAACTACTTTTTTTCTTCCGATCTTTTCTAAAAGTTTCAAGATCATATTTAATTGTATTGTACGATAGAACCGTTTCTAACTACATACAAATTATTATTAAATATAAATGGTTCTGAAACAATATCTCCAGAAACTTTTTCTACGTTTAAAACTTTTCCTTCACTTAAGTCAGCAATTATTATTTTTCCATCATTATTTGTTAAATACAAATTAGTATTACCTATCACAAAACCAACTGGTTCAATTTCTTTTCTTTTTTTTAATTTATAATTATTAAAAAGATCTGTAATTCTAAGTATGTTGCCTTTGTTTTTTTCAACTACATACAAATATCCATCATTAGAAACTGTAAAAATCAAATTGCCAGTAATTATTGGAGTAATATTTGAATTTAAATCATTTATCCAGTTAACTACTCCTGTTTTAACATCTACTGAATAAAATTCATTTTTATTATTAGAAAAAAAGATGGAATTTCCATCTGATACTAGTTTTGATATTTTGAAATTATAAGTTTCATTGATGATGCTACTGCTTTGAGTTGGTAACTGCCAAGTAATTAATCCAGTCTCAACATCAACTGCTGTGATATCTCCAATTGAGTTACTAAATACTACCATTTCATCAATTATAATTAATGAATATTTTGCATTTGATATTGTAAAAGAATCTTCTGTTTGCAAATTCCAACATTCAGATCCATCTTCAATTTTATAGCATCTCAAAGTATTTTTATAATCAACTACAAAAATTTTGTTTTTGTAACTTTTGATATCTGAATTAAATGGATAGGTATTATTTTTTGACCAATTCAATTCACCAGTTTCAAGATTAATCGAATAATATTTGGCAATACTATCTGTAACGAATATATTGTTTTCTTTAATTGCAAAATTTAACTTTGGTCTTAATTTTTTTTCTGACTTGGTGTAATGATTTTTTTTCCATAACACTTTTTTATTATTATCGTATCTAATAATTGTACCCTTTTTATCAAAGAAAATTAATCCATCTGATAGGAAAATTGGTTTGTAATTAAGATTATTTATTTCGTCTAACTTTGAAAATTTAAAATTACCTATTTTTTGTAATTGGCCTTCATAACTTTGGGCACCGTAGTTATTGGTATTATCTATTATTTTATTGGATGTTCTTAATCCAGATAAATCAAGTTTAACTTCTTGATTAAATTCAGAAGCTTTTACCTCTTCCTCTGCAAATATTTTTTTTACATTTTCTTTTTCTGATAAATCTTTTTCCTTATCTTTCCAAATTCTTGAATTTTCATTGAAAGAACAATTATTTAGAAGAAAAAATGTAATAAATAATGCTAATAGTCTAATCACTCAAATCTCTGTTTAATCTTTTCTCTGATTCTATTCTTATATCTGGATTTGGATTTTCTAAAGTCGTTATTTGTTGAAAAAATTCTTTTGCTTTTTGTTTTTGATCTTGTGCATAAAAATATTCGGCCATTAAGTATAATGCGTGCGATTTCCATACACTCTCTGAATTAATTAATGGATTTAGCATATTTAGTAAATCAGCTTCATTTGCCTGATCTGCATTAAATAGTGCCTTTTTATAGATAACTAAATTTTTTATTTCTTTATCTAGTGATGTTTCATCGATTATGACATCAAATAATTTATTAACCTCGCTTTGATCAGAAAGGAGATTGTTATCAATTATAAAATAAAGAGAGAGTGGAGAATAAGTTGGATCTTTTTGATTAATTATCTCCAATAATTTATTTAAAGTTGTGTCTTTAGAACTTTCAGAATGATCAATAGTAATTGCATTAAAATTATCAGATATTTGTCTTTTTTTATCAATTGTATATTTATCATAACTATAGACTCCTATTACAACCAAAACTAAAACAATAACTGAAGAAATTAGAAGTTTTTTGTTATTAACAAAAAAGTTCTTAATTTTTTCGTTTCTAGTATTTGCATTTATTATTGATAAATCTTCGTCCATATCAAATCATGTTCCTTAACACATATTGGAGAATTCCTCCATTTTTATAATATTCCAACTCATTTTTAGTATCTATTCTAGATAAAGTCTTCACTTTTTTAATTTCTCCAGAGATATATTTGATTTCTATAGTAACTTCATCAGAAGGATTTATGCCTTTTTCAATATCAACTACACTTATTAGTTCTGAACCAACTAAATTTAAGCTTTTTCTGTTTTCTCCATCTTTAAATTGCAGTGGTAAAATTCCCATTCCAATTAAATTTGATCTATGAATTCTTTCAAAACTTTCAGCAATAACTGCTTTTACACCTAAAAGTTTAGTTCCTTTAGCGGCCCAATCTCTCGATGAGCCAGTTCCATATTCTTTACCACCTATTACCACTAAATCAGTTCCTCTTTTTTTATACTCAACAACTGCATCATAAACAGGCATTACTTTTTCTTCAGGATATAATTTTGTAAATCCACCTTCAGTTCCTGGTGCCATTTCATTTCTAATTCTAATATTTGCAAAAGTTCCTCTCATCATAACTTCATGATTCCCTCTTCTTGAACCATAAGAATTATAATCTTTAGGTAAAATTTGATGTTCCATAAAATATTCTCCAGTTGGACTATCTTTTTGTATGCTTCCAGCTGGTGAAATGTGATCTGTTGTTATCATATCACCTAATATTAATAACGGTCTTGCATCTTTAATTTCTTTAAATCCTTCTGGTTCATCAGATAAACCTTCAAAGAATGGAGGTTTTTTTACATAAGTTGAACCTTCATCCCATTTATAAATACTACTTTTTTCAGTTTTAATTTGTTGCCATTGAGTAGGACCGTCGGAAACATTTGAGTATCTTTGGATAAACATATCAGCATTCAAAGATTGTTTTAAAGTATCCTCTATTTCTTGATTTGATGGCCAAATATCTTTTAAAAATATATCTTTTCCATCTTTACTTTTTCCAAGTGGGTCTTTGTATAAATCAAACTCCATATGTCCTACTATTGCGTAAGCAACCACTAATGGTGGAGAAGCTAAATAGTTTGCTTTAATATGTGGGGAAATTCTTCCTTCAAAATTTCTATTTCCTGATAGTACAGAAACAGCATGAATATTTTCTTTTTGAATCGCTTCTACTATATTTTCAGGTAATGGTCCTGAGTTTCCAATACAAGTAGTGCATCCGTACCCAACTAAATTAAAACCTAATTGATCTAAATAAGTATTTAAACCAGCTTTTTCTAGATAGTCAGTCACTACTTGAGATCCAGGTGCTAATGATGTTTTAACCCAAGGTTTAACTTCTAATCCATACTCAACAGCTTTTTTTGCAAGCAAACCTGCTCCAATTAAAACATTTGGATTTGAAGTATTGGTACATGAAGTTATTGCAGCAATTAAAATTGAACCGTCTTGAATTTCATAATCAGTATTTGAAACTTTCGATACTGATTTTTGATCTTTATTAGTTGCTTCAGATAAAACTTTTTTAAATGAAGTTGGTGCATCAGTTAACAAAACTTTATCTTGAGGTCTTTTAGGACCAGAAATAGTTGGTACAACTGTGGACATGTCCAAAGAAATTACATCAGTAAATTCTAAATCATTACTTGCCCATAACCCTTGTTCCTTCGCATATTTTTCAACTACTTCAACGGTGTGCTGATCTCTTCCTGAAAATTTTAGATATTTTAAAGTTTCATCATCTATTGGAAAAAAACCACAAGTAGCACCGTATTCTGGAGCCATGTTTGCAATAGTTGCTCTATCTGCAAGAGTTAGATTTTTTAATCCATCTCCATAAAATTCTACAAATTTTCCAACAACACCTTTATCTCTTAACATTTTAACCACTGTCAAAACAAGATCTGTTGCCGTTGTACCTTCGGGCATTTTATTTTTAACTTCGAAACCAATCACTTCAGGTATCAACATAGATATAGGTTGGCCTAACATTCCTGCTTCTGCTTCAATACCACCTACTCCCCAGCCTAAAACAGAAAGTCCATTAACCATCGTTGTATGGCTGTCTGTGCCGACAAGTGTATCTGGAAATATATATTTCTCACCTTTAAATTCTTCAGACCAAACTACTTTAGATAAGTATTCTAAATTTACCTGATGACAAATTCCTGTTCCTGGAGGGACAATTCTAAAATTATCAAAAGCTTGTTGTCCCCATTTTAAAAATGAATATCTCTCACCATTTCTATTGAATTCTATATCTACATTTTTTTCAAATGAATCTGCTTTTGCAGATTGATCAACTTGAACAGAATGATCAATTACAAGATCAACTGCTGATAATGGGTTGATTGTATTTGGATCTTTATTTTTTTCTTTAACAGCCTCTCTCATTGCAGCTAGATCTGCAACAGCAGGAATTCCTGTATAATCTTGGAGCAAAACTCTAGCTGGTCTATATGCAATTTCAGTTTTTGATTTTTTTGTTTCCAACCAATTTTTAATTGCTTCTATTTGAGATTTTGTAACACTCAAATCATCTTCGTATCTCAACAAATTTTCTAATAAAACTTTTAGAGATTTTGGAAGTTTATTAATTCCATCTAGCCCATTTTTTTCTGCTTCGCTTAATGAATAATAATTATACTCTTTGTTGTTGATGTTAATTTTTTTAAGAGAATTATAAGAATTTTTGTTTCCTGGTGTCATATTTTATAAATAAAAAGTTATTATGCTTGTTAAAAGAAGCAGTGACATAGCATAATTAAAATAATTAATAAATTTCTGATTTGTCGCAAATTTCCTAAAGAATTTACCCAAAAATGTCCAAAGAGTTATACTCGTTACTGAAACTAATAAAGCCATAACAAGAATTTGAGTCGTATAACTCACAAATGTTTCTCCTGGGTTTATATAAGTAGATACAAGAATTATAGATGCAATTACACCTTTTGGATTTAGAAACTGAAAGATAAAAGTTTCATGAAATTTAATTTGATTTTTATTTTTATTTTCTTGATTTGATGGACCTGAAAAAGAAATTTTATAAGCTAAATAAATCAAAAATATAGTTCCTAAATATTTTAATATTTCTTGAATTAAAGGATAAAGCTTAAATATATTTATCAAACCTAAAGCTAGGCATAATAATAAAAATGGAAAACCTAGTGTAACCCCGATTATATGTGGAAGTGTTCTAACTATACCAAAGTTAAAACCAGAATAAAAAGCTACAAAGTTATTAGGACCAGGTGTAAATGCAGCAACAATTCCAAATAAAGTTATCGAAAGAATTTCAGGATGCATTGCTAAGCAATTGGTAAACCATTCTCAGCTTTTTGTGATGGGTGTACTAAAGTAACTTTCCCTTCAGCATCTATTGCTCCTAAAACTAATACTTGTGAAACTACACCAGCAATATTTTTCTCAGGAAAATTACAAACTGCAATGACCTGCTTCCCTTTTAAATTCTCCTCATTATAATAATGAGTAATTTGAGCTGATGATTGTTTGATGCCAATTTCACTTCCAAAATCTACTTCAACTACTAAAGATGGTTTTCTAGCCTTTTCATTTTTTTTAACTGAAATTACAGTACCAACTCTAATATCTACTTTGTCAAAAATGTCATAGGTAATTTGCTCTTTAATCATAATATAATATAGTGTTTTAAGTTTATGAGTATAGATAACAATTTATATGAAAAATCAATCAAGATTTTAACTGACTTAATTGCGTTTAAAACTATCTCAGGCCAAGATAATAGTAATTTGATTGATTATTGTGAAAACATTTTAAATAACATCGGAATAGATACTTTCAAAGTTTACGATGATGATAAAAAAAGAGTTAATCTTTTTGGAACTTTAAAAGCAAAAAATCAAAGCTCAAAAAAACCAATCATATTATCTGGACATACTGATGTGGTTCCAGTTTCTAAAGGTTGGAACACCGATCCATTTGTTGCAACAATTAAAAACGATAAACTTTATGGAAGAGGTTCATGTGACATGAAAGGTTTTATTGCATGTACACTTGCTTATGCACCAATCTTTAAAGAAAGTAATTTAGATAGAGACTTACATTTCTGTTACACGTTTGATGAGGAGACTGCATGTATTGGTGCTCCTTTATTAATAAAGGAATTGAAAAAAAGAGATATCAAAAATGGAATTTGTATAATTGGTGAACCAACTAAAATGAAAATTATAGATGCCCACAAAGGTATGAATGAATACACGGTTCACTTTGGAGGACTTGCAGGACATAGTTCAAAACCACATTTAGGAGTAAATGCTGCAGAATATGCTACTAGATATGTTGGAAAACTTTTAGAAATAAGAGAACAGTTAAAAAAACGAGTTAAAGAAAATAGTATTTTTGATCCTCCACATTCAACATTATCAATTGGAGGCATTAAAGGTGGTATTGCTCATAATGTTATTGCAGACAAATGTAGTGTTGAATGGGAAACAAGGCCAGTTGTCAAAGAAGATGGAGAATTTGTAACAAATGAAATTGATAAATATGCAAATGAAGTACTTCTACCAGAAATGAAAAAAGTATTTCCTGATTCTTATATTAAAAAAGAAACAATTGGTGAAGTGGTTGGTTTTAATAGATTAGATGAATCTGAAGCATGTGAATTTGTATCAAATATAACTGGTGATAATTCAAGGGAAGTAGTTTCTTTTGGAACAGAGGCTGGTTTATTTCAAGAACTAGGAATTAGTACAGTTGTTTGTGGACCTGGATCTATAGAACAAGCTCACAAAATTGATGAGTTCATAGAATTAAATGAAATGAAAAAATGCCTTAAATTTTTAGAAGGTGTAAAAGATAAATCGGTAAATTAACTCCAACCACCTACTGCTTTAACCTCTAAAAATTCTTCTAAGCCATGTTCGCCAGCTTCTCTACCGATACCAGAATGTTTGAAACCTCCAAATGGTGCATCAACAGCAATACCAGCTCCATTAACATCTACCATTCCAGATCTTAATTTTCTGGCAACTCTTTGAACTTTTTCAGAGTCTTGAGTTTGAATATAGTTTGTTAATCCATAAGAAGTGTCATTTGCAATTTTAATTGCTTCTTCCTCTGTTTCAAATGGGATAACTGATAAAACAGGTCCAAAAATTTCAGTTCTTGCAACATCCATATCGTTATTTACATCTGCAAAAACAGTTGGTTTAACAAAGTAACCTTTATCTAATCCATCAGGTTTACCTATTCCTCCAGCGACTAATTTTGCTCCTTCATCAATACCTTTTTGAATTAAAGTTTGAATTTTATTGTATTGAGTTTCTGAAATAACTGGACCTATGTGCTCTCCTTCTTTTTTAGGATCACCCACTTCAAAATTTTCAGTATATTTTTTTAATCTCTCTATAGCTTCATCATACATTGATTTTTCAACCAACATTCTTGTTGGGGCATTACAAGATTGTCCAGAATTTCTAAAACATCTTAAAGCACCTCTTTCAATTGCTTCTGGATCAGCATCTTTGAAAATTATATTTGCGCCTTTACCACCTAATTCTAAGCTTACTCTTTTAAAATCTTTAGCAGCATTTTGAGAAATCAAAGCTCCAGCTCTTGTTGAGCCTGTGAAAGAGATCATATTAATATCTGGATGGCTTGTAAGAGCATCGCCTGTTGTTGCTCCATCGCCATTAACTAAATTAAACACACCTTTTGGAAATTTTACCTCATCAATAATTTCAGCAAGTATCATTGATGAAAGTGGCGCTAATTCTGATGGCTTTAATACCATTGTGCAACCTGCCGCAATTGCTGGCATTACTTTTAAACAAACTTGGTTCATTGGCCAATTCCAAGGTGTTATTAATGCACAAACACCTTTAGGTTCATAAATTAATCTTTGGTTAGGAGCGTGTTCTCCCAATGGTTTTTCAAATTCGAAATTTTTCAAATATCTGATAAATGATTTAATATGACTTGCTCCTGTTCCTGCTTGTAATTTTGTGGCAAAATCTTTTGGTGCACCCATTTCAAGAGTTATGGCTTCTGCAATATCTGCCCATCTTTTCTTATAATTTTCATAAAGTTTTTCTAATAATGCAATTCTTTCTTCTTTAGAGGAAAAAGCCCAAGACTCATAAGCATCTTTTGCTGCACTAACTGCTAGATCAACATCTGCTTTATTTCCCAAAGTAATTACAGCACAGTTATCTTCTGTAGCTGGATCGATTACTTTAATTTCTTCAGCGCTGTTTGGTTTAACCCAAGCACCATTAATATAAAAATTTTTTTTATCTAACATGATTTAAAATTATCCTTTCCTTATGATTTTGCAAATAAATTTGTTAATTCGTAAACTATTGTTGCAGCTGCAAGAGATGTAACTTCAGCATGATCATATGCTGGTGAAACTTCTACTACATCAGCTGAAACTAAATTTAATCCAGACAACCCCCTTAATACATTTACCATTTCTCTAGTTGTCATTCCTGCAATTTCTGGCGTTCCTGTACCAGGTGCAAATGCGGGATCCAAAACATCAATATCTATAGATAAATAAAGTGGATTATCTCCGACTCTTTTTCTAATTCTTTCTGCAATTTTATCTGTTCCTTCAGTTTGAAATTCATCACAGTGAATTATTTTAAAACCAAAACTTTCATCATTTTTTATATCATCTCTGCTGTAAAGAGGTCCTCTTATTCCCACATGCATTGAGGCGTCATCTAAAAATAAACCTTCTTCTCTTGCTCTTCTAAATGGAGTTCCATGTGTATATGGAGCACCGAAATAAGTATCCCAAGTATCTAAGTGAGCATCAAAATGAACTAAAGAAACTGGTCCTTTATTTTTTTTATTAATTGCTCTTAACAATGGCACTGCAATTGTATGATCACCGCCTAGACTAATTATTCCACCTACTTTATTTAATAGATCAGTTGCCCCTTCTTCTATTTGTTTAATAGCTTCATCAATACTAAATGGATTGCATGAAATATCTCCAGCATCAGCAACTTGTTGAATTTTAAAAGGCTCCACATCATAACTTGGATGATAATTTGTTCTTAAATGTCTAGATGCTTGTCTTATACTCTGAGGACCAAATCTCGCCCCTGGTCTGTAACTGGTTCCAGCATCAAACGGAACACCAACAATCGCTACATCACAGCTCTCAACATCTCTCAATTCTGGTAATCTTGCAAAAGTACTTGGGCCAGCATATCGAGGTACTTTTGTTCCACTTACTGGTTGAATAGGATTTTTGTTTCTTTCTTTTGTCATTTTTTAATAATCTAAGATAATATTATCTAATCTAATTCGTCTATAATAAATTAATGAAAATTATTATTTTATTCATCTTAATATTTCAATTTTCACATGTAAATGCTGATGAAATATACAATCTAATCAAAATTCCGAACTTGGAAATCTATAAACTAAAAAATGAGAACAATATCCGTTATTTAAATACAAAAGGAGATTTTAAAATAGGAGTAGATGACAACATTACTTGCAATAAGACAAATCAAGAAAATCTTAATACAAAATTTCCAACAATTGAGAAAAATATTAAAAGATACAATTCTAAATTTCTTAAAAAAATAAATTTAAAATATGTTGTATTTTGTGAAGGTTTATTTATTTCGAACATCAATACTGGCGGAATACCAGATAATAAAAATAGAACTTTAATATTAGACATAAACTTTAACGAAAAATATTTTGAAAGAATGATTCATCATGAAATTTTTCACATGATTCAAAATAGTTATGAGGATGATTTTAATGATCAAAAATTTTCTTTATTTAATAATTCTGATTTTGAATACGCTGAATGTTCCACTTGCTCAGATAGATTGAATTTAGATTTATATAAAAATACTAATGGTTTTTTAACAGAATACTCTAAATCAATTCCATCAGAAGATATGGCTGAAATCTTTTCTTTTTTAATGGTTAATAAAAATTTGATTGAAGAGAAAATAAAAAAAGACTCTATATTAAATAATAAGGTTAATTTTATTAAATTAAATATATCTAAAATCGATGAAAATATTTTATGATTAAAACAATTAAGGCATCAAAATCAGAAAAAATTTTATTTATTTTTTTAATAGTTTTGGCTGTTTCTGCTTTTTCATCTTTTTTTTTATTAAAAAGTAAATGTCTATTTATAGACAGCAATGATTTAAATACATTAAACTTTAAAAACCCAGATAATATTGCGGTAATGAATTTAGAATGTGGAAATGTTATTATTGAGTTATATCCCGAAACCTCTCCTAAAGCTGTTGAAAGATTTAAAATATTAATTAAAAAAAAAATGTATGATGGTTCAGCTTTCTATAAGGTGGTTGAAAATACTTTGGTGCAAGCTGGTGATCTTGAATTTGGGAACATTAAATATTTAGATTACTCAAAAATTGGAAGTGGAAAATCAGGATTAGGATTATTAAAATCAGAACTTAGTGATGATTTTGAATTTACTGAAGGTAGTGTTGGTTTTGCAAGATCAACTGAATTTGACTCTGAAGATAGTGAATTTTTTATTACGTTGAAAGATATTCCAATTTATCAAGGAGAATACACTCCGCTTGGAAAAGTAAAGTTTGGTATAGATATTCTTAAGAAAATTAAAACAGGGAATAAAGCAATCTATGTACTAAGACCTGATTATATAAATACTTTTAGAATGTTAGAGACTAATTAACTAAAGGTTTTCCAGTTGAAAGAGTGTGTTTAATTCTTTCTTGAGTTTGTTTAGTTTCTATTAATCTCATAAAAGAATCTAACTCTAATTTATATAGATCATCTTCTGATAAAGTTTTATCTAAATTTGTATCACCACCACTTAAAACATTTGCAAGTTCTGTTCCAACATGCATTCCATGATCTAATATAATTTTTTCATTATATAATTTCTCTAAAACTTTAATCATCTTCTCTTTCAAAGGTTTGCCTGATAGATTAAATTTGCACTCTTCTGGAGGAACAAAATCGTTGTTTTCATGGATAAGTTTTCTAGCCTCCTCAAAAAGACTGTTTCTATTCATGATTTTTCTATCCTCTGGTTTTAAATATTTTAAAGGCTCTGCTTCTACAGGGGAAGTTGCAGTTTTCGCGTATCCAATGATATCGAAAACTTTTAAAGGTGCATAATCAGGATCAGATTTTGCTTCTTCTGTTTGTGACCATCTCCATAACATTTCTTTACATCCACCTCCAGCTGGCACCAATCCAACAATTGTTTCTACAAGACCAACCACAATATTTGTGTGTGATGCAACAAAGTTACTTTGAACTAAAACTTCAAAACCACCACCTAAAGTAAGACCTGAAGGTGCAGAAACTACTGGATGCTTAGAATACTTTAATGTTTTGCAAGTATCCTGAAAGTATTTAATAAATTTTTCTATAGATTTGAAATCATTCTTGTCTGCAAAATTCATCGTATAACTCAAATTCACACCTGCAGAAAATTGCATACTTTCATTCATAACAATAAGTGGTTTGTCAGTTGCATTTTTTAATGCATCCATTGAATCATAATCTAATGCACAAGCTTTTGTAGTAAATTCGACAATATTAAAATCTTTAAAACGGTGAATTTCAGCAGAATTATTTTTGTCTACTTTTATTGCTGTTGGTCTAATTTTTCCTAGTGTTTCGATATCAGTATATAATTGTCTTTCTCCATAAAAGTTTTCATCTTTTGACTTAGATAAATTTTCTAAAAATTTATTATTTTCAAAATTATCTATCCTTGAAAAAAAGTTTTCAACTCCAATTGATTTTAACATTTCAAAAGGACCCATTGCCCAATTGAAACCAAGTCTCATTGCTTCATCTATATCGTTGAATTTGTCTGTAATTCCTGGAACTAAAGAAGACGCGTATTTAATTATTTTAGAAATTACTTCCCAAGCATATTCTCCATATTTATCTTTTCGATTAATTAAATTATTAATATCTACAGTTTCAACTCCTAAGTCTATTTTTTTGGAGGTTGTATATTCACCTGTTTCTAAATTGATAGCCTCTAATATTTTTTGGTTTCCACTTTTATTCATTCTGTAAAAACCACCTTTTCCTTTTCGTCCAGTGTAACCATTATCAATCAATTTTTTTACAAGTGGTATTTCTTTTGCAACAATTTGAAATTCATCATTGTCAGAAAGTTCTTTAATAAAGCTTTTTAAAACATCAGCCATCAAATCAATTCCAATTAGATCATATAAGCCAAAAACTCCTGTTTTAGGTATACCCATTGGTCTTCCAAAAACTGCATCAGCTTCTTCAATTGATAATTTCATTCTAAATGCTTCTGTCATTGCTACCTGCATTGCATAAACACCTATTCTATTTCCTAAAAAACCAGGAGTATCATTGCAAACAATAGCTCCTTTACCTAATTCAATTTCACAAAATTTTTTAAGAGAATTGATTTTATTTAAATCATTATTTTCATTTTTTACAATTTCTAATAATCCCATGTATCTAACTGGATTAAAGAAGTGAGTTATGCAAAAATCCTTTTTTTCTTCTTCAGTTAATTTTTCAGATAAAACTTTAATTGGGATAGATGATGTGTTTGATGAAACAATTGCCCCCTGTTTTCTGTTCTTAAATATTTTTTCATAAATATTATGCTTTATATCAATTCTTTCAACAACAGCCTCAACAACCCAATCAGCTTCTTTTACTACATCGAAATTGTCATTAATATTTCCAACTTTAATATTTTCAATTTTGGTTTTATCTAAAAGTAATGGAGGTCTTGATTTGTGAATTCTGTCTCTAGCTTTTTCAGATATTTCAGTTGTTAAATCTAAAAGAGTTACAGGTACATTTGCGTTACACAGGTGCGCTGCAATTCCACTACCCATCGTACCAGATCCAATAACAACTACTTTTTTTATATCCATAAATAATAAACTTTTATTGAATTAATCAAAAACTTGAAATAAGACAAATTTCCTGATTAATTAAATTGGTAAGCTATATAAATTAACACAATATTAAAGAGAAAAATGTACAATTCAGTAATAGCTGGTTACTCCAGATCACCTTTTGCAATGGCAAATAAAGGAAAATTAATAGATATAAAACCAGTTAATCTGCTAGCTGAAGTAATAAAAAATCTTGTTTCACAATCAAAAATTAATCCAAAAGAAATTGATGATGTTGTTATTGGTTGCGCTTTTCAGGTTGGTGAACAGTGTTTTAATATTGGAAGATTAGTAACTTTTTTATCAGATCTAGATATGAGAGTTCCTGGTATGTCTGTAGACAGATGGTGTGGATCTTCAATGGAGGCAATTCATATTGCGGCAGGAAAAATAGCAATGGGATCAGGTAAGATATTTATTTGTGGAGGTGTTGAAAGCATGACTAGAGTTAGAACTGGCTTTGATCCTTTACCCTACCCTTATTCTGATGAAGAAAAACAAAATCCACATTTATATTTATCTATGGGAATTACTGCTGAGAATGTTGCAAAAAAATATAATATTTCAAGAACAGAACAACAAGAGTTCTCTTTAGAAAGTCATAGAAAAGCAAATGAAGCCCAACAAAAAGATAAATTCAAAAGTGAAATTACTAAGATAGGTGATTGTGAAACAGACGAAAATATTAGACCTAATAGTACAATGGAAAAACTAGATAGTTTAAAGTTAGTATTTGATCAAAATGGAACGGTAACAGCTGCAACTTCATCTCCTCTAACTGATGGAGCTGCTGCAACACTGATATGTGAAGAAAATTTTGCTATAGAGAATGATTTAGAAATTCTTGGTAGAATAAAATCCACTGCTGTTGAAGGATGTGATCCAAACTATATGGGCTTAGGACCAATTTCAGCAACTAAAAAAGCTTTGGATAGAGCTAAAATTTCAATAAAAGACATTGATATTGTGGAGTTAAATGAAGCTTTCGCATCTCAATCACTAGCTTGTATCAAAGATTTAGAAATAGATATTAATAAAGTAAATTTAGATGGGGGTGCAATTGCTTTAGGACATCCTTTGGGAGCAACAGGTGCAAGGATAACAGGAAAAGCTGCACAACTTTTAAAAAGAGAAAATAAAAAATACGCTCTTGCTACTCAATGTATTGGTTTAGGAATGGGAATTGCAACAATAATTGAAGCAATTTAATTTTATCTATTAATTCCTCTTAATCTTTCAGATCTTCTTCTTAATAATTCTGCACTAATTAAAATTAAAGTTGAAAGAATAATTAAACATGTTGCAACAGCTAAAATTGTTGGACTAAGCTGCTCTCTTAAACCAGTCCACATTTGTACTGGAATTGTAGTATTTTCTAAACCAGCAAGAAATAAAACTACAACCACTTCATCAAATGAAGTTACAAATGCAAATAAACCTCCTGAAATTACACCTGGTAATATCAATGGAAGAGTAATTTTCATAAAAGTGTTTACGGGGTTGCTTCCTAGGCTTGATGCCGCTCTTGTTACACTATGATCAAATCCTGATAATGTTGCAGTTACAGTAATTACAACAAATGGAGTTCCTAGGATTATATGAGCAAAAACTATTCCAGTATGTGTTGCTGCTAAACCAACTTTTGCCATGAAAAAAAATATTGCAACACCTGATATAATTAATGGAACAATCATTGGTGAAATTAAAGTAGCCATTATAATTCCCTTATAAGGCATGTGCCTACTGCTTAAACCTAACGCAGCTAGTGTCCCAAGTATTATCGATCCTATCGTTGCAAATATTGCAATTATAAAACTATTTTTTGCAGCTAGTCCCCATGGGTTTTTGGTTCCATAAACCATATCCTTGTACCATCTTAGAGAAAAGGCATCAGGATCAAGATTTTTCATTCCTTCAGAAAAAACTAAAAATTCTTCAGCATTAAAAGATAATGGAAATATTACGAATAAAGGTGCAACTAAAAAGAAAAATACAAAAGCACAAATAGCTAAATAAACATAATGCCAAATTCTATAACGAGTTTCTGTATAACTTGGTAATGCCATCTTTATCCTAATTTAATATTATCAACTCCAACTAATTTGTTATAAATCCAATACACAACTAAAACTCCAGTTAACAACATCAATCCCATTGCAGATGCAAAGCTCCAGTCTAAAGTTGTTTTCATATGGTATGCAATCTGGTTACTTATCAAAGTTCCAGAGGCGCCTCCTACTAATGCTGGAGTAATGTAATATCCAATTGCCAATATAAATACTAATAAACATCCCGCTCCTATACCTGGAATAGTTAATGGGAAATAAACTTTCCAAAAAGCAACAAAAGGTGTTCCTCCTAAAGATTTTCCAGCTCTCATTAAGCTTGGAGAAATTGTTTTCATAACACTGTAAAGTGGAAGAACCATAAAAGGTAACAATATCTGTGTCATCGCCACATAAGTACCAACTTTGTTGTACATCATTTCAGGCCTCTTATCGTCTGCAACTAATCCTATCATGACAAAGAAATCATTAACGACTCCTTGTTGCTGTAATAAAATCATCCAACTTGCAGTTCTGACCAATAATGAAGTCCAAAATGGGAGAAGAACACAAATCATTAATAGATTTGAGTACTTCATTGGCAATGTTGCTAATAAATGAGCAATAGGATAACCCATTGCAAAGCAAAATAAGGTTACAAAAAATGCAATTTCAAGCGTTCTTAACCATAAAATTCTATGAATTCGTCTATCTTCATCTACTTGAGCGATACTTCCATCGGCAGCATAATACATATCCATACCTTTTAGATATTTAGCTAATGTATATGGTGGCGCTGTCCTTTTTATAGCTTGCCAGTACTCAACTTTACCCCAGTTTTTATGGACCTTCATCATCTGTTCTTTGATACTAGCGCTTTCGTCAATCTTTTTTCGTTTAATATTCCTAAACAATCTTTTAGTTGTTGAATTAAAACCATTTTTTTCTTTATTTAGTCTTTGACCAAGTTTTCCGTGTTCTTGTTTTTCAACAAGAGCTTTGTAGTCATAATAAAAAGCAGAAAAAACTTCTTCGGGAGGTAGTTCTTGTCCATCCCAATTTTCCATTTCCTTAAATGTTTTAGGAAGCATATTTGTAATCATTTTGTCATCAATACTTCTCGTAAACATTTCTCCAATTGGAAATATATAAGTGATGACTAAAAATAATAACAAAGGAGCAACTAGAAGAAAGGCTTTAACCTTATTCTTCCGTTCGGCTTTCTTCAAACTGACCTCTAATGGTATTCCGTCAGTTGTTAAAATTTGTTTTGCTTCAGAGCTCATAAAAAAATAGGGCGGTTAATTAATAACCGCCCTAAATATATTATATAAATTCAGTGATTAAAACTGAAATTATAGGCCTGCTTTGAAAGCTTCCCACTTCTCACCAATCTCTGTTCCATAGTCAGCCCAGAAGAATGGGTCTACTAAGAAATAGTTTTTAGTGTTAGCAGGAGCAGTTGGCATTTGAGGCATCATTTCTGTTTTGCCATCTTTGTACCATGGCTCACCAGCAGTGATTACATCAAGAGAAGATTTTCTCCATGGAGCGTATGCAATGTACTTCGCGCTACCAGCTAACATTTCAGTGTTAGTCATCATAGCTAAAGCTTTTTTAGCATTCGCTTCATCTGGACCACCCTTAACTAAAGCAAAGTATTCGTAGTCAAGACCTTGACCATCCCATACTTGTTTAATTGGAGCACCTTCACCAACTTCAGCATTAAAGAATCTTCCGTTCCAACCAGTTGCCATAACAACTTCACCAGCAACTAATAATTCAGGTGGTTGAGCACCTGCAGACCAGAATACACATCCACCATTTGGATCTGTACAAAGTTTCTTAATTTTGTTTAACGCTCTGTCGATTCCACCGTCTTCTAAAAGTTTTCTGTAAACTCTAGTTCCGCCGTCACCTAACTTCACGCCATCCGCAGCTAAAGCAATTTCTAAATTAGTTAAAGCACTAGTATAGATTGCTCTTTTTCCTGGGAATTTTTTAGTGTTAAAGAAGTCTTTAATTGACTTAGGCTCTTTACCACCGAATGCTCTTGTATCAAAAGCATAGTTCCAAGAATACAAGATGTTTCCTACAGCACATTCACTAGGCATTTCTGTGAAGAAGTCTTCACTTGCAGGAGTTCCATCTGGAGCAGCTGGGAAATCTTTGTCAAAATCAAATTTAACAAATAAACCTTCATCACATCCGTTAATTGTATCGAATGCAAATAAGTCTATGATATCCCAAGTAATAGCACCTGCTTCTTTTTGTGCTTTAATTTCTGATAAACCACCAGAGTAATCAACCCAGTTGATTTCTACTCCTAGTGCCTTAGCAGTTGGATCACCATACCCTAACTTTTGAGACTCTGTATAAGCTCCACCCCAAGATGCAACAGTAACTGCAAATGCTGATGAAGTTATTGAAAGAGCAAAAGAAAGAGCAAGTAATAATTTACTTAATTTTTTCATTATTCCTCCGTTTAAACGTTAATATAAATTAATTTATATAAATAAAGTACACCAAAATGAGCAAGTGAAGTCAACAGCTCATTTTATCTAATGTTATTTTGGATATTTAATTAAAATTATTTAGGATCTAAAGCTCTAGCATCAACACTGTTCCAACCAATATTGATATCTTCTTTTACTTTTAGCTCAAGGTTAGAGGTGCTGTTTGGTACTTTTAAAATGAACTCAGAACTACCAAGTAAGTCTAATCTAACTCTTGTGTGGTCACCATGGTAAATTACTTCCTCAATTTTTCCAGTGAACATATTATCCATTTTATCAGTTGGATTTATCAACGCTCTTTCTGGTCTTAAAGATACTGTAGTTTTTTCACCTTTTGATTTTACTGAAATAGGATTAGCTAATATTTCTGCATTACCTAATTTAACTTTACATTTATCCTTATCTATATCAGAGACCTCGCCATTGAATGTATTATTTTCACCAATAAATTCTGCAACAAAAGAATTTACTGGTTTCTCATATAGTTCTGCTGGATCAGATAACTGTTGAACTTTACCATCATTAAACACAGCTATTCTGTTTGACATCGTAAGAGCTTCACTTTGATCATGAGTAACATATACAACAGTGACACCAATGCTTTCATGGATATGTTTAATTTCATACTGCATGCTCTCTCTTAAATTTTTATCTAATGCACCAAGTGGCTCATCCATTAAAACAACAGCTGGATCAAACACAAGTGCTCTTGCAACTGCAACCCTTTGTTGTTGTCCTCCAGAAAGTTGTGCCGGCATTCTAGATTCAAATCCATTTAAAGAAACCATCGACAAAGCTTTATCTACTTTTTTATCAATTTCATCTTTTTCAACTTTTCTTACTCTTAAAGGAAAGGCTAAATTCTCATAAACTGTCATGTGAGGAAACAGTGCATAATTTTGGAACACCATGCCAATTCCTCTTTTGTGAGGCGGAATGTTTGAAATAATATTTCCGTCTAATAAAATTTCTCCATTAGTTGGAGTTTCAAATCCAGCTAACATCATTAGACAAGTTGTTTTACCTGAACCAGATGGCCCAAGCATCGTTATAAATTCACCTTCAGCAATATCTAATTGAAGATCTTTAACGACGAGTACTTTACCGTCATAACTTTTATCTACTTTATCAAATTTTACGAATTCTGGATTTTTTGACATAAAATTGATTATTAAACATTTGTGAAAGTAGAATTCAATAGTAAATTAACTCTTGATATGAAGCTCTTTTGGAAAATTACAAAATAACTCTGAACCATTTTCTGTAACCCTAATAGCCTCAGACGCCTCAACACCCCAGTCACCAAATTGCATCACAGCAATCATATGAAAACAAACATTTGGCTGAAGAACTGTTTTGTCTCCTTTATATATATTAAGAGTATGCTCTCCCCAATCAGGAGGGTAGCCAATTCCTATAGAATAACCAGTTCTTGATTTTTTTTCGATGCCGTATTTATCAAGTATTTTCCAAAAAGCTTGTGCAACATCATCTACCGTATTTCCTGCTTTAATCGCTTCAATTCCTGAGTTTAAGGCTTCAATAGTTTTATTCATCGTATCGATTTTTAATTGATTGGGTTTTCCAAGTAACACTGTTCTAGCCATTGGCGCATGATATCTTTTATAAACTCCAGAAAGCTCAATAATTGTTGCTTCTCCCTCAACAAATTTATCTTGAGTAGCGGTCAAATGTGAAGCAGAAGTGCCTTTTCCTGTTGGAAGTAGAGTTGCAATACTTGAATATTCTCCTCCAAATTCTTCTGTCCCATAAAAAAGCGCTTTTTGAATTTCACCAACTGCATCACACTGCCTTACACCAGGTTTAATAACTTCCATTGCAGTTTTCATTCCTTGTTCTGAAATTTTTGCAGCAGATTTCATGTAATTTATTTCTGCATCAGATTTTGTAAATCTTGCCCAATTCACCAATCGATCACTGTCTTTGATTTTGGCATTTGGCAAACCTTGTTTTATTTTTTCATAACAAAAAGCTGTAAAATAGTGAGCATCCATTTCTAAGCCGATTGATAGATTGTCCCATTTTCTCTCTTTGATAATTTCAACCAATCTATCGTAAGGATGTTTTGGCCAAGTGTGAATGTACTCTTCGTCATACACTAAAATATTTTCATCTTTTAAATAAGTTTTTATGTAAGCTCCTCCTGCATCTTGAGCTCTAACAAAACATAATGGCTCATCAGCATTTACATGAACAATAGCGCATTGAGCATAATAAAAAGACCAAGCGTCATAACCAGTTAGATAATATAAATTATTTGTGTCATGAGAAATTAAAAGTTCGATGCCTTTTTCTTGCATCATTTTTTGAACTTTTTTTAATCTTTGTTTATATTCTTCTTTAGTAAATGACATTAGTTTGCCTCAAATAGTTTTCCAAATCCCTCAACAGAGTTATTTTTATTTATTTTTACAAGTGTATCCCAAATTAATGCTTGATTACTAGATAAAACTACTGTGTTTAATTTTTTTTCAAGCTTATCAATAATTGGCAACACGGGTAATGCTGTACACGAAACAAACAAAGCCTCTGCCCCATTTAAATCAATTTTAGATAATACTTCATATAAATAATCTTGATCTACTTTACCAATGTCATAATCAGCTTCGATATCAAAGTAAGAATTAGAGGTAATTTCAAATCCCTCTGTTTTAAAATAATCTAAAACCTCATCATTTAGTTTTTTACTATAAGGTGTGAACAAAGAAATTTTATTTATATTTAATTTTTTTAAAGCTTTAATTGCTGCAGTGCTAGGCGTTGTAACATCAGCCATTGGTTTTGCTGCTTTTACTTTTTGTTCAATAGAATTATATCCAGCTGCAATGGTCCCAGAGGTACAACCATAAACAACACAATCAATATCTTGATCTGGTAAAATATCTTTTGCAACTTCAGTTACTTTATTAGACATTTTAATCAGGTTTTCTCGAGTTAATGGATTGTAACACTCAATACGGTTAACAAAAAAATCAATTTCCCTGTCTTTTATGACATTAATGAAATCTCTCTCAATCATAAAATCACTTGCAAGAGCTATTAAGCCAACTCTTGGATTAGATTTACTAATATATTTTGGATCTATTTTTGTTGAATTCATATTTTAAAAGATGAATATATCAGAAGTTCTTTAATAATCATTAATATTAAATTAACGACATGAATTTAAAAGATACCTTCATTGCATCGTTGGTTCCTATTTTTTTAGGCTTTGGATTTGTCATTGCAAAACCAGCATTCGAATCTTTTCCACCAATTTTATTAATGGGTTTAAGATTTGTATTTGCGGCATCAATTTTAGTCTGGTGGTTTCCAGTACCAAGGGGCTACTTGCTAAAAATCTTCATAGCTTCTTTAGTAGCTAATACTCTACAGTACAGTATTACTTACTCAGGTTTAGACTTGATTGATGCATCTTCTGCAGTTTTATTAGTTCAAATGGAAGTACCGTTTGGAGTTATTTTTGCTTACTTTATGCTTAAAGAGAAACCAACAGTTAGAGCTTTAATTGGTATTGGTATAGCGTTTATCGGTGTTTACGTTTTAACTGGATCACCAAATTTAGATGGAAAAATTATTGGTATTGGATTGACGATACTAGGCTCAGCTATTTGGGCTCTTGGGCAAGTGATGGTGAAACCTTTAAGTAAAGAAATAAATCCTTTGGCATTAGTTGCTTGGATGGCATTATTTTCTGGTCCAATTTTAATATTACTATCAGCAATCATTGATGGAAATACTATAAATTATATCACTAATGCAAAAATTGATCATTGGATAATTGCAATCTACATTGGTTTTATAATGCAGCCAGTAACATATGGTTGTTTTTATTATGTCATAAAAAATAATCCTATTTATAAAGTTCTACCAATTGTAACTATGGGAATTCCTCCAACTGGATTGTTGGCTGCAATTTTTCTTTTAGGAGAAGAACCAACCAAAGAACTATTCATTGGTGGAGCAATAATAATTGTTGGTGTCATATTAATAGTTTTTACAAAAAATAAAAAAGAAGAGGTAAAATAATGAAGATAGGTTTTATTGGTTTAGGAAATGTGGGTGCTAAACTTGCAGGAAGTTTATTAAGAAATGGGTTTGACTTAACAGTAAGAGACGTAGATCAAAATTTAACAGATCAATTTAAAAGTTCTGGTGCAAAAGTTGCAAACTCTGGAAAAGAACTTGCAGAACAAGTTGATCTTATAATTACTTCTTTGCCATCTCTAAAAGTAAGCGCAGAAGTTATGGAAGCTGAAGATGGAGTACTTCAAGGCCTTTCTGAAAATAAAATCTGGCTTGAAATGAGCACTACTGATGAAGCTGAAGTAAAGAGAATTGGAGAAAAAGTAATTGTAAAAAATGCTATACCTTTAGATGGCCCTGTAAGTGGTGGTTGTCATAGAGCTGCAACTGGAAATATTGCAATTTTTGTAGGTGGTGAAAGAAAAGCATTTGAAAAAATTTTGCCTGTTTTAACGGTCATGGGAAGAAAAGTGTTACATACTGGTGAATTGGGTACAGCAAGTACTCTCAAAGTAATTACAAATTATTTAGCTTCAGTGCATTTGGTAGCTTTAGGAGAGGCTTGGACAGTTGCTAAAAAATCTAACCTAGATCTTGAAAAAACATTTAAAGGGATTGCTGCATCCTCAGGTAATTCATTTGTTCACGAAACAGAAAGTCAAGTAATCTTAAATGGTTCTTATAATATAAACTTTACAATGGATTTAGTTTTAAAAGATACAGGATTATTTGATGATCTTGCCAAAAAGTTAAATGCTCCATTAGAGATATCTCCAAAAATTGTTGAGATATTTAAAGATGGACAAAAAAAATATGGATCTAGAGCCTGGTCTTCTATGATCGTAAAAAGGATGGAAGATTTAAACAATATTGATTTTAGAGCCAAAGGTTTTCCAGAAGAATTAGTTGATAATGAGCCTGAGGAAAAAGGATATGAAATCTAAATTGTATGCTAAAATAAAATTATGTTAGATAAAAGAAAATTTTATATTGATGGTGAATGGGTAGATCCAATTAAAAAAAATGACTTTGATGTTATCAATCCATGTAATGAAGATCCTTGTGCAGTAATTTCTCTAGGGTCTACAGAAGATACAAATAGAGCAGTAAAAGCTGCAAAAACAGCATTTGAAACTTGGAAAGAAACCTCAAAAGAGGAACGAATTAAATTATTAGAAAAATTATTAACTATTTATAAAAAAAGATTTAATGAAATGGCAGAAGCTATTTCATTGGAAATGGGTGCTCCAATGGATTGGTCAACTGATGTTCAAACAGCATCAGGAAGAGATCATTTAGAAGATTTTATATTAAGACTTAAAAATTTTAACTTTGAAGAACATTTTGATGAAAAATCAAATAACCATATTTGTTATGAACCAATTGGAGTTTGTGGATTAATAACTCCGTGGAATTGGCCAATAAATCAAATTGCTCTTAAAGTTGCTCCAGCATTTGCAACTGGTTGTACAATGATTTTAAAACCCTCAGAAATTGCTCCGTTATCAGGAATGCTATTTGCTGAAATGATTGATGAAGCTGGATTTCCAAAAGGAGTTTTTAATTTAGTAAATGGTGATGGTGCTGGAGTTGGAACAGATATTTCAAGTCATCCTGATATTGATATGGTTTCTTTTACAGGTTCAACAAGGGCTGGGAAATTAATTTCTAAAAATGCTGCTGATACAATTAAAAGGGTTTGTTTAGAACTTGGAGGCAAAGGTGGAAATATTGTTTTTGCTGACAGTTATAAAGATGCAGTTAGAGATGGTATCAGAAATGTAATGAGTAATTCAGGACAATCATGTGATGCACCTACCAGAATGTTGGTTGAAAAATCTATTTATGAAAGAGCAGTAAAAGAAGCCGTTGATGAAGCTAATAAAATTAAAGTTGATCAAGCAACTAAAAAAGGTGATCACATTGGTCCTGTAATTTCAAAAGTTCAGTACGATAAAATTATAAATCTTATTGAAAGTGGAATTTCTGAGGGAGCAACTTTGGCTGCTGGAGGACCAGAATTGCCAAATGGTTTAAATAAAGGATATTTTATCAAACCAACTATTTTCACAGATGTTACTAATGAGATGAGAATTGCAAAGGAAGAAATCTTTGGGCCTGTTTTATCAATTATTCCGTTTGATACTGAAGATGAAGCAGTGAAAATTGTAAACGATACTTCTTATGGTTTAGGAAATTATATTCAAACCGATGATAAAGAAAAAGCACATAGAGTTGCTAAAAAATTAAGATCAGGATGTGTATATATAAACGGTAATGCAGCTGATGTTGGAACTCCTTTTGGTGGTTACAGACAATCTGGAAATGGTAGAGAAGGAGGAGTTTGGGGATTAGAAGAATTTTTAGAGGTAAAAAACGTAACTGGTTGGAATTAATTTGAATTTCTCAAATACCTTAATCTTCCAATAATTTCATCACGATCCATGTAATATCCTTGAAGGTGCCTATGACCTGAATTTGGATCAAATTCAGTTCTCCCATGAAGCAACCTTCTATTGTTGAAAGTAAATATATCTCCTGGCCCTAATCTAAATTTAATTTGAAATTTATCATCGTGTAATAAATTTCCAAATCGATGATGAGCTTTATAAACTTTGTCCATTAAATCAGGATGGCAATCTAAAGCATCCATAGTTGCAACACTAAATCTAATATCATGATAATCATTATCTTTAGTTAAAGAAATTGCTGGAGCGTAATAACTTCTTACTGACTCTTGTGTATAATCCATATCTCTAAATTTAAGGTGAACATTAACTAGTGTATCAAAAATTTCCTTTTCATTTTTTCTTAAATAATCTGCTACTGCAAATCCATCTACAGCTGAGGAATCTCCTCCACTTGCAGAATTAACTAAACAGTGAAGAAATTGATATCCTGGAGGTGTTTCAAACCAAGGTAAATCCATATGATTTCTAAGAGCATGAGCTGTGTAGGCAGAATTATTTGGTTTTGGAATATTAATTACCTCAAATGGAGTTTTAAAAAAAGTTTCTCTAGTATGACTAATTCTATTTAAAACTTTAAACCCAGAGTTCTCATCTGTCGGTGCATTTTTTACAATTGCAATTCCAGTATGATGCAAAAGTTCCAACCATTTTATTAATCCTTCATCTGAATTAATAATCTCATCATGATCAATCTCTACAGTTTTTAAGTGATCTTGAAGAGAATTGTCCCAAAGCTTGTAGGGTGATTTGTATTCTAAATTGTTTTTAATTGTATAACAATTATCTCTCAGCCATTTTTGATCATAATAACTAACATGATCTCCTTCACTCCACTCAATTTGGAGCTTACCATCATTGTTCAAAGAAAATTTTTTAGGATTTATATCTTTAGATACTTTGAGAATGTTAAACATTCTATGACGAGAATCTTTATCATGTGCTGTAGGACAATTGTCTCTTAACCACAAATAATTAAACTTACTTTTTTTTCCATCACTCCAATCAACTTCTAAATTAGTAGAATTTTTAGTTATATTTTCAATTTTATAATTTTGTTCCATCAACTTTTATAATCTGAATTTTCACGATCTAATTTTCTTAATAAAGCAGCCCACTCTGTTTTTCCATCATAATTATAATCATCTGAACTACTCATATTGTCCCAAAAATAAGCAGCTTTTTGTTTGTCTATTTCATGTTTACTTAATCCCATAGATAAGTTTTTAACTTGAACAGTGCATGCTTGTTCTAAATAATAAGCTCTAAAAAATGCTTCTGCAGCAGTTTTACCTACCGTGTAGTATCCATGATTTCTTGTAATTAAAATATCGTGCTTGCCTATAAGATTTTCAAATTTTTTTCCAAAATCTTTGTCCTCAACAAATTCATAATCGATATATCCAATTAAATGATTTAAATAGACTGCTGCTTGTGAAAGATGCATCAAACCTTCTTTAGTTCCTCCAACTGCCATAACATCGTTAGCGTGTCCGTGAACATAAAAGTTAACATCAGAACGTGAATTAAAAATCCATTGTGCAAGATTAATACAACCATCATTTAACCATGGTCCATCTGAATTTATTTTTCTTCCATCTTTATCAATCTTTACTAAAGAGGATGCTGTAATCTCTTCATAAAACATTCCATAAGGATGAACAAAAGAACAATCTTTATCTTCAGCTGATCTAGCTCCTGCACATTGATTAGCTAAATCAGTCATCCCATACATGTGTAAAATTCTATAAAGTGCTGATAGTTCGCATCGAACATCATGATCTGATTTGCTCATAAATTGAATGATTATTTAAATGACTAACAAAATCAAACAAAATCGAATTTAGAAAAATCAATTAAAAGTTGTATAGAAATTGTTTTACATTGTGCGCCATGAACTGTTAGAACTTAATTGATGTCAAAAATCGAAATCAACAACGTTTATAAAATCTTTGGTAATAATCCAAAATCAGTACTTCCAATGGTGAAGGAAGGTTCAACTAAAGACGAAATATTAGAAAAAACTGGGCATACAGTTGGATTAGATAATGTTTCTCTTAAAATTGAAGAAGGTGAAACATTTGTTTGCATGGGTCTTTCGGGCTCAGGAAAATCTACATTAATTAGACATTTAAATAGACTTATAGATCCAACTGATGGTGAAATTTTGGTTGAAGGCACAAATGTGATGTCGCTTGATAAAGAAAAGCTAATTGAGTTTAGAAGACACAAAATGAGTATGGTCTTCCAAAGGTTTGGTTTATTCCCACATAAAACAGTTTTACAAAATGTTGGATATGGTTTGGAAATGCAAGGTAAGTCTGAAGATGAGAGAAATAAAATCTCAATGGAAAAAATTGATGCTGTTGGATTAAATGGATTTGAAAATCAATATCCAAATCAATTATCTGGAGGAATGCAACAGCGAGTTGGTTTGGCAAGAGCATTAGCAACAGATACGGATATAATGTTGATGGATGAAGCTTTTAGTGCTCTAGATCCACTAATAAGAAGTGATATGCAAAAACAACTTATTGATCTTCAATCAGAATTAAAAAAAACAATTGTATTTATTACTCATGATCTTGATGAGTCATTGAGATTAGGTGACCATATTGGAATTTTAAATTCTGGAAAATTAGTACAAGTTGGAACGCCAGAAGAAATTATAATGAACCCTGCAGATGATTACGTAAAAGCTTTTGTTAAAGATGTGAATAGAGCAAAAGTAATCAAAGCAAAAATAATTATGAAAAATTTAAATGAGTCTGAAAATATAGATAAATCAAACGTTATTAAAGTAAATGAAGATCAATTTATTGAAGAATTTTTACCTCAAATAGTTTGTTCAGACTCAAATTGTGAAGTAGTTGATAAGAACGGTAATATTAAGGGTTATATTACTAATCAAGAATTACAATCTTCTTTAACTAAATCTTAAAATAATTTTATTTAGCAAATCTTTTATATTTTGGAAGTTTGTCATTGATTTGATAAAAATCTGATTTTGAACTTACAAATATATTTCTAAAAGTTTTTAGTTTTGTTTTACCATCAAACATTCCTGCAGAAATTGAAACATTGTCAGATTTATCAACTTTAAAAAATATACTTGCTCCACATTTATTGCAAAAACCTCTCTTGGAATTCTTAGATGACTTAAACCATTTTAAAGTAGTTTTGTTTAAAAATTTAAGTTCTTTGTCTTTAATATTTGTATAGGCACCAAATACACCATGAGTTTTCCTACATTGTACACAATGGCAATTTGATACACTTCTTAGTTTATTAAGTGTTTTAAATTTTACACCTTTGCATAAACAACTGGCTGTTAATACTTTTTTCATAAAAACTTTATTATATGATATTAATATTAAATTAAAAAATTAAATGTCAGTTTTTCTTAAAAGCTTCAATATCACAAAGAACTGGGTTGATTATAATAATCATATGAACATGGCTTATTATGTTTTAATATTTGATGAAGCATGGGAAGTGGCACTTGAAAAATTTAAAATGGGAGCAAGTGCAGCAAAAAATCTTAATAGAAGCACTATGGTTGTTGAAACAAACACTAAATATCTTAATGAGGTCAAAGAAGGTGAATCCGTTGATATAAACCTTGCTTATTTTGACCATGATAAAAAACGATTACATTTAAAAATGGAAATGATTACAAAAGAGACAAAAAAAATCTCGGCATCAATGGAATGGATATCTCTATATATTGATCTCAGCAAAAGAAAGGTGACAGAATTCGAAGAAGAAAATTTGAAGTTGATGGCTTCTTTTATAAAGGAAAATAAAGCTGAATTTTCAAATGAAAATCTTTTATTCTCTTCAAAACTGAAGAAATAATTAAATATTATTCATTATCTTATTTTGGTATAGGTGCGAAATGAG
Source organism: Candidatus Pelagibacter sp. HIMB1746 (assembly GCF_052047555.1). Lineage (NCBI taxonomy): Bacteria > Pseudomonadati > Pseudomonadota > Alphaproteobacteria > Candidatus Pelagibacterales > Candidatus Pelagibacteraceae > Candidatus Pelagibacter > Candidatus Pelagibacter sp. HIMB1746. The sequence goes on along the minus strand of NZ_JBNAJZ010000001.1, from coordinate 147,897 downwards.
TACCGACAATAACTCTAAAGGAATTATTCTTATTATTATTGCAATGACTTTATTTGCAATGCAGGACTCACTAATCAAATTTATATTTGAAAAAGCAGCATTATATGAAATTTTTTTTGGCAGATACTTTGTTGCTGCAATTTTACTGTTTTGCTACATCAAATTTAAAAAGCAAAAGGTTAGTTTAAAAACTCACTATCCAATATTAACTTTGGTAAGGGTAGTTTTACACTTTTTGGCTTTTTCAGCATTTTTTATTTCTCTAACTTACATGCCATTAGCAACAGCTAATGCACTTTTTTTCTCCTGCCCTTTTTTTGTATCAATTTTTGCTAAATTTTTTTTAAAGGAATTTATTGGAATTAGAAGATGGTCTGCAATTGTATTTGGTTTTATTGGTGTGTTTATAGTTTTAGATCCAAATTTTTCAGATTTTGAATACAAAAGTCTACTTCCAGTTGGATGTGCATTTTTTTATGCAGCCTCTATGACAATTACAAAATATACCTCTGACAAAGATGATGTAAACACTCAACTATTTTATTTCTATTTAATTGCGCTCATATTATGTGGAGCTATTTATCTCTTTATGGGCAATGGTCAGTTTAACAATTCTAATTTTGATCCAACAACTCAATTTATTTTTAGAGAATGGTTTTCTAACTTTGATTACACATGGAAATTTATATTATTTTTTGGTGTAGCAGCATCAATTGCTTTTCTTTGTATATTTTCTGCATACATAGTTGCATCTCCATCGGTTGTTTCTTTGTTTGAATACTCTCTAATTATAATGTCGATGATACCAGGGTATTTCCTATTTAACGAGATTCCATCTGGAAGAACATTTTTAGGTGTTGCCTGTATAATAGCGGCTGGAATATACATATATTTAAGAGAGAAAGTCAGAGAGCAGTACATTGCTACAGAAACACCTGTTAGAAGATGACCAAAAATTATATACCCACAATTAATATATCATCACTTATAAAAAATAATTTCGAGACCCTGAGTGCGTTAAAAGCAATTAGAGAAATTGAGAAAGCTTGTGTAAATATAGGTTTTTTTCAAGTGACTGGACATGGTCTTAATTTGAAAGAAATTAATAAAATATGTGGAATAGGAAACAAGTTCTTCAATTTGTCAGACAGTAAAAAAAGGAAATTATCACCAAAAAAATGGAATAAAAAAAATAGCAATCTTTACAGAGGTTATTTTCCAAATGATGTAAATGGAAAAGAAGGTTTGGATATAGGAGATTTAAAAATTACCAAGAAATATTCTTCAAAAACTAGAAACCAATACATTGAATATTTAGATCTAAATAAATGTTTTAACAAAACTTCTATTAAGGCTTTGAATAAATATTTTGAAGATATTTACAATTTAAGTGAAACTTTATTTAAAAGTGTAATTAAATTAAATAAACTTGATCCAAATATTTCAAAAAAAGCTTTTTCAAGGTTAAAAACTTTAAGTACTTTAAGATTTAATTATTATCCAAATCAAACAAGGCCAGTGGAGATATCAAAACAAGATGGAGTTGCACTTGGATGTGAAACGCATGTAGATAGTGGAATATTTACAGTTCTATACCAAGATAAAAAAGGTGGTCTTCAAGTACAGAATAGAAAAACGAAAAAATGGTATGATGTGCCATTTAATAAAAAAGCTTTGGTAGTTAATACAGGAAGAGCTTTAGAGTTTTTAAGTAAAGGTAAATTTAAAGCTACAAATCACAGAGTACTATGGAATAAAAGCAAGAGACTTTCCGTTCCATTCTTCTTTGAGCCCTCTTATGACTTTAAAATGAATAAATCTTTCCTTAATTCAAAAAAATATTCTAACACAGGTATGATTTATGAAAAATTTTTAAATCAATCTTTAAAAAAATTTATCGAATACCAGCGTTAAAATAATTTAAGTCGTTGAAAAATTATTATTACATTTTATAAACAATTCAGTTTGATGTCTAAAGTATTTGATTTATTCATAATAGGTGGCGGTATAAATGGAGCTGGTATAGCAAGAGATGCTGCTGGAAGAGGTTTGTCGGTATGTTTAGTTGATAAAGGTGAGATAGGAGGCGCAACTTCTTCTTGGTCAACAAAATTAATTCATGGTGGCCTTCGTTATTTAGAAAATTATGAATTTAAATTAGTAAGAGAGTCTCTTAAAGAAAGAGAAATTGTTTACAGAATTGCAAAAAACATCTCAAAACCAATTCCATTTATTATTCCTCATACTGATAAAATTAGACCAGCATGGTTAGTTAAATTTGGTTTGCTTTTGTATGATAATTTGGGTGGAAAAACTAGCATTCCAAAATCAAAAAGATTAGATCTTAATAAAAAATTTCCAAATATTCTTAAAGAAAAATACAAAACAGGTTTTCAATATTATGATATTCAAATTGATGATAAAAAGTTAACAAAATTAAACGCTCAAGATGCAAAAAGAAATAAAGCCAAAATTCTAGAATACAACAAGGTTAAAAAAGCTGAAATTATTAACAATGAATGGGTCATTAGTCTTCAAAATAGAAAAAAAATAAAATCGAAAGTTTTAATAAATGCGTCTGGACCATGGATAAATGAAACTTTGCATAAAAATATAAAAATAAAATCTAAAAATAAAATAAGATTAGTTAAAGGAAGTCACATCATTACTAAGAAATTATATAAAGAAGATGTTGCATTTACATTTCAAAATACAGATAAAAGAATAATATTTGTAATTCCTTATAAAAAGCAATTTTCATTAATTGGAACAACTGAGGTGGAAGTTAAATCGCCAGAAAATACTGTAATATCAAAACAAGAAACTCAATACTTAATTCGGTCCGTAAATAATTATTTAAAAAAACAAATTAGTAAAAAAGATATAGTTGATACATATTCAGGAGTAAGACCTTTAATAGAGGATTTTAAAGAGGCCTCAAAAGTTACAAGAGATTATGTTTTTGATTTACAAATTGTAAACAAATTACCACTTTTAAACATTTATGGAGGAAAACTTACTACATACAGAAAGTTATCTGAGAAAGTCCTATTAGACCTTAAAAAGTTTTTACCCAAAACTAAAAAAGGCCCATGGACAGATAAAAAGAAGCTTTTTTAGATTTCCACTGCTATTAAAAAGTGATATCGTTATTTTATAAAGCGATACATAACTCGTCGTTAAAATCAAAGATTTACGAAAGTGGGATCGGTCGAAAATTCTAGACTTCCCTCTATAATCTATACTTTCCCTTTACGCCTGTGTTTACGTGAGTTTTGAAGCATGTTGTGCGATCAGTCTTCTAAACAAATGTAAATTGTAAGGAGAAAAGATATGTCAAAAGTACATAGATCTTTGGTAGCGTTGGATTTTACAAATGCTGCAATTAAAGAAATCAAAGCTGCTGATTTCGACTTTAAAAAATCAAACTGTATTGAATTAAACTTTAAGTTATCTAAAGGTGACATACTGTATGGCTTGAAGCTGCGAATACTTAAAAGTGGTGAAAAATCATTTTATCTTCATGGCAGATTTGACAATAAACGTTTTATGCCAATTAAAATTGGTAACTTCAAAAAGGTACAATGTAAGCAAGTAAGCGCAATTATTGCAGAAGTTGCTAACGGCACCACTTGTATAAAAGATGATAAAGGTCAGGATAAATTTATTCCAAATAAAAGTGATAATAATAAATGGAATATTAATCCTGGTATCTACCTAAAGGAAAAGCACAAAAAAATCACAGAGAGTTTTAAAGAAGTTGTTACAATTCCAACTATCAAAAAGTGCATAATAGAAGCTTATATAGATCACCTTCCTAGAGTATATAGAGAGGGAACACTAAATCTTAGCACTATGCGAGATATTACTAGAGATCTAATTGGCTACAATAAAAGAACTCAGTTTCTAAAATTCTCAGATGATAATGGTAAAGGCAGAATGACCTTTAGAGAAAGACCACATTTGGTAAACGAAGATGTTGGATTTATCAAAAACGTGAAACCCATCACCAACTGGGATCAATTCTTTAAAAAATATCCACCAGGTGATCCAAAACACTTTTGGAAAGTAGATCCTAAACAAAGACCAAATTATTCTGGTGCTAGGTCACTTATAGATGACAAGTTGTCAGAACACTTAGTGACAGACCTAAGTTATGGCCTGATGCGTAAATTTCTAAATAGATTTAACAGTTTTGGTAGAAAACGAAGTGCAAAAAGATCACTAGGTTGGCTTCATAATTATGCAAAAGAAAAAGGATATCTTGGAGATAATCCTGGTATTAACCCAGCGCAACTAATAGTTATTAAGCGACCTGAAGTTAGTGCCTGTAGATCTACGCAATATAATCAATTTATTTTTACCATTGATGAATGCAGAAAAATTGAAGAAGCTTGTATGCAACTTCGTGAGTATTTTCCTATTGCAGCAGAGTTAATACTATTTCTTATGAAAACTGGCAGAAGGTTTAGAGAAGTTAGTAGACTTAGATTGAGCTACATAAAAGAGAGAAAAATCATAATGCCTAGTTCAATTACTAAAACAAATAATGAGTCTTTTATTAGTAAAACCAAAGTAGTGCAGCAGATAATAAATTTGATCCAGCAGCAAAAGCACAGAATTGGTATGGAGAGGATGCAAGAAGTGCCTTGGTTGTTTCCATCTATAATGGTTACAAAAAATAACAATGATGCACCAGATTATTTAGATTCTTATGAAACAAGAATTAAAACTGTAACTAGAGCTTGGAATGCCATCAAAGAAGAAGCTGGTATTGCTAAAGGTGCAATAAAATCATTTAGAAAAACTTATGCAACACTTGCAGAAACTAAACTGGGTAACAAAAAAGCTGCAATGGCATTAACTGGTCATGAAGATGAGGACGTATTTGATGAAGCTTACTCACACCAGTATGAAAACGAAGTTATCCACAATGCTGATCAAGTAAGTGATTTGTTTGACTTTACTGGTAAGACTTTAAATTGAATGTTATCTTGTTTTAATGATTTGGATAGTATTAATTATTTTAGCAGTAATTGGGTTTGCACTAAAAAAATCAGATTTAGATAGAAAAGAAAAGTTATTAGTTGTGTTTGGTGTTGCTGGTGTACTACTAGTTATCGCTTGGTCAGGAGGCCATATATAATGGCGTGGCCTGTAATAATAGTTTTTGCTATTTTCTTCATAGGAATTGCTTGGCTTGCTTTTGTCGATAATAAATCTGGCGAAGAAAAAGAAAAATTAGAAAATAGCTCAACACACAAAATAGTAATAGGTATTGCAATTCTTATTGGAATTATTTTTGTTCTAGGAACAGCATTTGGGTAATAATGGCCTGGTATAATATTAATAGCTCTGATGGTATTGCAAAAGAATTTGATAAAAAAAATAGAATAGCCCGTTGTGGTTTTTGTGGAAATGAGAAAAAGATTAAAACAGACAAGAAGATCTATTTTTCAGAATTCGAAGTAGAAGATCAGCCCATTTGTTTTGACTGTTATCACCAACACAGCAAAAAGGCCGTTGCTAAATGATACTAGTTGAATTGCCTTTTGCTTTTGCATCAATGGTTTTTTTAGTTGGTATATACATGTTTCTTGTGAGTTTGTTTGTTCATAAGAAATTTGATCGTGATGCTATTTTTATGAGTATAGGTGGTTTTATATTTGGAGTGATTTATCTTCACATAATTAAATATACTTTTATTGAAGGTATCTTTTTCAGATGTCCTGATATTCGATTTTTCTGTAGCTAGAACATGAGAAAAAAGAAAGAAAATTACTGGAAAATTTTATTAGTATTTTGTTTATCATTTTTCTTTGGATTAAATTTTCCTGATATTGATTTGTCATTAATGTTTATACTAAGTCACAGGTCAATACTTACTCATGGAATAATTCTACCTTTAATTTTTTACATTTACTTAGTGAAAAAATCAAAAATAGATAAAACACTCATAGATATTTTTTATGCAGGTATTCTTTTGGGAATTACAATTCATTTATTGGCTGACTTAGTGCCTAAAGCTTATATTGGATATGCTTTAATTAAACTGCCATTCAATATTAGTATTGGTAAGGAATTATCAATTTTATGGATGAGCTCTAATGTTTTGGCAGCGCTAATAATTACAACTGATTTAGTTTCGAAAATTGAAGTAAATAAATTGATGAAAATATTTATCTACATTTTACCGTTAATCGTTGGAGGTGCTTATATGCTAAATGAAAATGATCCTTATTTTAAGTTATCTATTTTATTTGTTGCTTCAGCCTTTACAGGTTACAGAGTTTATAAAAAATGATTTTTGAGTTATAATTAAATAAATGTCTTTGGAATCTATTTTTATTCTTTTAGGAGTAAAGTTTTTTATTATTACTTTAATTTATCTTTTTATTAATAGAAAAAATAAAGAGGATCTAAAAAAACATCGTGACTAAGGTTACATATTTAAATAGTCATCTAGATAAATTTAGACCAAAAAAAGGTCCTCCAAAAATTACAATAAGATATGAAGAGATAGATGGAATATTTCATACAGGAGGCAGATTTGGAATGACCAAAGAAGTTCAAAAAATTCTAATTAAATCGTTTAAAGAGAAAAAAGATTTTAGAGAAGTTCAAAAATTAATTTCTGATAAAACTGATAAAGTTTTATTATACTCTCTGATAACTCTGTATTGGACTATGTTTAATATTTATTATTACAACGATCAATTTGAAGATGTGATAAGTGATTGTCTAAACGCAATTGATGAAAATATGCCATTATTAGAAAGTCCAAGATACTGTAAGAAAGTATATTTTTATATTAACTCCTTAGATTTAGTAAAATAAATGGGATTTTTTGATTTTTTTAAAACCGACAAAAAAAGAAATTTACGAAAAATTAGAGAGAAGATTGAGCAGAAAAAAAACTTACAGCTAACAGAGTGGATTGATGATGTAAGAAAAATCTGCAGTGAAAAAGAAACAATTGAAATTGTTAGATATTACAATTTAGTATTCACTCAATTAAAGATTTCAGTATTTACACTTTTAGCTCCTGTTAATTTAAAGGATAAAAATAAGCTGGAAGAATTTTATTCTCATAAATTTTCAATTGGATATTTATACAGTTTTCTTCTCTCACTACTGCAGTTTGAAGATTTTATGAGCAAAAAGGATGATCAATTACTTGAGATAATATTACCTGCCATGATGTGTCAGATATTTGAATTCAATAAAGAGAAATCTCTTAAAATTTACCACTCAACAGTTGAAGAAGTGAATAATAACCAATCTTCTGAAAATGATTTTTTTTCTAAAGGAGTTGATGCAGCAATCAAAGATTGGGAAAAGTTTGTAAAAGAAGATTTCAAAGGTGTAATAGGTGTTAATTTTTCCTACCATGTTGATGAATTGAAGAAAGATTTGGAGTAATATACTATTGATTAAATTCAATTTTGTTTGATATATTTAGATTATGGACATAACAAAATTACCTAAAGATCTTAAGAAAAAATACGAAGACAAGGTAATAGACAAAGCTATCGAAAAAACTGATTACGATTTAAGCGTTAATAATAAATCACCAGAAGATATTTCAGAAAAGAAATACGAAGCAATGGTAGCAAGAAACGTTGAAGTAATTAAAGCTAGTCATAAAGAAAAAGGATGGAAATATTTGTCAACTTTTATGGGAATAACTTTTCTTGGTAATATTCTTAAAGGAAATATTGCGGGAGCATTTGGATTTGGTGACGATGAAGATGATCTAGATGCTTAAATCTTTTAGAGATTTATTTATTTTAAAGAAACTTTATGATTTATATAATTGGATAAAACCAAGATTATTAAGTTTAATAGTTTTAATATTTTCAATAATTCTAATTACATATTTACATTCCGAATATATCTCTTGGGTAGAACTGTCAGAAAATAAAAAATTTCTAACATTATCTTACATAATTAAAAACATTTTAATTTTACTAGCTGTAATTATTTTTATTTTTTTGAATAGAAGCAAAAAAGTAATTGAAGTAAAAAAAGACTATAAACAATTAAAAGCTGAAAAAGCTCAAATGGAAAAAAAGAGAGACCATATAAAATCTATCAAAGAAAAAGGTGAGCTAAAAACTGAATATCAAAGAATCTTAGAGGGAACTGACGAAAAAGATTAAATGAAAAAACTTCTATCGATCCTGGTTCTTAGTTTGTTGTTTGGGGGGAGTGCTTATGCAAAAATTGGAAAAGGGGAAATACAACTTAGTGAAAAAGTGACAAATGACTTTATAAAATTTCTAAGAAATGAATATGCAAACTATTTCATGGTAACCCCTGATGGTAACAATTCTCTATATACAATTTGTGGTGCCGAGTTTTGCAAAGGTGGAATGGGTAAAGCTCTGAAATGGTGTAAGGAAGATTATGGTCAAAAATGTTTAATTTTTGCACAAAGAAAAAAACAAACTAAAATTATAAGATGGAACAAAGCAGACTATTCATTTCCTAAAGATGATTGGAATTATAATGTCATGGTTAATGTAGAATATTTAAAATCTGACAATAAAGGAATTAAACAAAATATTTCAGACGATCAAATTAAAGGAGTTTTGAATAATTTAGGCTTTATAAATTTTAATAAGGCAGTTGCTTCAATAGATACTAGTAGTTCAACACAAAATAAAAAAAGAAACAAGGGGGATGAATATTTTTGTGTATGGACAGGAACAGGACAATATACAAATAAAATCTGGTTCACTCATAGTTCAGATTATAAGAATTATACCAAATATTATGGTAGCAATGATGACTGTAGAGATGCAGCTATTTATATAATTTACAAAAAACAAAATGAAAAATTATACAAAAAGTTAATGTGGAAATTTAAAAGTGCAGCCGAATTAACTCATCCAGCAAAAAAATTAAGTAAGAAGCTATATGCTCAAGTAAAAAATGAAATTCCAGTGAATGACATTAAAGAAAAAGAAGATGTTCAAAAAACAACTGTAAATGAAGATGTAATCATAAAACCTAAAACAGAAAAAACAATTACTCAGCAACAACAAAATCAGATTGATCAAATAAAAGAAATGTTTGATATTGGAGCATTAACCAAAGACGAGTATGATGCTGCTGTAAAAAGAGTTTTGAATTGATGATTAAAATTTTCAAAAATATTATTATGTGGGGAATTTGTTTTACCCTGTTAGCTCATAATAGTGCTTGTGTAAGTATTGCAACTGGAGCACTAGATGGAGCAATTGAAAAACAGGAGAGAACAAATCGAATTAATACCACTTCTAAAGCTCTAGGATTTGATCAAAGAGAATTTAACGATTATCATAGTAAATTAACTCGTGCGTATGAATGCATGGAAAAAGTGGATGCAAGTCCTAAATATTATTCATTATTTTTAAAAAGCCCTGAAAATAAATCTTATAAAAATTATTCAGATAAAAGTTTTATAACCAATAATGAAAGAGTTGCGCTATCAAGCTATGTTTCATCGACAGAGATTTGTTACGATTTAGCAAGGCAAGATAGATACCAATCTCCATTAGTAGTCGAATTTAAAACCATAATAGATAGAGCAGTTACTCAGATGCTTATTATTTATTCACGTTTAGACAATGGTGAAATAAATTGGGGGGAATTTAATAGACAAGCAGTGGAAATTTCAAACCAAACAGATCGACAAACTGATTTGTGGAACTCCAAAATGCAATCTACTTCATATCAAGTAGCAAACCTAGTTGCCTTACAAGAGGAACAAATAGCTTTAAATAGATATAGGCAAGATATCAAAAATGAATTCAGGAAAAATCGACAAGAACTTCAGGCTATGCGTAATGATATTAGAAGAATGAATAATAGAAACAGATTATTAGAAATGTGTTCGAGGTATCCTGGTACTTATATGAACTGTCCATAATTAATATTTCACAATTAGACTCTCTGTTCAGGATTTGTTATTATAAACAATGTCTAATCCTTTTATTTTAATAGCTAGAATACGTGTCAAAGAAGGTAAGGTTGAAGAATATCTTAAGATAGCAAAAGAAGCAGATGACGCCGTTAATGAGTCAGAACCAGATATGCTTATTCATACTTTTGATCAAGATCCAACAGATCCTTTAGAATTTACGTGGAGTGAAGTTTACCGAAACAGTGAAGCTATGGTGCATCACCTTAATAATCCTCCCGTTCAAGCCTATGTTGAAAAACATCAAGAGATTGCTGACAGATTTGAAATAGAAGTTTATGGGAATATTACAGAAGAGACTATAAAAGCAATTGAAGATACAAATGTACCTTTCAAGCATTTTAAAACTACTGAAGTAGGATATATTAGAAAAAAATTTTTTGATAAGTGAAAAAACTTCTATCGATCCTGGTTCTTAGTTTGTTGTTTAGTGAGACTGGTTATGCAAACATTGTTGATCTTTACTGTAAATATACTGAGGGTCATATCACTGGAAAAATACCTTATCCATTTCATGAGGATACTGAGAAAAACACACAATATTTATCCATAAGCCAAAGTGGTTTTGAAGATTACAAAATCAAGTTAGATGCGAAGAAGGAAAAAATTGTTGAAGCACCAAAATATAGCTCAGACGGATCCACATATATGTTTGGTGATGATTTAATTTTTTGGTACGCTGTACCTTCATCGGAGTCCAGACTTGAAATAAAATTTACATTAAATCGTTACACAGGACGATTAACAGAAGATCACAAAAATTATAAATATGGGGATACAGAGAATAACTATTGGATGAGTCTTATCTACGACTGCTCGCTAACTAAAAAATTATTTTAAAATGAAAAAATTTAGATTTATTTTTATTATTTTTTTACTGTTCTTGTATGGGTGTGGTGATAGCGACGAAGTTAAAGTAAAAAAACATAACTGTAATAATTTTTCACAAAATTTAACAATTGATATTCAAAAATGTATTGAGGATCAAAAATATTATGAGGAACTTACATTTGAAAACAATGTATTTCTTACAAAAAAAAGACTAGATGAATTTAATAATAAAGTAGATGAGTTTAATTCAATCAATATTGGAGTTAAACATAAAGAGTATAAATTATTAAATATACAAGAATTTTTAGAGAAAAATAAAATACAATCCGACAAGGATAGAATATTCATAAAAAACATAGAAAGAAAAAAAATAAAATTTAATACATATTTTGAAGTATCTATGCTTGAGGATGAAAAAAAATATATTATTTATTTTTATGATTATTTTAGAAATCTAATTTCAATAATCAAGAAAGAGGATAAAAATTTAAAAGAACCTTTATTAAAATTTGGTAATTTTCAAAATATTGAAATAGAAAGAAAATTTGAAACCCTGTTAGATAATAAATTTCGAATAGGAAGTACTATATATTCAATTCCTTTAAAAAAAAATAATGCAACAATTTATGGTTATTTTCTTAACACTGAATACACAGGCTTTGATGCTGCAATTAAAGACTTAAACTTAATTATAAATAAAAATAAAAATAGCGATAACAAAATAGAAGATTTAAAAATCACAGCTTCAGAATTTTTTATAACTGATATAGAATTGAATAAAATTACTTACACTGAAGAAGAAGTGCGAAAAATAATTAAAGATAATGAATTAGCAAGCTCACTTTTAATTAATCAATTGTAATATAATGAAAAAAAATAGTTACTTGAAAGATCAATTAGATGACGTGAAGCAATATGGTTATTTAAATCATATAGTTGGAATTCTTTTTACAATTTTCTATTTACATGTTTCAAAAAAATTACAGTTAGAATTAAGTATTTTTGCCTGTGTGTATTGGTATGTTGCTTGTTTAATGATGGGTCATTTTGCTGTTCACAACGTAAACATGCATAAAGGGAAAAAATGGAAGTATAAAAAAACTAAGAATGATACTTATTTTGCTATTCCTGTTGCAGGTGGAATTAACCTTATCACTTATGGAATACCAATTATGATATTAGATTATCTTTTTAAATTTTTATAAAAATGAAAAATAATACTTGGTTAGATTTTTTTAAAAAAACATTAAAAGTTTCAGGAATTATTTTGCTTATTTTATTAATAATAATTGGATATCTAATTTATAGAGGAGCTACACATGACTCCAAGACTTATTTGGAATGTACCAACAATGAAAGTAATGCTATTTCTTACTTGGCATTTAATGATTATAGAATGTTTATGTCTTGGGATGAATTAAACGAAGAGTTTAAACATTCCTATACTATAGAAGAAATTAATAAAAAATATATTAAAGCAAGAGCTTATGCCTCAATTGATGATAATAAAAAAACTCTATCTCTATCTAATGATAGTAATAAAGTAGAGTATGTTTACAAAATGATTTGGCAACTAGATAGAGAAACAGGTTTGTTGGAGGCTTATTTTGAAAACACTACAGAGGAAAAGGTAAAAGATGGTAGGCAATGTAAAAAAATAAATAAGAAAGATTTACCTATAACAAAAGTTGATCAAAAATTTTAATATGAAAAAATTCATATCAATCATTGCTTTTTATTTGTTTTTTTACGTATCCGCATATGCAGAAAATATTACAATCAAATGTATTGATGAAAAGAGAAGTGTAGAAGAAAATAGAGCAGTAAGTTTAATTTTAAACTTTGATGAAGGTGGAGATTGGATAATTTTTAACGGTAATTCAAAAGAATTTTCTGGTAGACAAGATAATGGATTAGGTACGGAGTTAACATCTATAGAAATAACTAAAGATAAAATTTCTTATTTCAATAGCGTAGAAAGTATGGATACACACATGCAAATTATTATTAATAGATTTGATGGAAGTATGTATCAATATGGCAAATTAAAAGGTGAAAAATATGATTTCAATTATATGTGTGAAAAAACTGAAAGGAAATTTTAATTGCTAGAAGTGATTGTAGCCATAGAACTTGTAGCCTTGGCTTATGCAATATATTCTAGTAGCCAATGAAAATAATATTTTTAATGTTTATTTGTATGTTTTTAACAAATGAAAGTTTTGCCAATGAAATTAAAATTCCTAAATTTAAATCTAAAGAAGATGTTTTTTTTTGTAAACATGATAGTGGAATTGAATCAATGTTAGCAATCACAAGAGATAAAATGATCATGTATTATCAAGCTAAAGGTGAGAGATCAGCTATAGTCATAGATCAGGGAGATCGATATACCGCTACTTTTGAAGATTTTAAAATGATCTTTTTTAAAAAAACAAGCACGTGGGCTAGAACATATAATGATGGAATTCAAAGTTTTGGTGTTTGCAGGAAATTGAATTAATAAAAAAAGTGAAGAACAAAAACTAACAGCCACAATCCTATCATAATTAATAGTGCTAACGACATTCCAATTTTTTTATAGATAGGCCATTTTTTAAAATTTTCTGAGAAATGCTTTACACCCATAAAAATTATATATGGATAAAAGAGAAAAAACCCAAATATGATTAGTCCATAAAATAGTAGGTCGCTTATTAGAGTTAAATCAAAGTCTAAAACTTTATTAAATATTTCTCTTAGTGTCATAACATAGGATTGGTTTAAATTCTTTTATCTGTGTCATCAAATTTACCTTTAGCTACGATTAAATCATACAATTCCTCAGCATTTGGACCAATTTCACTTGTGATGGTTTTTGATAAATTGAATGCTTTGTTAAAATCAACTAAAGAAATATTTTTCTTTTTACTTTCATGGTCAAACATCAACATTAGTCCTTTCAAATCTTGTGAACAGGAAACTATAAATTTAAATTTTTTAAAATCAGAATTACGATATTCTTCAGCTTCAATAATTGGTAAACATTTATGGTTTCCTATTTCTAATACAACCTGGTTTTTAAAATCAAAAGCACCTTCGTTTTGCTTTGCAAAACTTGCATCTAGTTCAATTTTATTTTTTTTCAAAAGATCAACTAATTGTGAAGTTGTAGTCTTCTTTTTTATTTTTTTTAAAATATCACAAACTTTATGAAACTTTTTATGTATATCATTTGCAAGTTCTTCCATTTCGCTTGAAGCAGTTTTCTTTTTTTTAGAGTTCTCTGGTTTTGGATCAAATTTTTTATTGTATTTTAGATCGCTACCACCATAAATATTTGCAAATACCCTCCTGCACTCCATATCCAGATCCAATAGTTTAGACATATTGTGTTGACTATAACCAAATGTCCATAATCTCATGTTTTCTGTTTCTAGCGAATAAATTATTTCATTAACTTCTCTAGGATTATTATTGAATGATTTAGCAAATTCTAAAAAATTAGTATTTCTATCTAATCCCTTTTCAAATTCTTCTTCTGAGCCTTTTATTAATTTATTTCTCAACCACTTAAACATTTTAAAATAAACCCATCTTCCATATGATTATTGTGTAAATTATTAAAACAACAATTCCCCCACCTCTCAGTCTCCAAAAAGGATTTTTTATTCCAAGAAGTCCACCAACAAACCAGAATACTTTATTGTAAAAAAATATTATTAGCGCGGCTATAGGTAAAAAAATTATTACACCTGCTGTTGTCGAAAATATTAATTCTATCCACTCCATCTATCTGACTTAATCTTTCTATAATAGTATATAGGAAAATATAGGATCAATAGAATTTTTTGAAAAATATTTTTTTTACAAGTCCTCTCCACTTCAGCAAGTTTTGAAGGTTTATCTATATCCAAATCTTAGTATTTAGAGCTTATATTAGGTACCCTAATTTCAGTTTTTCCCCCTCCCCCTCTTTTAAAAAGTTGATTTTCTGAAACCAATGGGGCCCGATACAGTTGACATTGACTACGTCAAACTATACTGACGATCTATGAAAGATATAGATGAACTTATTAAATATCTAAAAGAAAACGATATTGATCCGAAGGTTGCACTTAATGTAATAAAACGAGAGTTTGCTACTGATAAAGCTGGTCATAAAAAGACAGTCTGGAAGATGATTAAGTTCCAACTTTATATCTGGCAGAGAATGAAAGATCCAAATACTACTAGAATTAATACAGTAACTAATCTAGTGAATTCAGGTCAGTATAAGAAAGCTTATGAACAGTTTCCAAACCCCCCTTTTGATGCAGAAAAAGAAGTACATAATTTAACTAAATTAATCTCTGATAAGAGACAGGATAAATTCTTTATATCTAAGAATTTCACACACTACGGAAGACCAAATCAAAAGCTACCTCAAGCTCTTATAGATAAACTCAGGTAAACTGAGTCAATTTTGTTGATAATCTTTACACCTGTTCAGGGAATGTTCCCTTTCTTTATTTTTTTAAAATGATAGCTACTCCGATAGAAAAAGATTGACGTCTTTTTTTAAATAACTATATTAGAAGACGTTGAACTAAGATCAACGAATAAGTAAGTAAATATGATAAGTGTACAATCTATACCTATAAAATTCAAAAAACCTTTTCTGACAATGAAGCAGTTATGCTCTGAGTTGTCTATTCAATATAAAACTTGTGAAAGGTGGATTAAAGAAGAAAAAGAAAAAGGGTTTGGAGAATTTTTTATTGAAGGTGTGAAATATAGTGTAGTGCCAGGTCGAATTAAAATTCCTGGTGTTAGAAATTATATATGGAACGCTAACGTATTTTACCTCTACTATTTTTTACCTAAGATTAACGGACTAGACAAACCACAATTAAAAGATGGTGAGTTAATCTTTATATCTAAACCAGAAAACAGAATAGGAGTAAATTAATGAACGTAAAAGATCTAATAACACCTGTAGGTATCGCAAACTATCCATACGTAACAGGTCAAGGTGATACAGCTTTTAGTAGTGAAGGTCAGTACCATGTTAAAGTTACAATTACAAAAGATGCTGCTGAACCTTTAGTGCAAAAAATAAAAAGTTGTATTGCTGCAGAAGTTGCAGATGAGCACAAAAGAAAACCTGGTATTGAAAAAATTAAAAGAGCACCATTACCATTTAGAGAAATTGGAGATGATCAAATAGAGTTCAAATTCAAATCTAAATTTAAACCTAAAATTATTGACAAGAAGAAGTTACCACTAGGTGAAGATAAAACTGTTTGGTCTGGTACTACAATGGCTGTTAAGTTTGATGCTAGTAGTTACAATTCAGCTTCACTTGGAGTTGGCTGCACTCTTCGATTAAAAGGTATTCAAGTTGTTGACCTGGTCGAAGGATCTACAGCAACAGAGGGGTTTGAGGAGATAGCATAATGGAAAAAATGATATTTAATAAAACCAAAAATATTTGGAAACACAATGACGGAGGTTTAAAAGAAAGTAGATTTAAATCTAAGAGACAAAGAGGTGATTGTGTAATTAGATCAATAGCACTAGCAACTGATCAACCTTATGATCAAGTGTTTGATGCATTATGTGATATCGCAAAAGAGACTGGATTTTTACCAAATCAAGAAGATACTTATGAAACTTATCTAAGAAGATTAGGCTGGAAAAAACATAAGCCGCAAAGAACCTTTGGTGGCAGCCTAAAAAGATTAGAGAATTTTAATTCTGAAGGTAAGACATGTATTGTAAGAGTTCCACGTCACCTAGTAACAATTAAAGATAATTTAATCTTAGATAGCTGGGACTGTAAGTTCTATTCAGCATGTTCGTATTATACAAAGGAGTTGGATGCCTAAAGCTATCCTCCCAACAACCCATCACAAAATTGTAGAGAAGATCCGTAAGGAACTTCGTAAGCAACCAAAGTTGGTTGACTACAATCCATTGACTGATGACAAAACCAAATGGATCGTCCTCAATGGTAAATTTCACAAGTTGTTCGATTATGGAATTGAAAGATTCTTTTTGGAACGAATAAAAAAGGAGACAAACTAATGAAGGAAACATTAAACCAAATAGATAAAAAGATGGAAGCTAAGAGTGATGGATCAGTTGCCAAAATATTAAATAAACTAGCTGAATCAAAACTAGTAGCATCAAAACTGGATGATTTAACACCTGAGGGACTATTCCTATCTGTAAGACAAAACTTGAAACAGCGATATGAGGAAGCTGTTGAAGGTGGCTTTGAAGGAACTGAAGAGGAATTTATAAAAACTATACCTTTAGATGAGCTTAGACAGATGCTTAGTGATGGAGGAAAAGTCATTGATTTTGCTAAAGCAATAAAAATGAGAGGTGAAAAGCCAATACGTAAATTAGATCTAGCTGGTCAGTTTACGCCTGGTCGAACTTTGGAAAGTTTAAGTCCAGCTGAAAGAGAAACTGTAAACATGCTGCTGAAGATGACACTAGGTAAAGATAAGGATTAACATGAGTAAAGAAAAAGATGAACCTGTTGTAACATCTAAAGTTGACAAAAAGAAAACTGAAGGTGCACTAAATGCATTTGGTAAAGAGTTAATAAAAAATGCAGTTATTTATGATGGTATTAATCCAGCAGATATGATCGTGCATTATGATCCAGCATTGTCTAAACCAAATTCACCAGTATTTAGAAATAATAAAAGAGACATTGTTTATGGAAATATAAATGAAGCTCGTCAACACAATGCTATTTGGGAAACTTATGATGATAAAACTCAAAGTATTAAAAGACAACTAAATGAAAGACCAGGTGTTAAAAGACCATCCCCTACTACACCAAAACCTTTTGTAAAAAAACCTGTTGCCGCATCAACTGCAACATTTAAATCAAACTCATTTGAAAAACCTAACGTCAGCTATCAGTTAGCAGAGTTAAAAGAAATGTTTAAAGAAACACCAGAACAGAAATCACAGAGAGAAAATTTTGAACGAATTCAAGAGCAAAACAAAAGAGAGAAACTTAGACTGGCAAATAGTGGCATAAGTTATCTTTTAGGTGGTGCTCAGAATATAGAAAGACATGAAAGAATGAATGCAATGTTTAATCCAAAAAAAAATAAGGAGAAGTAAGTGGCTTGTAAGTACAACTTTCATAGTATTTCTTTGAAGAATAAAACTTATTCTGAATTAAATGAGATTGCTGCAGAGATTGCACCAGGTGAAAATCTGAGTCAGTCGAAGACAGTAGAAAGTCTGGTTTTCTTTTATAGATCACTTCATCCTAAAACGAAGGAGTCTATAAATGACAGTAAGTCAGAACAAAAAACCAGCTGCTAAAATTGAAAATTCTAAATTAGCCAAATTTTTTAGAAAATATTTTAATAAACAGCAGCAACATATAAATCAAATCTACTTAGATAATGAGCTATTGGCTAAAATGCTTATGGAATATGCGGATGCATATCTCAGACTGTATAATGAGTATCAGGAGAACCTATCAGTCTACAAAAAAAATCAGAAATTATTCCAAAAGCAACTAAGAGACTTTGACACCATGATGTCTTTTGCATGGTCAGCTGATGAAATGGGTATCGATACTAAGTCAGATGTCATCACCTTTACTAAAAAAGAAAAGCTTAAATATATACAAGACTACACCATAGAGTTTGACCAGACACTGATGGAGAGTGGCAAGAAAATTGAAAAATTGAAGCTTATCAAAAAAAAGAAGGAGGCCAATGACTGAAGCATTTTGGACACCTGAAAAAAAAGCTGACTACAGAAAACTCTTAGAAAGAAGAGAAAAAAGAAGAAAATATCATCGTGATTACATGAACCATCACCGAAGAAACGGAAGGTATATCGTTAAGTATATCAAAGGTGAAGGTAAGCGATATTTCAAAACTACAGATGACTACATCAAATATTTAAAAAGTAAAAGGAGACGTAAGTAATGCCTAATCTAGAAGAAGTAAAAAAATTTTCAGAAATATTTAAAGGTGCAATAAATAAACATGGCACCTTAGATTATATCGACAAAGTAACTGGAAAAAAGAATGCTCATGAAGAGTCTCAACCTTTTCCTTATGAAGCACACCTAAGTGGTCAACTTAAAGGTTTGTCACCTGTTAATGAAGAGACTTTGATGTGTAGCTGGGGTGGTATCGATATAGATCTTCCATTGTCAGTAGATAAATTTCCAGGTGAAATTTGGAGTAAAATTGGAACTAGATTTTTTTGTTTTTTAACACCTAGTAAAAGATGGAGAGTTTTAGATTTCTTTGATGAACCAATGCCAGTGGAACAGGCTAACGAATACGTTAAAAATTTAGAGGCAGAAGTTGCCAAAAAACTTAATATTAAAGTAGATACTGTTTCAACAGCACCTACAATTCCTAGTGAAAAAGGTGCAGTCGGCAGATGGTTCTTCCTACCCTATTCATTTGATTATGACGTTTGTTATTCACCAGGTGGAAATCCATTATCATTACAGCAATTCTTCTTTAGGTATAAATACAGAAGTCATCCAATTGTAGTCGCTGCAGTTGGCATGACAGGTAAAGGAGAAGTAGGAAGCAGATCAAAAGCATTATTCAATGTTGCACTCTATAAAAAACATTTTGAATGTGACGTATCTTTAGAAGAGCTGAACCTGCAATTTGCTACTAAGCTTAATGAAAGAGATTTCTTAAAAGAAGAAAAACATGTTTTAAAAACCTGTGAAAAATATGACCAGAAATATTTTATCAATGGTCAAAGTAAATGGATAAAAGAAATGACGGGTCATAGACCTTGTTTAGACGCAAAAGGTCTTGTCGTCATTCCTGATGGACTTGTTGCTGCACACATTTATATTTTAAGCAGAACAGGTTGGTATGAAACTAGTGATCAACAATTTCTTTCAAAAGAACAACTGAACGACTGGTATAAATCTGAATACAAAGATTTTTCAGGTGAGCTGTTAAAAAACTCAGCTACAACAAAAGTTAAAAGTTACTTCACCCATCCTGGTCTACCACCAGGAGTCGTTTATATTGAACCAGGTGAAATCAAGGGATTTAAACCAGGTGAATATTTAAATATTTATCAAAAGCCTGATTTAAAAGCAGTGAAAGGTGAATACCAGCAGTTTGATGACTACTATTGTTACCTGTTAGGTGAAGACAATTGGAAAATAGAGAAACAAAAACTGGCATTTAATTTAAATGCTGAAAGTGAGCACCAGCACTACTTAGAGACTGGCTATGGTGGACTTAAAACTCAATGGTTCTCTATCTGGCACTCAAAAGCTCATGGCGTTGGTAAAGGTCTGTTCGCACTATTTGTACAAGCTATGTTCGGCCCCGCTAATGTTAGAACCAATGTAAAATTTGATCAGTTAATAGATGGTCACTCTACTATTATCGATGGCGCACAAACCATCTTTTTAAATGAAGTTGCTCTGAACAACACATCTAAAATGAAAGATAAATCTGAAAAAATAAAAGACATAATTACTGAGCCAGAAATAATGGTAAATCCTAAATTTAAAGATCCTGTCCATATACCTAATTTAGCTAACTTCTACATGTTTTCTAACTCAGATAAACCAATGCATATTGCTGGAGAAGACAGACGAACATTTGTCATTGATATTGATAAACCTAAAGAGCAAATAGTGCAGCGTCTTGCGCAAGATAAAGATGCAATTCTTAAAGCTATTCAAGATCCTTCAGCGTTTAAATACCATCTTTTAAATGACATCACTTACGACAGAAAAATGTTTTTTGAAGATGCACCAATGAACAAAGCTAAAGAGAATATTATCTATGCTAATAAAGATGACTTCGTCAAAGTAATGGATGAGTGTTTTGCAGATAAAACATTTCCTTTTTGCTCTGAATGGACAAAAAAATACAATGGTGATCTTGATGAATACTGGTCTTATGAAGGTTTTCTAAATACTAAAAAAACCTTCTTTGCTCTAAAAAAACATCAAGATTTTAAAAATCTATATTTCAATCTCGAGAGTGTTGAATCTTATTTAAAAGATAATTGCTGCAAGTGGCCTAATGGTAAGCTGACAGTGCAACTTAGATGCGCTAACGGAAGTAGACCTCGAGTTTACCTAATGGAACATCGAGAACATGAAGGTAAACTTATTACTGACATGACTGATAGAGAGCTTGGAATTCTTTATGAAACTAGGAAAGGATTTGATGTTTGTTAATGACACCTACTAGTAAAAAAAGAAAATCAGCTCTGCTGCAGAATATGGTTAGAGATAAAATTCTCAAAAGTTTTCCGCATTTAAAAAAGAAGGATGTTCTAACAGCAGCTACAGGTCAAAATGGACCTGATATTGTGTTGTCTAAGGTTGCTAAAAAGCTGGTTGGTGTACAGTTCGAATGTAAGAACCAGAACAAGATGAAAACTATCTATGACTGGTACAAACAGTCAGCTAAAGGTAAC
Source organism: Candidatus Pelagibacter sp. HIMB1746 (assembly GCF_052047555.1). Lineage (NCBI taxonomy): Bacteria > Pseudomonadati > Pseudomonadota > Alphaproteobacteria > Candidatus Pelagibacterales > Candidatus Pelagibacteraceae > Candidatus Pelagibacter > Candidatus Pelagibacter sp. HIMB1746. The sequence goes on along the minus strand of NZ_JBNAJZ010000001.1, from coordinate 126,668 downwards.
CATAAGTTGATGCCTTGTGTGGTTATGAAGATGAACACAAGAGAACCTATTGTAGTAATATCAATGGAAGATTTTTTTGATCTCATAAAATAATTTCTCATGTCTCACTCACTCACCCACTTTTAGAAAACCTCTTTGTTTTGTGAGGGATGCATGAAATATATAATCCTATTAATGAAAAACCCTTGAGACAGTTGAGACAGCTGAGACAAGTACGTGAAATAAAGCTTAATGGATCAATGTTTACTCACATGTCTCAGAAGATATTTTTAAAGGACTAATAGAGTTAGTAAAAATGGTGCACGTCCAGTAAGATGGGGATGTAATTCAAGGTAACCAAAATAACTAAATAAATGACTACAAATAAGAAGTACAACTTAACAAGATCAGACTTTGCGAAAAAGCTAGGTATTACAAGGGATACTTTAAAGAAGAGAATGAAGCGAGGTCACTATGCAGACGTCTATATCGTAAAAGAGGGGAAATATTTTTTTAACGGGGATACAGGAGGCTGTCCTATTAAAGTTAATTCCCCAACTTTAAATCGTCCCCACGTACCCAGAAAACGGAACAGAGGTAATCACTTTACAAGTACAAATCCAAAATATTCAAACCAACTAAGACAACATAATGAAATGAAGATGTTGGCTAAACTAAAACATAATGTTGATCCTGAAGTACAAGACTTAATTCCTGAAGCAGTGGAACTGGCTAAACAGAAAAAAAGAGAGAGGCTGCAGAAGCAGCTAAACACACCTATAGTCAGACCTTACAGTAATGGTATTGAAAATATGAGTAAGACACATATTCAAACACTTGGTCTTGAGCCTATTAGCTCACAGCCTCGAGGTACAATTCCATTTAAAACTGATTATAAAGAATTATTTCCACAACCAAAAAATGAGTATGACAGCTACCTAGAAGAGAACGATGTTCAGCCTACCAGGAAGCTCTATTGGTGACACTTTAGGTTGACCTATAGTTTAAAGCAAAATTCCAGGACTTATATTCGTTGAATTTCCAGCTGCTATTTCTATATTGAATTTACTTACAATTTACTTACGTTTGCTGCAGCTGATGCCAGTTGGTTGCAGCAGACCTTCAAAACGTCATAAAAAAGAACATAGAATCATGGTGAAACACCCTTGGTCGACCTCCAGATAACTATTTGTCTTCCTAGAGATCTCTAAAAGTGTTATGGTTATTGAAGAAGAACGTACACATAACTCAGCGCTAGACATAGCGAAAGCGGGATCGGTCGTCTTTAAATTAACTTTTAAAGGAGGCTTTATGAAATTTGGTTATTTTTGCAACACCACTAACTGGACACACAAACCGTATCATCAATTATTAGACGAAACTAAGGAAATCACAGAATATTGTGATCAAAATAATTGGAACTCTATTTGGTTTACTGAACACCACTTTAATCATGAAGGAATGGAGTCATGCACTAACCCAATAATGATGGGGGTAGATGCAGCTGCAAGAACAAAAAATATTAGAATAGGACAAGCCGCAAATGTAATTACATTTCATAATCCTATAAGACTAGCAGAGGATATTGCTACACTAGATCAACTTTCAAAAGGAAGAGTTGAGGTAGGTGTTGCTAGAGGAATTTACGGTAGAGAAGCAATCAATTTGAACAAAGAAGCTGATCTTAAAGACCAGGCAAAAAACTTCAGATTGTTTGCTGAAACACTTGAAGTTCTAAAAAAAGCATGGAGTGAAAAGTTTTTTAGTCATCAAGGTGAGTTTTATACATATCCTTCTCCAAATTATGTTTGGCAACATGACATGAGTCCACCAAGTGAAGAATTTATGAATATGGAAGATAACACGATGAAAAAAATTAGTGTTTTACCACAACCTTTTCAGAAACCTTATCCTCCTATTCATCAAGTAGTTGATGGAATTAGATCAATTGAGTGGGCAGCTGAGAATAATATAAATATTATAATGTGGATACCAACAGTTAAAGCTCTAAAGGCAAAATTTGAAGCTTATAAAAATAAAAGATCTGAGGTAACCAAAAAAAATATTCCTTTAGGTGAAGGTGTATCTCTTGTTAGAGACATGTTTGTAGCTGATACAATGGAAGAAGCTAAAGAAAAAGCTGGTGAACACATGGTAAATTATATGCGTTGGGTTTGTCATTGGCGTGGTCTAGGCAATCATATGGATCCAGGTGAAGAACTTCCAGAGACCAAAGGTAAGCTGGATTTATTAAATTATGAATTTTTACACAAAAGAAATATGTTATTTGGAACGCCTGAATATGTTATTGATAAAATTCATGAATTAAAATCTGAATTAAATTTACAAAACTTGCAAGTTTGGTCAAACTTTCCTGGTGTTAAACATAAAGATTGTATGAAAAGTATTAAACTTTTTACAGAAAAAGTGATGCCTCATTTTCAAGATAATTTAGGTACTGAAGTTAAAAAAGTTTCGTGATCAATTCCAAAAAAAAAATAAGCGGTGGTCAAGCTGCCGTTAGAGCTCTTAAGAGAGAAAAAACTAAACATGTTTTTGGTTTAATTGGTTCTGCAACAATGGAAATGTTTGATGCTCTTTATCATGAAAAAAGTATAAAATTTATTGGAGTTAGAGACGAAAGAACAGGCACTCATATGGCTGATGGATATGCAAGAGCGTCTAATAAGCATGGTGTAATTATTGCAGGCCAAAATGGACCAGGTGCAACAAATTTAGTGACCGGGGTAGCGCAAGCAAAAGCCGCTTTCTCTCCTGTAGTTGCGATTGCAGGTTCTTACTCAACAAAAGATAAAATGGAAGATGCTTTTCAAGGCTTAGATCAACAATCCTTGTTTGCTCCAATTACAAAAAAGACTTGGACTATAAAAAATTCTAAGATTGTTCCTAAAGTAATTGGCGATGCATTTGATTTATCAATGAAACCAAGAAGAGGACCTGTTTGTATCAATCTTCCAAGAAATATATTAGCGGAAAAAAATACTTACAATATTAGTTTAAATAAACCTTCGTTCTCAAGTGAAAGTAATCTTAAAGCAAATAAAGAGAGGATAAATAAAGCAACTAAATTGCTACTGAAATCAAAAAATCCAACAATAATTGTTGGGGCTGGAATAAAATATAACTCAAAATATAGAGAAGTTATTAAATTGGCAGAATTGCTTAATATTCCAATTGTTACAGCCGCAGGTCATGGAGATGCCATACCATTTAGTCATAAATTAAATGCAGGGCAAATGGGACCAAGAGGCAATCCTGTTGCATCAAGATTAGTCAAGGAAGCAGATATTATTTTGGCAATCGGTACTCGACTAGGATTTAATTCAACATTTTACTCTTATGAAAATATAAATAAAAAAGCAAAAATAATTCAAATTGAATTAGAAAAAAAAATGATTGGAAAGTATTTTCCAGTATCAATAGGAATTCATGCAGATGCTGCAACAGCCACTGTTCAATTATATAAAGAAATTAAAAAAGAAAAAATAAAATTAGATGTAAAAAAATGGACTGATTTGTATTTTAAAGAAAGAAAAGAATTTTTAAATAAGAGAGAAAATGAAAATTTAGGAAAAAATTTTCCAATCCAACCAAAAGGTTTGTTTAAACAACTAAGAAAAGTATTACCTAAAAATTCAGCGATCACTTTAGATGCAGGAACCTTGTGCTTACAAGCAACAGACGCTTTAGAATACTATGATCCCCCTTCTCTATTTACACCTTTAGATTTTGGCCTAGTTGGTTTCTCTTTCGCTTGTGGACTTGGAGTTAAAGTTGCAAAACCCAAAAAAACAGTTGTAAGTTTGATGGGCGATGGTGGTTTTGGAATGACTATTTCTGAATTAAGCACAGCTGTTGAATATGGAATAAATACAACAACTATAGTGATGAATAATCAAAGTTGGGGAGCCGAAAAAGCTTATCAAAAAGATTTTTTTGGTAAAAGATATTTAGGTGCTGATATAACAAGTCCATCTTTTGATAAAGTTGCCGAATTATATGGGGCAAAAGGATTTAAAGTTAAAAAAGTTTCTGAAATAAATGAAGCAGTTAGAGCAGCAATTAAAAGCAATAAACCTTCTGTGATTGATGTTGATGTAGATCCGAAAGCATTATACAGTTTTAGAAGAGATAGTTTTCAACATAGAATTAAAAAATGAAATTAGAACTAAGAAAATTTACAAAATTTGTAGACAAAACTTTTATTGAAGGAAGCAAGGAAGCAAAAGAGCCTGTATTATTAGTATCTGTTGCTGCAGTTTTTAAAAATCCATGGCATGGTCAAGGATTCGTTGAGGACTTAAGACCAACTATTTTAGATCTAGCTCCTAAGTTAGGTGATTTACTTGTTCCAGAATTAATAAAAGAAATAGGATCTCCAGAAAAAATACTAGCATATGGTAAAGCAGGAGTAGTTGGACTGGATGGAGAAATTGAGCATGCATCAGCTTTTATTCACACTTTGAGATTTGGAAATAAATTTAGAGACGCTGTGGGAGGCACATCTTATTTAAGTTTTACAAATACAAGGGGACCAGCTGGATCAAAAATTTCTATTCCAATGATGCATAAAACAGACTCTGGGTTAAGACCTTATTATCTAACACATGAATTTACTATACATGATGCACCATTTAATGATGAGGTGGTAATTGCGATAGGTGGAGCATCTAGTGGAAGGGCACACGCTAGAACAGGTGATCGATATCAAGATATGAAAGAAATGGGAATTGAACCCAAATAAATCTTGATGACCACTGGAACTACTACTTCTGGAACTTTTTACTCATACATAAAAAAAGACCAAGAAATTCCAATTGTATTTGTTCATGGTGTAGGTTTAACCCACGAGATTTGGAAACCTCAATTAGATTTTTTTAATGATTATAGTACTCTTGCATATGATATTCTTGGTCATGGAAAATCATCTTTAGATAAGGAAATAATTTCATTTGATGACTTTTCTGATCAATTAATTGATTTAATTAACCACCTTAATATAAAAAAAATTCATTTGGTTGGTTTTTCAATAGGTTCTTTGATTGCGAGAAATTTTGCTATCAATCACAGTTCACATTTACAATCACTAACTCTTTTATGCTCAATATATAAAAGGACCGAAGAGCAACAAAAAATTGTAAATCAAAGATTTGAACAAGCAAAGAAAGATCTTAAATTGTCAAGACAAGCTCTTAAAAGATGGTTTACAGACAAGTATATTGAAAACCATCCAAGTATTTATGATAAAATTAGCTCTATTTTAGCAGCTAATAATATGGATCATTTTCTGAAAGTTTATGAGCTGTTTGCAAAACATCAAAATGATGAAGATTTTAATAAAATTCAAAATCACACTTTAGTTATGACTGGAGAATATGACATTGGCTCTACAGTTAAAATGTCTCAAGAATTAAATGCTTTAATACCAAAAAGCCAATTAAAGATAATCAGGGATGGAAAACATCTTTGTGGTATTGAGTGTGCCGATGATGTAAATTCAACTCTTAACAATTTTATCAAAGAAAATGAGTAAACTTAAAAAATATCAAATGTATATTGATGGACAGTGGGTCGATGCTGAAAACAATAAAACATTTGAAACTTTAAACCCTGAAAATAACGAACCTTGGGCAATTGTTCCCGAAGCAAGTGCTAATGATACTGATAAAGCAGTTAAAGCTGCGCAAAAAGCATTCGAAGGTGAATGGCCTAAATTACTTCCTAAGGAAAGAGCAAAATTTTTAAGAGCTATTGGAGACCAGTTAAGAGAAAATGCAGAAATGCTTGGGGAAATAGAAACAATAGATACAGGAAAATTGTTTAGAGAAACAAAAAAACAAGCAATCTATATTGCAGAATACTATGATTACTACGCAGGTTTAGCTGATAAAGTTGAGGGTACAGTTTTGCCAATTGATAAACCGAATATTCAAGCAATAACCACTAGAATACCTATAGGTGTGGTAGCAGCCATTATCCCTTGGAACTCACAAATGTTTTTAACTGCTACTAAATTAGCTCCAGCACTAGCAATGGGAAATACTGTTGTAATTAAATCATCAGAACTAGCACCTGCGGTATTATTTGAATTTGCCAAATTAATTGAAAAAACTGGGATACCCAAAGGAGTGATAAATATCATAACTGGATTTGGAGACCCATGTGGAAAAACTTTAACAACGCATGATTTAGTTGAAAAAATTGCTTTCACAGGTGGACCAGAAACCGCAAGACATATAATTAAAAATTCAGCAGAAAATCTTTCTGAAGTGAGTTTAGAACTTGGAGGAAAAAGTCCAGTGGCTGTTTTTGATGATGCTGAGCAAGAAAATGCAATAAATGGAATTACAGCAGGAATTTTTGGAGCAAGTGGTCAAAGTTGTATAGCTGGTTCAAGACTTTATATTCAAAAAGGTATCTATGAAGAATTTTTAAACAAACTTTCTGAAAGAGCTTCTAAAATAAAAATAGGAGCACCTATGGATCCTGAAACTGAAATGGGCCCTTTGAGTAATTTTAAACAATTAGAAACAATAGAAAAAAATATTAAAGAAACAATTGATCAAGGTGGAAAAATTAAATGTGGTGGTGAGAGACATTCTTTTTCAAATAAAGGTTATTATTTTCCACCGACTATAATTGAATGTGATAATCATAATTTACCTGTTGCAGAAAATGAATTATTTGGACCTGTTTTATCAGTAATGAAATTTGATACTGAAGAAGAGGTTATCTCAAAAATGAATGACAATCAGTATGGATTATCTTCCGGAGTATATACCAGCAATTTATCAAGAGGTATGAGAGTATCCAAAGCAATTAGAGCTGGAATAACATTTGTTAATACTTACAGATTAATTTCACCGTCAGCTCCATTTGGAGGTATCAAGGATAGTGGATATGGTAAAGAGGCAGGAATTGACTCAATTAAAGATTACACAAGAGTAAAAACAACTTGGTTCTACACATCAGATGAACCATCTTTAGACCCATTCTCTATTAGATAATAGTTTAAAATAAGCCAATTTTGTCATTGAATATTCAGATTATTCATACTTAAATTAGATTTTATAAATTGTTAACAATAAAGAGGAAGATAATGAGAAAACTATTTATCGCTGCATTTATGTTTGTATCAAGCTTTGGTTCAAACGTTATTGCAGACGGACATTCGATCAAAATGGGAATCATTTTAGGATTTACAGGTCCTATTGAATCTCTAACTCCAGCTATGGCTGCATCTGCAGAGCTTGCATTTAAAGAGGCTTCAGATTCAGGTTCATTACTTGGTGGAAAAAAAATTGAAGCAATGAGAGCAGACTCAACTTGTGTTGACTCAGCAGCAGCAACAGCAGCAGCTGAAGGTTTAATTTCAGGTGGTGTAGCTGCAATTATGGGAGCTGACTGTTCAGGTGTAACAGGTGCTATTGCAACAAATGTTGCTGTACCAAATGGTGTTGTAATGATTTCACCTTCAGCAACTTCTCCAGGATTAACAACTCTAGATGATAATGGATATTTCTTTAGAACAGCTCCATCAGATGCTAGAGGTGGTCAAATCTTAGCTGACATTACAAAAGACAGAAAAGTAAAAAGTGTTGCAATCACTTATACTAACAATGACTATGGAAAAGGTTTAGCTGATGTTTATAAAGCAGCAGTTGAAGCTCATGGTATTAAAGTTACAACTGTAACTGCCCATGAAGATGGTAAAGCAGATTACTCATCAGAAGTAGCAACTCTTGCTTCTGCTGGTGGTGATGCTGTAGCAGTTATTGGTTATCTTGACCAAGGAGGAAAAGGAATTATTCAGGCTTCTTTAGACTCTGGTGCATTTGATACTTTCGTTTTATCAGATGGTATGATTGGTCAATCATTAGTTGATGCATTTGGTAAAGACTTGAGTAAATCATTTGGATCTCTACCAGGTTCTACTGGTAAAGGTGCTGGTGTATTTGCAGAAGTTGCAAAAGCTGGTGGTATAGATTCATCTGGTCCTTACACAGGAGAGTCTTACGATGCAGCTGCTTTAATCGTTCTTGCAATGCAAGCGGGTAATTCTGCTGACAGAGCATCTATTGCAAAAAATGTAATGGATGTTGCTAACGCTCCTGGTACTAAAATCTACCCAGGTGAATTAAAGAAAGGTTTAGACTTACTAGCAAAAGGTAAAAAGATAAATTACGAAGGTGCTACCGGAGTATCTTTTACTGAAGTTGGTGAAGCTGAAGGTTCTTTCTTAGAGCAAGAAGTTAAAGGTGGAAAATTCAAAACTAAAAAACAAAGATAATTTAAATCTTATTTTAAAAAGCCCTGGTAAATTAGTTTGCTGGGGCTTTTTTAATATCTGCTCTTAAAATTACAAATAAAATAATTATCAAAAAAGGAATACACATAAAATTTACTATTTTCCAACTCAACAATGAAATTAAAATTCCTGCTGATAAACTTCCAATTGCTGTAGCAGAAAAAACTATTAGATCATTAAATCCTTGGGCTTTAAATTTTTCTTGCTCATTGTAAGTGGTTACTAATAAGCTGGTTCCTGAAATATATAGAAAATTCCATCCTATTCCTAAAAATATCAATGAGGTAAAATAATTTATAAAAGTCGGCTCAAATAAACTTAATGATATTGTCAAAGCATAAAAAAAAACTCCCATGTACATTATATTTGAAAAACCAAATCTCTTTATTAGGTTACCTGTGAACAATGATGGAAGAAACATTCCAAGTACGTGAAATTGGATAACCAGTCCAACTTTGTCTACACTTAATTTATGGACATAATGCATACTAATTGGAGTAGCTGTCATTAAAAATGCCATAACCACATAACCAAAAGTAGCAGCTACAATTGCTTGTAGAAATTTTGGATCAGAAATAAATTCTTTGTAAGTCCTAACATTAGTATTTGTTAAATTGTTATTGTTAGTAATTTTTGAATTTTTATAAAAACTTAAAAAAATTGCAGGCATAATAGTAAGACATGCTAATGCGATATACGATCCAACATAAACATGATCACTAATTAAATCTTTTGTTTTATTTGCTAAAGTAATTCCTATGAATGCAGAGACAATTCCAGCTAACAAAAGCATAGAAACTGCCTTAGGTGCTTTATCTTTTTCAACTGTTTCAGCTGCTGCAAATCTATACTGATGAATGAAAGCCATTCCAGTACCAAGTAAAAAACAAGAAAATGAAAATATTATGAAGCTATTAATAAAGATTGAGTATGCAGCAAGTAAACAAGCTAAAGAGCTACCTATAGATGCCAAAACAAAACCTAAACGTCTGCCAATTATTGACATAACTTTTGCAGCAAAAATTGTAGAGATTGCTATACCAACTACATAAATTGAAGGAGGAAAAGTGGCTAATGATTTAATAGTTGAAAGCTGACTTCCGATTATTCCACTTAAAAAAACTGTTACATTGGCTGCTGTGAAACCAAAAACTTGGCTTGAAATAAGAAGTGAAAGATTTCTGTTCATTAAAACATATACTTGTCAGCCATATACATAGCCCAAGCAATAGCAGCACCTAAAATAATATATTTCATGTTTAATTATTTTATTTCTATTTTTTCTGGAAGTATACCTTTAGGTCGGTACCTCATTATGAATAACAAACCTAAACCCATCAATAAAAATCTAAAATAAGGAACACTTTCAATAAGATGAGCTTTGATAGCGTTTGTTTCAGGAATACCTGCTGTAAAGAAGTTAATTAAAAACATTGAAATTGGTGCTGCTTCGATCCATAAAAACCATACAACAAAGCCACCTAAAATTGCACCAAAGTTGTTTCCACTTCCTCCAACAATTACCATGACCCAAATTAAGAATGTATATCTCATTGGTCTATAACTTCCTGGTGTAAATAATCCATCCTGAGTTACTAGCATTGCACCTGCAATTCCAACAATTGCTGAACCTAAAATAAATATTAGCAAATGTTGTTTTACAACATTTTTACCCATAGCATTTGCTGCTTCTTCATTATCTCTTATTGCTCTCATCATTCTTCCCCATGGAGAATAAAGAGCTTTCTGAGTAAGAATTAAAAGTACTATAACAACAACTAAAAACAAACCTGAGTAGCATAGTTTAACAAATATTGAAGAACCTTCGATTACAAATTGATTTAACGCTGCTTGTCTTTCGGATAAATCAGTAATTAGATCTAACTTACTAGATTTAAACTTTTCTACTAAATTTATAAACCAATCAGTGGTCTGCAGATCGACCTCATATGGAGCTGGCCTCTTTAAGCCAATAACATTTTTAACACCTCTAGTTAACCAGTCCTCATGCTTAATTATTGCTATTACAATTTCTGAAATCAATAAAGTTGCGATTGCTAGATAATCAGCTCTCAAACCTAAAGCAACTTTTCCAACTATAAAGGCTAAACCTCCAGCAAATAATGCACCTACGATCCAGGAGAAAATGATAGGTAAACCAAACCCACCGAGAAAACCAGTAGTTGCAGGATTTACAGCTTCAATTTTTTCAATACCTGGTTCTGCTGTAACTCTGATAATTATGATAGCTGCAATAATTAAAGCTGCAATACTGTAAGTTCTTAATTTTGATTTTTCAAAATTTTTCAAAATAAATCTGATAACTAAAACCATTACAATGATGAGCCATAAGCACATTAAAATATCAAATCCACCAGCTCTCCATGCTTCTTGAACAGGATCAACTGAAATTATTACTGCAGCGAGACCCCCTAAAGCAGTGTATCCCATTATTCCAAAATTTATTAAACCAGCATAACCCCATTGTATGTTTGCACCCATGGTCATGACTGCTGAAATTAAGCAAAGATTAAATATTGATAATGCAATATTCCATGATTGAAAAATTCCAACTAATAGAATTAGAACCATCATGATACTGTATGCTGCAATAACGTTTAGATTTTTTCTCACAATACTTTTCCTTTGAATATCCCTGATGGTCTATAAAGTAATACAATCACCAAGATTGAAAATGAAACCGCAAATTTGTAATCTGTTGAAAGTAATTGGACTAAGCCCTCTGGCTCCATACTTTCAGGTAATATGTACATAAAAAATTTCTTATATGCATATGTTAATAAAATTTCTGAAAAAGCAATCACATAGCCTCCTAAAAATGCACCGAAAGGATTTCCAATTCCTCCAACGATTGCTGCGGCAAAAATAGGAAGCATATTATTAAAGTAAGTGAAAGGTTTAAAACTTTTATCTAAACCATACAAAGCTCCTCCAATAGTGGCTAAAATTCCTGCAATTACCCAGGTTACCAATACTATTTTCTTTGGATCTATTCCTGAAAGCAAAGCAAGATCTTCGTTATCAGAGTAAGCTTTCATGCTTTTTCCTGTTTTAGTTTTATTTAAAAACCAGAACAATAAAGAGACTAAAACTATTGTAACAAAAATAGTAATGACCTGAGTAGATTTAAGTGCAAGTCCTTCATTTAAACCTGTCATTTCTTTAAATTCTCTAGCCTTGATAATAAATTTTTCTCCATCGAAAAACCTTCTATCTCCTGGACCTATTATAATTCTAACAACTGCTTGGGTAACAAACATCACACCAATACTAACCATAGCAAACTGAACTGGCGGACTTTTTTGAGTTCTGTAATACTTAAAAACAAATTTATCAATTGTAAGCATGTATAAGATCATAAAAAAAATACCAAATGGAAGTGCAATTAATGCTGTAGGCAGAACTCCAAGAGAAATACCTAAAGATTGAAAATACCAAGTGAATAAAATTGTCATCATGGTTCCAAATGACATCATGTCTCCAGTTGCAAAATTAGCAAATCTTAGAATTCCATAAATTAAAGTAACAAAAATTGCACCCAAAGCTAATTGAGAACCGTAAGTAAGTCCTGGAATAAAAATATAATTTAGTAAAAGAATTATTGCATTAATAAGATCCATACTATCCTCCTAAGAAAGAGCTTCTTACTCTTGGATCGTTCAATAATTCTTTGCCAGTCCCTGAATAACGATTTTCTCCAGTAACTAAAACATAGCCTCTATCAGAAATATTTAATGCTTGTTTAGCATTTTGTTCTACCATTAAAATAGCAACATTAGTTCTTTTTACTTTAACTATATGATCAAATAATTCATCCATAACAATTGGTGATACCCCTGCGGTAGGTTCATCCAGCATTAGTACTGTTGGCTTAATCATTAATGCTCTTCCGAGTGCAACTTGTTGTCTTTGACCACCAGACAATTCACCTACCATTTGATTTCTTTTTTCTCTAAGGATTGGAAATAGTTCATAAATTTCCTCAACAATATGTTTTATCTCAGAGTTTACTAAAAAGGCTCCCATTTCTAAATTTTCCTGAACAGTCATTCCTGCAAAAACATTTTTAGTTTGAGGAACAAATGAAATTCCTTGTTTAACTCGATCTTGTGGAGAAAGTTTAGAAATATCCTTACCATCAATTTTAACTGATCCAGATTTTAAATTTAATAAACCTAACATTGCTTTCATAGCTGTAGACTTTCCAGCACCATTAGGTCCTAGGATAGAAACAATTTCGCCTTTGTTTACTTCAACAGAACAAGAATTAATTATATCTGGTCCATTTCCATAACCACCGGTCATCTCTATTCCTTCAAAATATGCCATTAAACTTCATCCTTTAATTTCGATCCTCTACCAAGGTAACTTTCGATTACCTTTTCATCCTTTTTTGCATCATCAACCGTACCCTCAAATAAAACCGAACCTTCAGCCATAACAATTACGGGATCACATAATCTTCCTATAAAATCCATATCATGCTCAATCATACAAAAAGTATAACCTTTTTCTTTATTTAGCTTTTCGATTGCAGTACCCAGATCTTTTAATAAAGTTCTATTTACTCCTGCCCCTACTTCATCCAATAATACTAATTTTGCATCAACCATCATAGTTCTTCCAAGTTCTAACAATTTTTTTTGACCTCCAGAAAGATTTCCTGCAAGCTCATTTGACAAATGCCCTAGATTTAAGAATTCAACTACTTCTTTTGCTTTTTCTTTAACTTCTGCTTCCTCTTTTGCAACTAACCCTGGCTTAAATAATGCTGTCATTAGCTTTTCACCTGATTGATTTCCTGGAACCATCATCAAGTTTTCTAGAACAGACAAATTTGAAAACTCGTGAGCTATTTGAAAAGTTCTAAGTAATCCTTTTGAAAATAATTCATAAGATGGAACATCTGTGATATTTTCTTCATCAAATGTTACACTCCCACCTGAAGATTTTAAATTTCCTGCAATTAAATTAAATAAAGTTGTTTTGCCAGATCCGTTTGGTCCAATTATACCTGTGATAGTTCCTCTTTTAACTTTTATAGAACAATCAGAAACTGCAGCAAGTCCTCCAAAATACTTTGATAAATTATTTATCTCTAAAATATTATCAGACATTTATTTATCTAATCTTTTGTAAATGCTATTTAAAGTTTTCTCTAATGATTTATAAAAACCAGATTTTGACAATTCATTGACACCCTGCTCATTTAATCCCTTAGGTGTTTGCGACTCTTTAACTAACTCTCTTAAGTTTTCTTTAGAATGTATAACTGCATCTTCTGACAAAGCTAAAAACAAAGAAGTTATATATTTTTGAGCATTATTTCTTTTTACTCCTTTTTTAACTAACCAATCAGACATTACTCTTTGCATTTCATAAAAAGGTGCCATCATTCCAGAAGTAGACCAAAAGTTTATTGAAGATTTTTCATTTTTGATTTCTACAGTAGTTCCTAAATGATTAAAAAAAGCTTTCACTTTTGAATTTGGAGGACAAATTGGAACTGGTCCTTTCTTTAATGATATTGGTGGCAAAGGAATTGCTCTTACTATTTTTGCTTTTACTTTAACGGCTTTTTTTAACTGTGATAGAGTTATTGTAGATATAAAGCTAACAATTGTTTGACTAGACTTAAATTTTAAATCTTTAATTATCTTCTCTCCCACCGTAGGTGTAATAGATAAAAATACCCAAGTAGATTGATCAACAATTTGTTGATTATCTTTAGCAATAACTATTTTTTTGAACTTTTTTTTTAAACTTTTGGCAATCTGCTTATTCCTTGGAGAAATTATTATTTTTTTATATTTAAGGTTAGATTTACATATTCCAGTTATTACTGAAGATGCAATTTTACCCGTACCAATAAAACCTAAAATCATAATATTTTGGTTACTTTATATTGATTATATTGAATTAATTAACAAAAAAAGATCCTCTAATTCTCAACAATTCTCTGCTTAATTCTTTATTTTCTTTGAAAGGTTTTCTTCCATGAAGCCAAAAATAATTATTTGCAATTATAGAGCAACCAACCGGTAACTTTGTAATTACTTTATTTTCACTTCCTTCAAGAGCATCAGATAATCTCTGTAAAAAATTGCCTTGTTCCATGTTTTTTGGTTCGGGAAATTGGTCAATATATGAAATATGTGGTCTTCCTTTATCATCTGAAGAAAAAACTGGATGCTCAACTTTATAATCTACATTTTTACTCTTAGGTGAGCTCCAAAGAAAATCTTGTTTACCCACAGGATCATTTGATAGTTCTTTGCAATGTTCCCAATCATCTAAATGCAACATCGCAGTCTCTCCACCCTCTACATTTTCTTCTTCTAACTTTGTCATAATTAACCAATCAGTAATTTCTTTAACATAAGTTCCATCTGTATGAAGATCCATATTACGGTAAGCTTTTCTTAAATAAGAGTCACTCGCGTCTTCGTGTTTAACATGAAAACGAGCATAGTATTTTCCTGCCATTGAATCATGGTTAGGATTTCCAATTAAATAGGCAATAGCTGTTGATAATTTTACTAAAAATTTATCATTAATTTTTGGTGAAATATTTTTTGGTCCAATTATAAAACAACCAGTTGAACGATCTCTAATTATTGAGTTCATTAGTTTACTAAGTTTATTTTCTGTTAAATCATCTAAACTTTTTGCTATTGTAAACCTTGTAAAAGGCTTTAGTTCTAAAGCTGTTAAGTCAAATTTATTAAATGGAAAAACTAATTTCTTAATAATCTCATCAGTAATTTTAATATTCAAAATTCTTTTTGATTTATCATGTTCTTGAATTTCTAAACCAGGTATTTTTTCCATAAGAAACCTTAAGTTAAGTTTTTTAATAAATCAATTTTATTTAGAAATAATTAACTAATATTGCCATACTTATGGCAGAGAAAATTGTGGGATAAACATAATTTTTTTTAGAAATAAAAAAAACAGTTAAGGATAGTACAACAACAACAAATCTTACTAAGTAGCTTGAGTCATCCATTACACCAACTGGAAAAATTATTGTTCTTGCAATTAGGGCTGCTAAAGTTGCATAAGCTAAACAGTTAAACCATTTAAATATCTTAGAAGTTTCTTTTATACCTTCTGAGCTTATTGCTCCAAGAAATCTTGATAAAAAAGTTGCAAGGGATGTCACCAAAATTGCTAAAACGATACTAGTTGACATTTTTTTCTCCTATTAAGTAAGCAATAGTGCCACCAACTACTCCACCTAATAAAATAGACCATTCAGGTGAAAAAAAATAAAAAACAGGTCCCAAAATAATTCCAAGTAAAACTGATAAAGTTACTTGTCTTGTTTTTGACGCTCCTACCATCATGCATAAAAAATATACAGGATTTAAAATAGCTAAACCCATCATCATTTCTTTGTTTAAATATTCTGAAAAATAAAAACCTATTAAAGTCCCAATTACAGCAACACCCCAAGTAGCGCTTCCAATCCCTATCCAATAATCAATTCTATATTTTTCTGGAATAGTCTTATAATTACTCTTCATAATCAACCAAGCTGATACAGCTATGAAATGGCATGAAAAATAATATTTCCACTTTGGTTGATCTTCATGCATCATTAATGGAAACAAAGAAACAGCCATTGGATATAAACGAGCATTAACAAACCAAACTGCTAAAAAAATATTTAATAAAGAAGCACCAACCAATAAAGACTCTGCCATAACTAGAGATCCTGGCAATGCATAAGTCAGCATGGTAGAAAAAATGCTTTCTTGAATATTGAAGCCAAGATTTTTTAAAAGAGCTCCTATAGCAATAAAACAACAACCTAAAGCTATTGCTGGGCTATCGTGAGCTAGTATTGATTTGTAGCCTTTAAAAAAGAAATCTTTATTTATCATTAGCCACCAAGGAATAGTCTACCAACATCAGGGTTTTGCAATAACTCATCCCCTTTGCCAGCAATTGCAGTTTGTCCAGATACTAATACATATCCAATGTCTGCAAATTCTAGTCCTTTTTTGGCATTTTGTTCAACTAATATAATAGTTTTCTTTTCATTTTGTTGAAGATCTCTCAAAATTTCAAAAACCATGTCAATATATCTTGGTTCTAAACCAATTGAAGGTTCATCAACTAATAGAACAGATGGTTTCATAACTAAAGCTCTAGAGATTTCTAACAATCTTCTTTCACCACCTGATAAAACTTTAGCAGGCTGATTTCTTCTATTTCTTAATCTCTCGTATTTTTCTAAAATTCTTTCAGCTTCTTCAAAAGACTCTTCGGTTTTATCTTTAATATATCCGCCCATTAATAAGTTTTCTTCAACTGTCATATCTGGGAATACAGAATTGTCTTGTAAGATATATGCAATTCCAACTGATTTTAATTTTTCAGCTGGTGTAAGATTTGTAATTTCTTTTCCTTCTATTTCAATTTGACCAGAGAAGATGTTTGTAAATCCATAAATTGAGTGAAGAATTGTAGATTTACCTGCTCCGTTTGGTCCAATCAAACACAATGATTGTGCTTTGTTCACGAATAAATCAAAATTATGTAAAATTTCCATTTTACCATACCCAGCATTTAAATTTTTAATTGTCAGATGTATTTCATTTGGAGATAGTTTTTTTAAATCTTTTGGTGTTGGAGCTTTTCCTAAAACTTCATATTGATTTGACATTATTGGGCTCCTAGGTATGCATCGATAACACGCTTATCGTTTTTAATTTCATCTGGTGAACCATTTGCTAACATTTTACCGTGAGCTAAACAAAATATATTCTCCGCTAATTGCATGATCACTCTCATATTATGTTCAATAACTAAAAGAGTGATACCAAAATCTTGATTTACTTTTATCAATCTATCAATAATTCCATTGATTAAAGTTGGATTTATTCCTGCTGTTGGTTCATCTAGTAAAAGCATTTCTGGTTCATTCATTAATGCCATAGCAAGTTCTAAAAGTTTTTGTTGTCCAAAAGATAAATCACCTGCTCTAAGTTTTCTCTTTTGATATAAACCAACAAAATTTAGTAAATTTTCTGCTTTTTCTGTAAGCTCTTGAGGTATTTTTGAAAACAGTTTTAATATATTTTCATCACTACCCTTATGGCTAATTAGCATATTATCAATGCAGTTCAGTTTTCCATATATTCTTGTTTGTTGAAAAGTTCTTAATAAACCTAGCTTTGCTATTACGGGAACAGGAAGTTCAGAAACTTCTTTTCCATTAAATTTAATTGAACCCTGGTCTATTGGATAAGTGCCTACAATTGAATTAAATAAAGTTGTTTTTCCTGATCCATTTGGGCCAATTAATCCCACTATTTTACCTTTTTCAACTGACATGGAGATATCAACATTAGCTTTTACTCCTCCAAAAGATTTACTAACATTATTAACTTCTAAAATACTCATTTTATCTCTACCTGAGCCTTTCGATCAGCTTCATCAACTACCTCCCCAAATCTGTGAGGATATTTTTCTCTTAACCATCCCATTAATCCCTCAGGGAAATAAATGACAATCACTACAATTAATACGCCCAAGGCTACATACTGCCAGCCTAGGAAGAATGTCCAAAATCCTTCTTTAAAAATATGGAATATTGTTGCACCGATAACTGGTCCCCAAAGAGTTCCTTTACCACCTAATATTGCCATTAAAACCATGAACACTCCCATTTCTCTTCCATCAAAAGCAACATCTGTTGAGTCGATATATCCAACTAGTCCACCCATTATTCCTCCAGCTAAACCACAGAAAAATGCAGAAATCATCCAACCAATAATTTTATATTTCATTGTTGCAATTCCCATAGCTTCAGCCTTGTCTTCATTGTCTCTGATTGCATTAAGGATTAACTTAAATCTAGTAGAGTAAATCGCTTTCACAGTTATAAATGTCAAAACTAAAACTATAAAACTTAAAAAGTAAAAGAATTCTCCTCTAGCTTCTAAGCCTCCTACATTAGGAAATGGTGGAGTTGTAAAACCTTGTCCTGCTCCAATAATTTCAATTCCTCCAGAAATTTCACCAGCAGCTACTCCTAATCCTAGAGTACAAATAGCAAAATAGTGGCCTCTCAATCCTAATATTGCATAACCAATTAAACCAGCAACAATAGTTGGAACCACTGCGGCAACAACAAGTCCCATTGCCATACCTTGGAAAAATTGGGTAGGAGTATGTACAAATGTTTTTTCACCACCACTTTCTGTCCACTCTGCTAATGGAAAAAACATTCCAACTTGAACTGAAGCACACAAATACATACCCAGTCCATAGAACAAAATATTTCCAAATGTATTGTATCCCATCTCCCCTCCTTGGATATTCCAAGTAGTTGCAAGAACAATTAGAATGCAAAGAATTGATAATTGTACTTTAAATGCTGGAAATATAAATGGTGCTGCTAAACCAAATATTAAAATTCCTATATAAAGTATTAAATTATTTTTGTTCATATAGACTATTAATTTTTTCTCTGAAATTTTGATCTACTGTAAAATAATGACCATCTTCATCATGTACACTTGAGCCTGATGAATGATATTCATCTAAGTGTTTTTTAAATTTATCTATGTCAACTTCAACTGTTTGACCTTGATTATCATTGATTTTAACTTTTCTCATTTTAAGTACTCTCTCTTTCTTGAAAGTTTAAATCTTCGATAAACTAAAATTAAGACTAGTAATAAAAATACTGATCCAATTCTAAATTCTGTTCCTAAAATATAATCTGCAAATTCCTCAAAAACTCCTAATCCCATACCTGACATTGCAACACCTGGTAAATTTCCTAAACCAGCAACAATAACAATCATAAAAGATCTAATCGTATAAGGTAATCCCATATAAGGGTGAATAGTGAATGTTATAGAGATTAAAGCTCCAGCTACACCACATAAAGCAGCATTAATTCCAAAAGTTGCTGCGTATACTTTTTCAGTATCTACTCCTAAAATTTTTGCAGCACGTGCGTTTTGAGCAGTTGCTCTAATTGCTCGTCCAAGCTTAGATTTTTTCATATAAATCACTAAGCAAACTGCAAATAAAATACTGATAAATGCTGAAAATATTTTTGAATTAGGAAGAACAACATTATTATCAAACAACATTGTTGTACCATAATGCGAATTTGCAAGCACAACATCTGCACCAAATGCAAAGTTCATTAATTGCATGAATAAAATACTTATTCCAAATGTAGCTAAAATTGAGATAAATAAATCTCTATCGACAACTTTATTTATAACCAGTTTATAGATCGCAATACCTACGAAATACATTATAATTGGAGCAACAATTACTCCCCATGCTGGATGAATACCATAAAGATACATAAAGTACGCAATGTATCCTCCTAAAATAACAAGATCTCCTTGAGCAATATTAATTATATTCATAACACCCCATTGAAGAGCCATTCCATAAGCAATTAATGCGAACAATACTCCTAAAAGAATACCGTCCAAGCAAGCTTGAACAGTTATCATTGGGTATTGAAATACAAGAAAATCCATAAAATCTTTTTTGGTTTATATAAAAAAAAGCCCCCTATTACCAGGGGGCTAAATTTTTAATTATTATCTTTCAGACCACTTAGGCATTGGGTGAATTAACTTAGCAGATGCCCATTTTAATGGAGCAACAACTTTGTTTTCACACTTACCAGCATCATCACACATTACTTGGAAAAGTACCATTGGCTTATCAACGTTCTGACCGCCAGGTGCAAATTTAATATTTCCATAGAATGTTTGCATGTTAGTAGCTGCAAGAGCATCTCTTACTTTCTTTTGATCAAAAGAATTGGCTCTTTCAAATGCATCTTTGAACACCAATAACGCAGCTGAAGACTCAGCAGATTGGTATGGTGGATCATATCCAAACTCTTTCTCAAAGTCTGCAGCATAGGTCATTCCATCTTTAAAGAAATCATCTTTATAAGTCAGAGATTTATGCCATTGAGAAGCACATAGTGCATACTGAGAATTAGCACCATGTTGTTTTGACAATTTCGCTGCATCACAGTGAGTCATAGCCAACATTGGAACATCAACCTTCATTTCAGCAATTTGTCTTACTGCAGTCAATGCACCTTTAGTATGACCTGATACAACTAAAACATCTGGTTTCATTTGTTTAACTTTAACCAAAGTTGCAGCCATATCATTTAACTCT
Organism: Candidatus Pelagibacter sp. HIMB1746; assembly: GCF_052047555.1. NCBI lineage: Bacteria > Pseudomonadati > Pseudomonadota > Alphaproteobacteria > Candidatus Pelagibacterales > Candidatus Pelagibacteraceae > Candidatus Pelagibacter > Candidatus Pelagibacter sp. HIMB1746. The sequence goes on along the minus strand of NZ_JBNAJZ010000001.1, from coordinate 106,156 downwards.
TTAGGCAGTTTGTCATCGATGATGATTTCAGATCCAGTTCTTTCTGCAGCATCTAAAATACCTAATCTAACATCCTGTGAAAAAGCATCTTGTTCAAATGCTTGAGCAATTCTTACTGGTTTTCCACCATTTAGCTCAACTGCAGTTTCAATTGCTACATCAAGATATAAGTTTGCCGGAGCTAATACTGCAAATAGATATTTGTAACCTTTGGTAAACAAAGATCTAGAAGCACCATTCGCCTCTACCATTGGAACACCATATTTTTCAGTTACAGGTGCAATAGCTTTTGTAAGACCTGAACTGTATGGGCCAAGCATAAACTCAACACCATCTTGTGAAATTAATCTTTCTGCAAGCTGTGCAGCTCTCTTAGGGTTTGATTCATCATCGTAATAGATAATGTCAAACTTATAAGTTTTTCCACCAACTTTTACACCACCCATGCTATTAATTCTGTCAACGGCCATGTTATAACCATTTTGAGTATGAACACCATTTGATGAGTACTTACCAGTTAAGGAAATTGCAGCACCTAAAATAATTTTGTCACCAACTACTTTTGCAAAAGATGCAACAGAAGTTGAAAATAAAATTACTAATGCAGAAACAAAACTTAAAATTATTTTATTTAACTTCATTTTATTTCCCCTTTAATTAATTAATGACTAATTAAATAAACAATTTTCACACAATGCAAGTAGGAATAAAGTCTTAGTATGAGTTTAATACTGTTGTGTAATAACAATAATTCCAGCAATAATGACTAAAACACTCGCTGAAATTGTATTAATAGTTTTCGGATTTGCAGTAATCCATTTAATCAATTTTTGTGCAAGTATTGCATAACCAATCAAGGATAAAAAATCTAATACAATGTAAGTTGTAATTAAAATTATAAATTGACTTAAAAGATTAGAACTAAAATCAATAAATTGTGGAAATATAAAAGGAAAAAACATCCAAGCCTTAGGACTGGTTCCTGCAACTAAAAACCCATCTCTAAAAAAAGATAAATTACTTTTTGTAATTTCTTCCTTATCTTTTAAGTTTTTTGGGCGAGACTTATAGATATCATAAGCAAGATATAAAATGTAAAGAACTCCAATCCATTTGAAAATATTAAGAATTAATGAATTTTCTGAAAAAAAAGAACCTATTACAAAAATTACCAAAGTCGCTTGAATTAAATTTGCAGTAACATCACCAAGTGCTGACCAAACACATTTCCCTACACCATAATTCATTGAATAGGAAATTATAACTATTCTTGGAGTACCCGGTGTAATGAACAAAAAAATAATGATTTGTAAGTAGAGTATAAATTCTAAAGGAAGCATATTCGTAAAGAGAAGATAGTCCTTAAAAACCGGGAGCTAAAGATGGCTAAGAAGGACTATCTGGGCGATAATATCAGAGGGTAAAAAAAATGCATTAAATTTTTTTTTCAAATATAAAGGGTTTATGAAAAAAAAAGGGTACACCCCGGTTACCAAAGTTAAAAATCCTGAACCCAGCATTGACGACCCAGACTGGGTAATTTGGGCGGCATGGGCAGACAGAATTACTTTTGAGGAAATTGAGAAAAAAACAGGGAAGCGAGAATCTGATGTAATTAAAATTATGAGAAGATCTTTAAAACCATCATCATTTAGATTGTGGAGAAAAAGAGTAAATCAAAAAAGTATCAAACATAGAAAAAAATTTGAATATTCTAGAAAAGAAATCACTAGTAAAATTAAAAAAGGTGACTATCTATAAGTTATGAAAAAAATTACTATGTATACTGGCCCCCTATGTAACTATTGTGAGGCTGCAAAAAGATTATTAACAAGAAACAATGCTCCATATAATGAAATTGATATTTCAAAAGTTGAAGGCGCAATGGATGAAATGATTAAGAAAGCAAATGGAAAAAGAACAATTCCACAAATTTTTTTTGATGAGCAGCATATAGGTGGCTATGATGAAGTAAGGGCTCTAGAAAAAGAAAACAAACTCCAAGACTTACTAAAAAATTAAAACTATACTTAAGTTTTTGGTTTAAAAACTAAACAGACACCATTATTGCAATATCTTTTTCCAGTTGGCTCTGGACCGTCATCGAATATATGTCCATGGTGACCACCACATTTTTTACAATGATACTCTGTTCTTCCATAACCTAAATGATAATCTGTTTTTGTTTCAAAAACATCTGGTAAAGATTCATAAAAAGATGGCCAACCAGATCCACTTTCATATTTAGTATTTGAGTCAAATAACTTCTCACCACAATTTGCACAATGAAAACTTCCTTCTCTTTTTTCATTATTAAGTTCACTTGATCCAGCAAGTTCTGTGCCTTCTTCAAATAAAATTAATTTCTGTTCAGCGGTTAGGTTGGGGTTAATTTTTTTTGTCATATTCAAATATACTTAGCACAAGTTTGATGCAACAAAGAGTGCAATTCTACTAATTTTTCAAAATCTTTATTGTATCCTCCTCCTAAAACTCCACAAAAAGGTATTCTTTTTGAATAAAAATTTTCAATTACTAGCTCATCTCTCAATTTTACACCTTGATCGGAAATTTTTAATTTACCTAATCGATCATTAAAATGAATGTCTACTCCTGCAATATAAAAAACAAAATCAAAATTTTCTTGATTTAACTCTGTTAAATAGTGCTTTAAAGTTTTGATGTAAGTATCATCCTCTGTGTTTTCTTCTAGCTCTACATCTAAATCACTAATAGATTTTTTTGCAGGATAATTAGTTTTTGAATGCATGCTAAATGTAAAAACATTTCTATTTTCTTTAAAAATATCTGAATTTCCATTTCCTTGATGAACATCAAGATCTACAATTAAAATTTTATTTGCAAGGCCCCTGTTAAGTAAATAATGAGCTGCAACTGCTACATCATTAAATACACAGTAACCGGCACCACCATTGTAATTAGCGTGGTGGCTCCCTCCAGCCGTATTGCAAGAAATTCCATAATTTATAGCAAGTTTTGATGCCAATACAGTCCCCCCTGTTGCAACCAAAGATCTCTTAACAACACTGTCTACCAAAGGAAAACCTATTTTTTTAACACCATCTTTGTCTAAAGTTTTATTTGTGATGTCTCTTATATATTTTTCAGAATGAGCAAATTTTAATGTTTCAGATGAGCATGGATAAGGTTTATGAAACTTTTTGACTACATTTTTTTTAATTAAATAATTTGCAAGTTCACTAAATTTATTTATTGGAAATTTATGATCATCTCCAATTTTTGCAAAATAATCTTCGTGATTTACAACTGGTAACTCCATGGTTACTCTAAAACTCTGATTGGCTTTCCATTAACACAAGCCTCTAATCCCTCGATCATTTGATTGTAAAAAATACTGTAATTTTCTGCTGTTACATATCCTATATGCGGAGTTAACAAAGCGTTAGGTAAAAATCTTAATTTATTATTTTCAGGCAGAGGTTCTTTTTCATAAACATCAATGCCAGCTCCAGCAATTACATTAGTTGATAATGCTATAATCAAATCATCTTCATTAACTATTGGACCTCTTGAAGTATTAATTAAAAAAGCTGTCTTCTTCATATTGTCTAACTCTTTTAATGTTATGCAATCTTTGTATCTCTCTCCACCTTGCACATGAACGGATAAAACATCTGAGTTCTTAATTAAATCATCTTTGCTACATGGCAAGACATCGAGCTCTTTGCATTTATCTAAACTTAAATTTTCACTCCAAGCCATAACTTGCATTCCAAAAGCTTTTCCAATTTTTGCAACTTCACTTCCTACTCTTCCCAATCCTATTAATCCTAATATTTTTCCTTTTAGCTCAACACCAATAGTAGTTTGCCAATATCCTTGATACATATTATCAAATTCTTCTTTAAAGTTTCTAGCTAAACCAAGAATTAGTGCCCAAGTAAGTTCAGGAGTAGGATTGATATTAATATCTGTCCCACAAACTATAATTTTTCTTTTTTTAGCAGCTTCTAGGTCTATAGATCTATTTCTTAATCCACTCGTGATAACAAATTTTAAATCACTTAAATTATCAATAAGATTTTTTGTAATTGGAGTTCTTTCTCTCATTATTAGAAGAGCTTCAAAATCAGCTAATTGTTCAATAGCGTCCGCCTCATCTACAAAAGGTTCGCTGAAAATTTTAAATTCATATTTTCCAGATAATTTTTCTAAATCAACAAATTGTTGAGCAACATTTTGGTAATCATCTAATATAGCAACTTTAAGCATTTTTAATTTTTTTGTTTGATAAAAATAGACCTAATATAATTAAAATAGACCCAATTAAATGAAAAAATAAAAATTTTTCATTAAAAAGTATGATTGCAAAAATTGTACTGAATAAAGGAATTAATGATAAAAAAATTCCTGCTCGATTAGCTCCAATAACCGCAACAGCACCTGCCCAACAATAGTAAGAGCCAATACTTGGAAACAAAGCAATATAAAATAAAATGTAAAAAAAGTTGCTATTTATCTCTACAACTTTATCTTGAATTACATCGAAAAAAAATAAAGGCAAAAGAAATATTAGGCCAAACGTGCATATGATTTGTACAAGGGCAAGTAGAGAAACATCAAAATTTCTTTTTCTTAAATATGCTGAATAAACTCCCCATGCAATTATCGCACCTATCATAAATAAATCTCCTTTATTAAAATTTAAAGAAAGCAAAATATTAAGATCCAATCTTGTGATAATAGCTAAAATACCTAATACAGAAATAAACAGGCCTGATAATTGAAAAATATTTGTTTTTTCAATTTTCAACAAAAAACAAACTAAAATTATTGTAACTGGTATTGCAGTATTAAAAAGAGATGCATTGATTACTTGGGTATGATTTAAAGCATTATAAGTAAATGAAGTAAATATACAAACACTGGTAAAACCAAGGATAAAAAATAAAGATAAATTTTCTTTAATTTTATACTTTAATTTAAATATTTCCTGATACGTAAAGGGAAATAAAATTATCCATACAAAACACCATCTTAAAAATGAAAGAGTATTTGGTGGTATGTTTTGCAAGTATGCAAACTTAGCAATTGTAAAATTGCCTGCCCAAAATAATGTTGCACAAACCAACATTAAATATGCTTTGGCGTTCTGACCCACTTAGCTAAATCTTAACGAACTATAAGGTTTTAAATCTAAGTTTGTATTTTCGTTCGCAATCATTCCTGAAACAATCTTTCCAGAAATTGGGCCTAAAGTCCATCCTAAATGATGATGTCCAAAACAATAATAAACATTTTTATAATTTTTTGATGGTCCCATGACAGGTAAAAAGTCTGGTAAAGTTGGTCTAAATCCTAACCACTCATCCTCATGCTCGGGTAAATCACCAAGCATATATTTTGCATTATTAATTAAATTTTTAACTCTAGATTTTGACAAAGGATTTTCTAATCCACCAAATTCAACTGTACCAACTACTCTTAATCCTTGTTCCATTGGTGTAATTCCAAAACCACGGTTTGAAAATATTACTGGTCGGCTTAATAAATGATCACAGTTTTTAAAATGAACATGATATCCTCTTTCAGTATCTAGAGGAATTTGTTCATTTAAATTGTCAGTCAATTTTTTAGAAAAAGCGCCACAAGCAATAACTGCTTTATCAAAAACATAATTTTGTGTTTCAGTTTTAAAAATAGGTTTTTCATCATCAAATTTTATATCTTTAATATTTACTTTGTTAAACTTTCCACCTTTTTGCAAAAATAGATCAAATAATTTTAAAAGGATTCTTTTTGGATTTCGAGCATGTCTTGCATAAGGATAGTAAACTCCAGCATGATAGAAAGGTTTAATATGGGGTTCTAAATCATGAATTTCAGCTTTATTTACTAGTTGTTGTTTAACTCCTAATTCATCTCTAACTCTAATTTCTAATTCCCTACTTTTTAGATCTTGATCATTCCAGATATAAAGTATTCCTTTGTTTTCCACTAATCCTTCAAGATCTATTTCATCAAATAATTCATCATACGCCGGTAGAGCTAAATCTAAAATTTGATGCATATTTTTTGCAGTATGCATCATCTTAGTTTTTGTAGTGTTCATGATAAATTTCATGAACCATGGAATCATTTTTGGAACATAATTCCATTTTAAAGCTAGAGGACCAGTTGAACTTAATAACATAGCCGGAACATCCGCTAAGACATCTGTTCTATTTAAAGAAAGTGAAGCATAAGGCGAAAAATGTCCTGCATTTCCATAAGAAGCTGCTTGGCTTCCTGGATTATCTCTATCAAATATTGTTACATTAAATCCCTTTTTTTGAAGGAACAAAGCATTTGAAACACCTTGGATACCTGCACCAACTATTCCAACCTTAATGTTCTTATTCATAAGGACTTTATACAATTAAAAAATTAAAGTTTCATAGTGACAAATTATGCTTAATTAAATTAAATATTTTAAGCAATCATCTGTTTGTGATTTATCTTGGCGCTAAGAACAATACCAAATCCGATCATAGTTGCCAACATAGAGGAACCTCCGTAGGACATTATCGGTAATGGAGAACCAACAATTGGCAATAAACCTAAGACCATTGAAAGATTTACAACAATGTAAATGAATATTGCAAAAGCAAATCCAAAACAGAATAACCTTGAAAAATTACTTCTTGAGATAGCACCTATTCTCAAAATTCTGATAATAATAATTGAATACAAAATTAATAATCCTACTGATCCTATAAATCCAAACTCTTCAGAAAATAAAGTGAATATAAAATCAGTATGTTTTTCAGGTAAAAAATCCAAATAACTTTGTGTGCCTTTTAAAAAACCTTTGCCCTCTAAGCCACCAGAACCTATTGCTATTTTTGACTGAATTATTTGATAACCAGCGCCCAATGGATCTCTATCAGGGTCTAAAAAAGTCAATATTCTCAATTTTTGATAAGGCTTTAAGAAAGAAATTACAAAAGGTAGTGATATTAAAAAAACTATAAAAGAATAAATAAAATATTTTATCTTAACGCCTCCCAACCATAAAACAATTAGTCCACTTGATGCAATGAGAATTGAAGTTCCTAAATCTGGTTGTGAGAGCACCATAATAATTGGTATTAAAATTATAGTAACAACTGTCATGATACTTGTAACTGAGTTTACATTTTCAATTTTAACTCTGTGATAATATTTTGCTAAGCAAAGTATAATTGCTATCTTCATTAACTCTGAAGGCTGTAAATTAAATAAATATAAATCCATCCATCTTCTTGAGCCTGATGATTTTATTCCAAAAAAAGAAACATAAATTAGTAGAAGAATTACAGCTATATAAAACAAGTATGATAAGTTGTGCCACCATCTAATATTAAAAAACGCAATTAAAATCATTAAAGGGAAAAAAACTACTATTTTACTAAAATGACTTTTTGTATGAAATAGAATTTCTCCTCCATCTGTTGAGTACATCACAAATAAACTTAATATTGAAAGTAAAAATATACTTATCAGTAAAATATAGTCTAACTCTTTAATCTTTTGCCAGAAAGTAAGTTCGTTATTTAATCTATCGTGTTGAAACATCAAATTTCTATTTCCTCAAAATTTTTTTGTTTATTTCTTAGATCGTTTCTATCAATTATTAATTTGAACAATTCTTTTGCAATTGGTGCTGCAGTTTTACTTCCTGAGCCACCATGCTCAACTATAATACTTAATGCGTATCTTGGATTAATATACGGACCATACGCAACGAATAATGCGTGATCTCGATCTTTATAAGGGATTTGCTCAATTTTAAGATCAAGTTCTCTTTCTCGCATACTAATTCTCTTAACCTGCGCAGTTCCAGTTTTACCAGCAAATTGATATTTTGGATCGTCTATTCTAGATTTGTATGATGTGCCGTATAATTCATTAGTTGAACTAAACATGGCCTCTTGAACAATTTTTATATTTTTAGGATTCTCAAATAATTTTTTTTCTTCAGAAAATAAAGGCCCTTCTTCAAATTTATTTTTAGCTTCTTCGAAAGAAACAGCATTATTATCAACTATTATTCTTGGTTTTATAGAGTAGCCTCCATTAGCAATCTGAGCTGTCATAAGGCATAATTGAAGTGGAGTTGTTTGAGTGTAACCTTGACCTATTCCAGTTATTAATGTTTCACCAAGAACCCAACCTTTTCCAAGATTATTTTTTTTCCATTTAGTGTTTGGAAATAAACCTGATTTTTCAAAATCAAAATAATCTCCTAACACTTTTTTACCAAGGCCAAATTTTTCAGCTGTAACATTTAATCGATCTACTCCTAGTAATCTTGCAACTTCATAAAAATAGGTATCACATGATTGTTTCATTGCATTTTTTAAACTTACAAATCCATGACCTTTTTCTTTCCAACAGTGAAAAGTCTGTCCATAGAGTTCCATCTTACCAGTGCATTTAACTTTAAAATTTGGACTAACAATTTTATTTTCTAAAGCAGATAAAGCTACAATTGGTTTTATTGTAGATCCTGGAGAATAAAGTCCTGCAAGTGTCTTATTTACTAGTGGTTTTAATGGATTATTTCTAATTAATGCCCAATCATCATTGCTTATACCAAATAAAAATTTGTTTGGGTCGTAGGATGGAGAAGAGTACATTGCTATGATATCACCCGTATAAATATCCATTACACTTATTGATCCAGCTCGGTCATTTAAAAGTTTTCCACAAGCTTTCTGAACCTCAGTATCAACAGTTAATCTTACTCTTAAACCTTGTTTTCCTTTTTGATGCTCAAGTTGATTAATTCTTTTCCCATAAGCGTTTACTTCATATCTTTGGATAGCATTTGTACCAATCAAGTAATTTTCTAAAGTTTTTTCTAAACCTAATTTTCCAATTTTCATACCTGGAACAAATCTTTCTTGAACAGTTTCATTAGCTAAAATCTCTTCCTCATTAGGTTGACTGACATAGCCTAGAATATGAGTATAAGTTTCGCTAAAAGGGTAATTTCTTGAAATGGTCATAACTGGTTTAACACCAACTAAGTCATATAAATAATTATTTATTTTTAAAAAATCACTCCAAGATAAATTTTCAGAAACAATAATACTTTCCCAAGGTTTTAATTTATTTTTTGATTTTACAATTTTTTCTATTTTTTTATCACTCAGGTTAAGTAGAGTTTTTAATCGAGTTAACAAATAATTGAAGTTTTCAACTTGTTCTGGAATTATATGAAGTTGATATACTTTTAAATTTCCAGCTATAACATTGCCAAAGTAATCCACTATATCACCTCTTATTGGTGGCAACTTCCACTCTCTAATTCTATTTTTATCTGAAAGAGTAAGATATTTTTTATTTTCGTTAACTTGCAGAGAAAAAAGTCTGGCTATAATTCCTGTAAAAATAATTATTTTTGCAGCACCAATAATAAACATCCGTCTATTAATTACGTCTGTTTTTCTAATACTTGAATTACCACTAATCATTCTGTTTATTTGAAATATTGTTATTTAAAATGTTAAATAAAATAAAAAATAATGGGTAAAGTAGAAAAGTAAAACCAGAATTTATTAAGTAGTCCATATAATCTACCTGATATAAAAATACTAAGTCTAAAATTATTACTTGAATTGAATTGATAAGCAAAACAGCAATAATAAAAGAAAGCCAATCATTTATGAATTTTGGACTTAGTGTAATTTGTCTAATATACGAGGTAATGGCACAGATTAGTAAATAACAAAAACTGCTTATTCCAATTGGAATACCAATTACTACGTCGTTAATAATTCCTGCTAAGAAAATTGAGAAATATCCTAAGTAATCTGGATTTCTTAAGGTCCAAAAAAAGATTAAAATGAAAACGAAGTTGAATGAAAAATAATCTAACTTTAAATAATTAAAGTCAAATTCATTAAACACTGAAAAAAACAAAATAATAATCGGCAAATAAGAGAGGAATGATCTAAAAAATGTACTTTTGTTCAATGAAGCCATTATTGACGCTCCCCTATTTTAAATTCTACAATCTTTACAAAACTTAATTGTCCAAAATCAGAAAAAAAACTTAGTTGCTTTGAACTATTTGTTATTTTACCAACTGGAATACCTGGTTTAAAAATACCTGCAAGACCAGAAGTGTATACAACAGCCTCATTTTCAATCTGATTTTCTTTGTACTCATCTTTGGTATATTCAATTATTCCATGATCCTTACCAGTTCCAGAGGCTACAGCTTGCAGAAATGGGGGCTGAATTACTACTGGTATTTTGCTATTTAAATCTGACAGAAGTAGAGCTCTTGAATTTGAATAATTTACCTCAATAATCTGACCGACCAAATAATTTCGATCCATTACTGCCATTCCCATTTTTACATTGTCTTTAGTTCCTCTATTCAAAACTATTGATTTTAAGTATGGACTTTCTCTGTCAATTAAAACTCTTGCAAATATATCTTCTGAATTTATGCTTTCATCAATCAACTCTCTAAGTCTTTTATTTTCAGCAGTTAAAATAGTATTTAATACTTTAATCTCATCTGTATTCTCTATTTTAATTAATTGGTTTTGATGATTTTTATAAAAATCAAAGTGTGATTTAATTTTAGATATTACCTCTTCAATTTTATTTTCTGGTACAGATACAACATAGGAAGATCTATATATTACTTCGTTAATTCCTAACTTAACAAGTTGAATTGGTTTAAAATTAAAATTGCTTAAAATTATTATAACAACAGATAAAATAATTAAGCTTATAAGCGAAAACTTTTGTTGATCTTTCTTTTTTAAAAAAACAGATCTTAAGGCAATTACAAAGTCCTCTCTGCCTTTTACCATCTTTTAATATTCAGATAACATAGTAGAAAAAGTTTCTTCTTGATCCAAAGCTTTACCAGTTCCAACTGCAACACAAGACAATGGATCATCAGCAACATGCACTGGTAAACCTGTTTCTTTTGAGAATCTTTTGTCAATATTTTTTAATAAAGCTCCACCACCTGTTAAAGTAAGACCCATATCTACTAAGTCAGCAGATAATTCTGGAGGAGTATTTTCCAAAGCATCTTTGATTGCATTAACCATTTCTTTCAAAATATCATTAAGCGCTTCAGCAGTATCTTCTTCGGTAATGTTTACTTCTTTTGGAGTACCTGATCTTAAATCTCTACCTTTTACAGGATAAGTATTAGTTCCTGTTGGAATAGCTGTACCCATTTCTTTCTTAATTTTTTCAGCAGTAGTGTCTCCAATCAGTAAATTGTATTCTTTTCTCATGTAATTTACTATTGCTGTATCCATAGCATCACCAGCAACCCTTAGGGATTTAGAATAAACCAGTCCACCTAATGACATGACTGCAATCTCACTTGTACCACCACCTATATCAACAATCATTGATCCTGTGGCTTCAGAAATTGGAAGTCCGGCTCCAATAGCTGCAGCGATTGGTTCTTCAATTAATTGAACTCTTCTTGCTCCCGCAGCTAATGCGCTGTCTTGAATTGCTTTTCTTTCAACTGGTGTTGAACCAGTTGGTACACATATTAAAATTCTAGGATTAGCAAAAGTACTTCCTTTATGAACTTTTTTTATAAAGTGTTTGATCATCTCCTCTGTAACTATAAAGTCTGCTATAACACCATCTCTTAAAGGTCTGATAGCACTAATATTCCCAGGTGTTCTTCCAAGCATTGTTTTGGCTTCATCTCCAACAGCTAAAACATTTTTCTTTCCACCTTGATCAACAATTGCAACGACAGATGGTTCGTTAAGAACAACACCTTTTCCTTTTAATACCACTAGTGTATTTGCTGTTCCAAGATCAATTGCCATATCTTGGCTCCATACTTTTTTAACGCTATCGAATAACCCCATTATATTCCCCTTACCTTTTGACTTTCTTGCTCCATTGGAGCTGTTTTATCTCGTTTAATTATCATTTTATTTAATGCATTTATGTATGCATTTGCAGAAGCAACTAAAGTATCAGTATCTGCTGCTTGACCAACAGTTGTTTTTCCATTTTCCTCAATTTTTACACTAACAGTAGCTTGAGCATCGGTACCTTCGGTTACAGCATGTACTTGATAAAGCTGTAAATTTACATCATGAGGATAAAGGGTTTTTATACATTTAAATATTGCATCAACTGGTCCATCCCCAGTTTCTGTAGCTTGTTTTACATCTCCATATACATCTAAAGTCATCTCTGCTTTTTGAGGTTCACCTGTACCAGCAAATACTTTTAATGATTTTAAGTTAATTGCGCTAACTTTATTATCAACAATTAAACTATCATCAACAAGTGCAATAATATCTTCGTCATAAACATGTTTTTTCTTGTCTGCTAAAACCTTAAACTTTGCAAATGCATTTCCTACTACATCATCTGTTAAATCTGGATAACCCAAACTGTTTAATTTATCTTTAAAAGCATGACGTCCAGAATGTTTACCCATTACCAATGAAGTTTGTTTAACTCCGACACTCTCCGGCGTCATAATTTCATAAGTCTGTCTATTTTTTAACATTCCGTCTTGATGAATACCTGCCTCATGTGCGAATGCATTTTTTCCAACAATTGCTTTGTTATATTGGACTGGAAATCCAGTTGCATTTGAAACTATCTTTGATGCTTTGCTTAATAAAGTTGTGTTAATTCCAGTTTCGTAAGGCATCAAATCTGGTCTTGTCTTAATTGCCATAACAACTTCTTCTAATGCAGCATTTCCTGCTCTCTCACCTAAACCATTTATAGTACATTCAATTTGTCTTGCTCCTGCTTGAACACCAGCTAAAGAATTAGCTACTGCTAAACCTAAATCATTGTGGCAATGAGTAGATAAAATTGCTTTATCAATATTAGGAACTTTATTTAAAAGTGTTTCAATGATCGTTGTAAACTCAGAAGGTATTGTATAACCGACAGTATCAGGGATGTTAATTGTTGTTGCTCCATTTTTTATTGCAAGCTCAACTGTTTTACACATATAATCCATATCAGTTCTTGTCCCATCTTCACATGACCACTCAACATCATCAGTAAATTTTCTTGCATAAGAAACGTGTTTACCAATTGACTCATAAACATCTTCAGGTGACATATTTAATTTATGCTTCATATGTAATGGACTTGTAGAAATAAAAGTATGTATTCTAAATCTAGGAGCATGCTTTAGTGCTTCATAAGCTCTATCAATATCTTTTACTGAATGTCTAGATAATCCTGCTGGTATAGAATTTTTTAAAATCTTACTAACTTCAGAAACTGCCTCAAAATCTCCTGGTGATGCTATAGGAAAACCTGCTTCGATAATATCAATTCCCAGTTCATCAAACACTCGAGCAATCTGAATTTTTTCTTCCAAACTCATTGATGCGCCAGGTGATTGCTCACCATCACGCATAGTTGTATCAAATATAAAGACTCTATCTTTGTCGCTCATAATAAAAATTTTTGGAAAATCTATAATACAATCTATAAGAGAGATTGCAAAATAATTAGTATAAATAGCTAAATTTTTTCGTCCATTTTAGGTGATACAAAAATTAATTATAAATAGACTCAATTTTAGGCATCAAGTGCAAAAGTTCCTTTGTGTATTCATGGCTAGGGTTCAAAAATAAATCTTCAGTATTTGAAACTTCACATAACTTGCCATCTTTTAGAACTCCAATTCTATCACACATTTGTCTTACAACTGGTAAGTCATGGCTAATAAATAAAATAGTCAAATTTAATTGCTCTTGAAGATCTTTTAACAAATTTAATATTTGTGCTTGAATACTAACGTCTAGTGCAGATGTGGGTTCATCACAAACTAAGAGCCTTGGCTGAGTTGCTAAAGCTCTTGCAATCGAAATTCTTTGTCGTTGACCGCCTGAAAATTCATGTGGATATCTATCTGCTGATTTTTGAGACATTTCAACAGAGTCTAATAAATCGTAGACATAATTATTTAGATCAGAATTAGATATCGAAGGATTGTGAAGCGTAATAGGCTCAGCAATAATATCTTTTACTTTCAATCTACCATTTAATGATGAATAGGGATCTTGAAAAATCATTTGTATTTGTTTTCTAAATTTCATTAGTTCTGACCTATTTTTTATCTTTGTAATACAAGTGCTGTCAAAAAATATATCTCCTGATGAAGGTTTAAATAAATTTACAATCATTTTTGCAATAGTAGATTTTCCGCTACCACTTTCACCTACTAATCCAAATGACTCACCTTCTTTTATTTCGAATGAAACATTATTTACAGCTAACACAGAATTTTTAGAATTTTCTGTAAAAAAATTGTCATCAAAACTTTTATTAAGATTTTTAACTTGAACTAAATCTTGGTTGGTAATTTCTTTTTTAGTCCATCTATTCAAAATTTTGATATTATTTTCTTTATTTTTATTTTCTTTTTCTACTATCACAAATCTTGAAATTTTCTTGTTAGTGGGTGGAACTGAGCTTACAAGACTTTTAGTATAACTTTGTTGAGGAGTTGTTAATATTTTTTTTGTTTCACCAATTTCAACTAAATTTCCACTTTTCATCACAGCTACACGATTGGCAGTTTCAGCAATAACACCCATATCATGAGTGATTAAAATCACAGCTAAGTTTCTTTCTTTTGTAAGTTTTTTAATTAAATCTAAAATCTGTGATTGAATAGAAACATCTAAAGCAGTAGTGGGTTCATCAGCTATTAATAATTCTGGTTCACAGCATAAGGCTAAAGAAATAACCACTCTTTGTCTCATTCCTCCTGAAAACTGATGAGGATAGTCATTAAATCTTTTTTCAGCATCCTTAATACCAACTTCTTTTAATAAATTAATGGATTTACTTTTTGCTTCCTCTTTGTTTAAATTTAGATGAGTTTGAATAGTTTCAATTAATTGTTCACCAACTGTTAATATTGGATTTAAAGATGTTTGTGGGTCTTGAAATATTAATCCAATTTTATTGCCTCGATATTTAATTATACTCTCTGAGTTTTCATGAATATTTAAGTCTCCCAAAATTACTGAGCCACTTGAAACCTTTCCTGGCTCATCAATTAAATTAATTATAGCATTTCCAACAGTACTTTTTCCAGAACCAGACTCTCCAACCAATCCTAAAATTTCACCCTTATTTACTTCAATATTAACGTTTTTGGCTGCGTAAACAGTCTCTTTACGCATTTTATAATCAACACTTAAATTATTTATTTTTAAAAAACTCATTTTTTTAATTTTGGATTTAAAGTGTCTCTCATCCAATCTCCTAATAAATTAATTGAAAAAGCTAAAATCACCAAAAAAATTGCTGGGAAAAATGTAATCCACCATTCTCCCGAAAATAAAAAATCATTACCTAATCTTATCAATGTACCTAAAGAAGGGGTTGTTGGTGGAACCCCAACGCCCAAAAAACTTAAAGTCGACTCTGCCAAGATAGCAAGGGCTAGACCAATTGTACCGATGACCAAGACTGGTCTCATAATATTTGGTAGAATATGTTTAAACATAATTACTATATTTGAAACACCAATTATCGTTGAGGCAGAAACATAGTCTTTATTTTTTTCTACCAAAGTTGCTGCCCTAGATACTCTTGCAAACTGTGGCCATTCGGAAATTCCAATAGCAAAAATCAAAACATAGATTGCCATTTCATCATGCATTTCTCTTGAAATTAGTCCTCTTGCTATTCCATCAACCAAGAGTGCCATCAATATACTTGGTACAGTCAACTGAACATCTGTAAGCCTCATTACTACCATTTCATATTTGCCGCCAAAATATCCAGCTGTTAATCCTAAACCAACACCAAGAACTAGACTAAATATAATTGCAGCAAAACCAACAATAAGAGATATTCTACATCCATATAATATGGTTGATAACATATCTCTTCCTTGGCCATCTGTTCCTAGAATAAATTGTGCTAAACCATCTTCTGTCCAAGATGGTGGTGTAAATGCATCCATCAAAGACAAAGATGATGGATCGAAAGGTGTATAAGGTGTTAAAAATTCGATAAAAAAAGAACAGAAAAAAATAACAAATAAAATTGCTGAAGATATAATTGCTGTCGGAGACTTTATAAAGCTATGATAGATGTCGCTATCCTTAATTCTTTCCCATCTTGTTAAATTTAAATTATTATCCACTTGCGGCATCTCCTTTAACTCTAATCCTTGGATCAATAAAATAATAAAGAATATCAACTATAAAATTTATCATCACAAAAACAAATGCAATGAATACTAAATAAGCCGACATAATTGGTATATCTACAAACTGAACAGCTTGAATAAACAAGAAACCCATTCCAGGCCATTGAAAAACCGTTTCGGTTATTATTGAAAACGCGATTAATGTTCCAATATTAATCCCAGCGATTGTTATTACGGGTATCAAACCATTTTTTAAAGCATGTTTGTATTTTATACTGTCTTCACTAATTCCACGTGCTCTGGCAAATTTTATATAATCAGTTTGTAAAATTTCCATCATTTCAGCTCTTACTAGCCTGATTATATATGTCATTTGAAAAAGACTTAATGTAACTGATGGAAGAATTATCGCTTTAAGACCTGAAACTGTTAAAAAACCTGTTGTCCAAAATCCTAAATCAACAACTTCTCCTCTACCAAACGAGGGGAGCACTCCTAGAATTACAGCAAATAAGTAAATAAATAATATCCCAATTACAAATGTGGGTAGTGACACTCCAAGCAATGAAATTGCTAAAACAAAGTCGCTCAAAAAACCCTTTCTATTTATACCTGTATAAACTCCTAAAAGAGTTCCTGTCACTAATGCTATCAAAGCAGAAATTACAACAAGTTCAATAGTAGCTGGTAATCTCTCAACAATCAGTTCAGACACTGGTCTTCTTAATTGATAAGAAATACCAAACTCTCCTTTAGACGCATTAATTACAAATCTTGAGAATTGAACATGAATTGGATCCATTAAACCCAATGTTTCTCTTAATTCAGCTCTTTCTTCGTCTGAAGTTTCTTCTCCTACCATGTTGTTTATTGGGTCTCCAACAAAATTGAACAAGGAAAAAGAGACAAAGGCAACAACTAGCATTACCAAAGCTGATTGAAATAATCTTTTAAAAAAATACTTTATCAATTTATGAGGATTTTAAATTTATAAGCCCCTTATAAATTTAAGGGGCTTATAATAATTTTAATTTAATTTACGCTAGCAGCTCTAAATAACGGTTCGTTATTAGGTCTGATAGGAACGTTCACGTTACTTTTAGATGCCCAAGAAATAACTTGGTGGTGCAAAGGAAGATAAGCAATATCATCTTTTACAATTTTCCAAGCATTTGCAATTGCAGCGTTTCTTTTATCTAAATCAACTTCACCTTCCATAACTCTAATTGCAGCATCTACATCAGGGTTACTGAAGTTAACTTTGTTCCAACTAGCACCTGTTTCATATAAATAATGAAATACGTAATGACTGTCTAAAGTTGGTACACCCCATCCAAGCATATAAAAATCACCTTGGTCATCTTTTAGCTCTTTGAAGTGTTTACTTTTTGTTTGAGCAAACAAGTTAACATTAACTCCAATTTTACCCAACATACCAACAACAGCTGTACAAATTGCTTCATCGTTTACATATCTATCGTTTGGACATCTTAGTTCTACATCGAACCCGTTAGGATAACCTGCGCTAGCTAAAAGTTTTTTTGCTGCATCAACATCATAAGGTAATCTTTTATCAAGTTCTGCTGTGTAACCATTTACTCCTGGGAATGTAATTATTCCAGCTGGTTCACTTAGACCTCTCATTACTTTTTTCTTGATAGCCTCAATGTCAATTGCTTGATAAAGTGCTTGTCTAACTTCTTTTTTCTTGAAAGGATTATCACCAGTGTTTCCAGTTCTTAATTTATCTGCTGCTTGATCCATTCCTAAAAAGATTGTTCTCATCTGCGGTGTACTTACAACTTGGTGTCCTGAAGAAGAACCAATTCTTTTTAAATCTTGAACAGGTGCATCAGTCACTAAATCAATCTCACCGGATAGTAAGGCAGCTACTCTTGTTGCAGCATTTTTAATTGGAAGTAACTCAATTTGCTTTATGCCATCATCTTCCATATCACCCCACCAATGCTTATTTCTTTTAAACACTGTTTTTGTGTTCGGTTCTCTCAAAGTAATTTTAAATGGACCCGTTCCCAAAGCATTAGTTGCTGAAAAAGTTTCTTGTCCTGCATCCCAATTCTGAGGAGACATTGCAAAGTTTGCCTCTGACCAAGCTCTAGACATTATAAAAATGTTTGACAGTTGATTTAAAAGTATAGGATTAGGTTTGCTTGTTGTAATTTTAACAGCATATTCCCCAACCGCTTTAACATCAGATATTGTGCTTATATATTCTTTGAAATCAGATGTTCTTTGTTTAGCTCTTAATATACTAAATACAACATCAGCTGATGTCATTTTAGAACCATCAGAAAATTTTACATCTTCTCTTAAATTAAAGATCCAAGTATTAGGATCTGTAGCTGTCCATTTTCTTGCTAACGCTGGTTCAATTTTCATATCTACTGCTCTTTGAACAAGAGCTTCATAAACTTGTCTAGATACTTGAGTAGTTGGACCTTCGTTTTGTGCGTGTGGATCTAGTGTAAGACTGTCTCCTTGCATTGACCATTTGATAGTTTTTGCCCATGCTGAAGAAAATCCAAATACTAGAACTAATGATAGTAATATTCTTACTAAATTTTTAGCCTTCATAATTAACCTCTTTTTTAAATTTATAAAAAAATTATAAGTGAAAAAAAAAGATTATTACAGATATAAAATTCTATTAATAATTAACTTTTATCGCTATCAACTAATTTTTTCTTACTTATCCAAGGCATCATGGCTCTTAGCTCTGCCCCAACTTTTTCTACAGAATGTTCAGCCAATTTCGCTCTAGTTGCTAAAAAGTTTTTTTGACCAGTTTTGCACTCATCCATCCACTCTTTGGTAAATTTACCTGATTGAATATCTGCCAAAACTTCTTTCATTCTTTTCTTTGTTTCTTCCTTATTGATAATTCTTGGACCAGATTGATACTCACCATATTCTGCAGTATTTGAAATTGAATAATTCATATTTGCAATTCCACCTTCATAGATCAAATCAACAATTAATTTAACTTCATGAACTGTTTCGAAATATGCCATCTCTGGTTCATACCCAGCTTCAACTAAAGTTTCATATCCATTTTTAATTAGTTCAACTAAACCACCACATAAAACAGTTTGTTCGCCAAATAAGTCTGTTTCAACTTCGTCTTTGAAAGTAGTTTCAATAATACCTGATCTTCCTCCACCAACTGCTGAAGCATAGGAAAGAGCTAAATCTCTTGCTTTACCAGATCCATCTTGATGAACTGCAAACAAACATGGAACTCCACCACCTTTTTCATATTCGCTTCTTACTAAATGACCAGGTCCTTTTGGAGCAACCATAAATACATCTAAATCTTTTCTTGCTTTAATTAAGTCATAGTGAACATTTAAACCATGAGCAAAAGCAATACTTGTTCCTTCTCTTACTCTTTGTTCAATATGATTTTTATATATTTCAGCTTGTAATTCGTCTGGAGTTAATATCATAACAACATCTGCCCAAGCAGCTGCGTCAGATAAATTCATCACTTTTAAACCTTTTGATTCAGCTTTAGCAACACTTGATGAACCTTCTCTTAACGCAACAACAATTTCTTTAACTCCACTATCCTTTAGATTAAGTGCATGAGCATGACCTTGGCTCCCATAACCAAAAATCGCAATTTTTTTATTTTTAATTAAATCTACATCTGCATCTTTTTCATAAAACATTTTCATAATTTATCTCCTATTAATTAGTTAAAAATTTTTGCACCTCTAGTCATTGCAACAGCCCCTGTTCTTGAAGTGCTTATAAGTCCCAAGGGTTTTAATTTTTTATTCATTTTATCAATTTCTCTTCTAAGTGCTGTTATTTGAATAACTGCTGATGATTTTGTTTCATCCAATACTACTGGGTTAAATTTTTTACAAGCATTTAAACATTTTTCAATTTTATTTTTTTTACCCACAATTTTAAATAGAGCCATCTCTTTAAAAATCACGTCTTTATCATCTCTTTTAAATTCAGC
This sequence comes from Candidatus Pelagibacter sp. HIMB1746, assembly GCF_052047555.1. Taxonomy (NCBI): domain Bacteria; kingdom Pseudomonadati; phylum Pseudomonadota; class Alphaproteobacteria; order Candidatus Pelagibacterales; family Candidatus Pelagibacteraceae; genus Candidatus Pelagibacter; species Candidatus Pelagibacter sp. HIMB1746. The sequence continues at coordinate 86,000 of NZ_JBNAJZ010000001.1, read as the reverse complement.
AACTTTGTGTACAGGTACTAATTTAGTTAATTGAAGTCTAATCTGGTCAATTACTTGTGGTGTTCCAGTTGTTACAATTGTTATTCTGGATATGTTTTTGATAGCATCAATTTCTGCTACTGCCAAAGACTCAATATTATAACCTCTACCAGAAAACAGGCCAACCACTCTTGCAAGAACACCCGCTTCATTATCTACCCAAACTACAAAAATATAGGTATCTGATTTTTGTTTTATAGATGGGGTGCTATAAGCTGACTTTGATTTTGGCATTTTGATTAAACTAAGGCTTTGCCTTTTCCTTTTATTTTATTCTCTTCTTGATCGTTTGGTCCTAAGATCATTTGATTGTGAGGTTTTCCTGAAGGTATCATTGGAAAACAATTTTTATTTGGATCCACATGACAATCAAAAATAACAGGACCATTATAGTCTATCATTTCTTGAATTTTTTCATCTAGCTCTAATGGATTATCAGCCTTAATTCCTTTACAGCCATAAGCATCAGCCATTTTCATAAAATCTGGTAATGCTTCTGAATAACTTTCAGAATAATTCTTTTCATGAAGCAGCTCTTGCCACTGTCTTACCATTCCCATGTACTGGTTGTTCAAAATAAATATTTTTATTGGCAAATTGTATTGAACAGCCGTGGACATCTCTTGCATTGTCATTAAAACTGATGCTTCTCCTGCAATATCAATAACTAATTTTTCTGGATGAGCTACTTGAACTCCAACAGCTGCTGGTAATCCATAACCCATAGTTCCTAATCCACCTGAAGTCATCCATCTATTGGGTTTATTAAATTTATAATGTTGAGCAGCCCACATTTGATGCTGACCTACTTCTGTTGTTACATAAGTATCTTTATTTTTTGTTAACTCATAAAGTCTTTGAACAGCATGCTGAGGTTTTATGCTATCTTCACTGTTAATGAAATTTAAAGAGTCTTTACTTCTCCATTTTTGAATTTGTTCCCACCATTTTGCAATATTTGGTTTATTTGATTTACCATTACCATTTTTCTTTTTAACAATTGTTTTGTTTACTTTATCAATTACTTTCGTTACATCACCTACGATTGCAAGATCTACTTTAATAATTTTATTAATTGATGATGGATCAATATCAATATGAACTTTTTTTGAATTAGGAGAGAACTCATCAATTTTTCCAGTAATACGGTCATCAAATCTTGCGCCAATGTTTATTAATAAATCACAGTCATGCATTGCATTGTTTGCTTCATACGTTCCGTGCATTCCTAGCATTCCTAAAAACTGATTATCGTCTCCAGGATAAGCACCTAGACCTTGCAAAGTTGAAGTAATTGGAAATCCTGTTAGCTCAACAAATTTTCTAAGAGCTTCACTTGCTTTTGGTCCTGAATTAATTACACCTCCACCACTATAAATTATTGGCTTCTTTGCTTTACTAATTAAATAAATTAATTGATCAATTTCATCAGCTGAAAACTTGTTGTGAGATTTACCATTTAAACTTTTTTCTTTTTTTGGTTTTTTATATTTTGCTTTTGCAAATTGAATATCTTTTGGAATATCAATTAATACAGGACCTGGTCTTCCAGTTGTTGCAACTTTAAATGCTTCATGCATAACATCTGAAAGATCGTTTATATCTTTTACTAACCAGTTATGCTTTGTACATGGTCGTGTAATTCCTGTTGTGTCACATTCTTGAAATGCATCCGTACCAATAAGATGTGTTGGAACTTGACCCGAAATACAAACCATTGGAACTGAGTCCATGTATGCATCAGTTAAAGCTGTAACGACGTTAGTGGCACCAGGGCCTGAAGTAACTAAAACAACACCAGGTTTTCCAGATGATCTTGCATAACCTTCAGCTGCATGACCTGCACCTTGCTCGTGTCTTACAAGAATATGTTTAATAGACGGATGATTTTTTAACTCATCATATATTGGCAGTACAGCACCACCAGGATAACCAAAGATATGATTTACCTTTTGGTCTTCAAGACACTTAAATACGATTTCAGCTCCAGTTAATAATTTTGGCATTTCGCAATCTAGCTGAAGTTGTGCTGATTGGTCAAGGTTAAGTATGGAAAAATTAAATTTTTTTTAAAAAATTATTAATCTCAGATGGCTTAAGCTTAACCCAATCACTCATGTTTCCTCGAGCCCATGTGCTTTGTCTTTTAGCGTATTGTCTAGTTTTTATTGATATTTTTTCTTTGATTTCATCAATTTTTTTTTCTTTTGCTAAATATTCATGAATTTCATTTATTCCAATTGCTTTACATGCAGTCATTTGTTGATTAATTTTTAGTTTTAAAAATCTTTTAACCTCATTCACGGCACCCATTTTAATCATTTTTCCAGTTCTTTGATGAATTCTTTCAACCAACTCATCACGTGGATAATCAATATAAATTTTTAAAAAATCTTCTTCTAAATAGTTTGATTTAGTATTTTTAAACCATTCATGAAGAGATTTCTTTGTAAACTTTTTAACTTCAAAAGCTCTTATTGATCTTTGGGTATCCGTTGAATTAATTTTATTTTTTGAAAGAGGATCCAGTTTTAATAATTGCTTGTAAAATTTATTTTGGCCAATTTTTTTATTTAGATTTCTAATTTTATTTCTAAACCTTACTGGAATGTTCGGAATTTGAACCAAACCATCAGTTAATGCTTTGAAGTAAAGCCCAGTTCCTCCTACAAGAATTGGAGCTTTTTTTCTATTTTTAACTTCAATTATTTTTTTATTTACAATTTTAAGCCAATCACCAGTTGAAAAACTTTTCTTTGCATCTTGGAAACCATATAAATGATGTTTTATTGACTGATAATTTTTTGGGCTAGGTCTTGCTGACAAAATTTTAAGTTGCTTATAAACTTGCATACTATCTGCATTAATAATTTCTCCATTAATTTTTTTTGCAAGTTTAATTGCAAAACTTGATTTTCCAGATGCTGTAGGTCCTGAAATTAAAATTATCTTGGATTTCAAATCCATTACTAATCTAATTTAACGCCAATATATCTTCGTTGATTTTGATTGTTATAAATTGCAATTAAAATAGTTTTTTGATTTGAGTTTATTGCTTTCTGAGTGATATCTCTTAAATCATCTGCTGATTTAATTTTTTTCTTCTGAGCTTCAATAATAATGCTATTGATCTCGATTGAGTTTACTAAAGGACTGTTATTAGCCATATTGGTAATTACTAATCCTGTAGTTTGGTTTGGTAATTTACGGTTTTTTATATCCTCTTTAGTTAAAGGTCTTACCGATATTCTTAAACTCTCTACAATTTCATCTAAATTATTTTCATCTTGTTTTGGATTTTCACTTACTTTGAAGTCATCAGAGGTTTCTAATCTTCCCAGCAAAACCTTTTTAGTTATTTCTTTTTTATTTCTCCAAATTTTTACATCTACATTTTTTCCAACTTCTGTTCTTGCAACAATTGCTGGCAACTCTTTCATTTGCTTAATCTCAACTCCATTAAACTCTAAAATAATATCTCCAGCCTGAATTCCTGCTTTTTCAGAGGGACTATTTTCCGCAACACTTGCAACTAAAGCACCTCTTGGTTTATCTAGTTCTTCAACCTCAGCAATTTCTTTTGTTACATCTTGAATTCTTACACCTAGCCAACCTCTTTTTGTTTCACCAAACTCAATTAATTGTTTAATTACTTGTTGAGCACTATTGGATGGAATTGAAAATCCTATACCAATAGAACCATTTCTTCCTAAGATGGCTGTATTAATTCCAATTACATTTCCTTCCATGTCAAATAAAGGTCCACCTGAATTTCCTGAATTTATTGATGCATCTGTTTGAATAAAATCTTCATATCTTGATAACCCAATAGATCTGTTCCTTGCTGAAATAATTCCAGCAGTTACTGTCCCACCAAGACCAAATGGATTTCCAATTGCTAAAACCCAATCACCAATTCTTGCTTTATCAGAGTCTCCAAAGCCAACTGGTTTAAATTTATCTTCTGTATCTAATTGTAACACTGCTATATCCATCAAAGGGTCGGCACCAAGCACTTTTGCTTTATATTCTTGGTCTCCGTTTACTCTAACAATAATATCATCAGCATCCTGAATTACGTGATTATTTGTAACTACTACTCCCTTCTCATCAATAATAAATCCAGAACCCAAAGCTGCTGATTTTCTCTCCTGGGGAGTTCCAAATTCTTTAAACATGTCTTCAAATGGAGAGCCTGGAGGGAATTGAAATGGAAAAGAGTTATTGTTTGTAACTACAGTAGTTGATGTAGAAATATTTACCACAGAAGGCATTAATTTTTCTGCAAGGTCTGCAAATGATGCTGGAACAGGCCTAGAGTTTGATTGTAATGAAAAACTTAAAGAAAATATAATTGTTAAAATAATAAATTTTAATTTTTTCATATTAACTTTTAATAAAATAAATAATCACAAAACCTATAACTGCAAAAATAAGTCCACCTGATCTTAATTGACTATCTTTAACAAGTTCAAGTTTTTTAAGCATACTTTTCATTTTTGCTGGAAATAAGGCATATAAAATTCCCTCTATAAATAAAAAAAGACCAAAAGCTATGACTAGCTCATTCATCTAAAAATTATTGTTTAATATCGGGAGTTGTATTTCCAAAAAATTTAAAAAATTCACTATCTGGAGACAAGATCATTGAGGTTTCACCTGCAGTAAACGCTTTACTATAAGATTGCATTGATCTGTAGAAAGAAAAGAATTCAGGGTCTTGTCCGAAAGCATCTGCAAAGATTTTATTTCTTTCACCGTCACCTTCTCCCTTCATAATTTCTGATTGTTTTTGAGCATCTGCTAATATCACGGTTACTTCTTTGTCAGCAGTCGAAGTAATTGTTACTGCCATCTCAGCACCTTTTGCTCTAAATTCCTTCGCTTCTCTTTCCCTCTCAGTCTGCATTCTTCTGTAAATTGCATCACTGTTTGCTGTAGGAAGATCAGCTCTTTTTATTCTTACATCTACAATATTTATTCCAAAATTTTGCGCTTCGTTATTAACTCCATCTTTAATCAAAGACATTTGTTTTGATCTATCTTGTGATAGCAAAGTTTGTAATTCTTCTTGACCCAAAACATTTCTAATTCTTGAGTTTATAATCGTAGATAATCTTGATCTTGCAACCCTTTCGTCTCCAACAGAAATATAAAATTTCAAAGGATCAACTATTTGAAATCTCGCAAAAGCATCAACAATCAATCTTTTTTGGTCAGATGCAATTACTTCTTCTGGTGGGGTATCTAAATTTAAAATCCTTTTATCTAAATAAACAACGTTTTGAATAAATGGAATCTTAAAGTTCAAGCCTGGTTTCATTATAATTCTTTTTGGATCACCAAATTGAAGAATTATCGCTTGATTTACTTCTTTAACTATAATTACTGATAGGAATGCTACAACACCAATTAAAACTAATATTCCAGCTACTATTTTTCCAGCTTTCATTTAATTTGTCTCTTTCTTTTTAAGCTCTGGTAACGGTAAGTAAGGAACCACACCTGAACCAGATTCTTTATCTATGATAATTTTATTTATATCTGCTAAAACCGTTTCCATTGTCTCTAAAAACATTCTTTCTTGAGTCACTTCTTTTGCTTTAGCATACTCATTGTAAATTGCTAAAAATCTACTAGCTTCACCTTCAGCTTTAGCAACAACTTCTTTTTTATAAGCTTCTGCCGCTTGTAAAATTTTCTGTGCTTCCCCTCTTGCTCTTGGGATCACATCGTTTGCATAAGCTTCAGCTTCGTTTTTAGATCTTTCCATATCTGCTCTTGCAGCTTGAACATCTCTAAACGCGTCAATTACTTGATCAGGTGGATCAGCTTTTTGCGTTTGTACTTGAGTAATTTGTACTCCACTTTCATAATCATCTAAAATGCTTTGAATAATTTCTTGGGTTTCAATCTCAATACTTGACCTACCTTCTGTTAATATTGGTTGAATATCACTTTTAGCAATTACTTCTCTCATTGCTGTTTCTGCGGCTGCTTTAACAGTTCCCACAGGGTCCTGAATTTTAAATAAAAAATTTCCAGCATCTTTGATAACCCAGAATACCGAAAAATCGATATTTACAATGTTTTCATCACCAGTAAGCATTAAACTTTCTTGAGGAACATCTGCAACTCCTCCACCTGTAGAAAAACCACTATCTCTTTCAGACCTAAATCCAATATCGATTCTATTTACTTTTGTTACTTTTGGAGTTTGAACAGTCTCAACTGGAAAAGGAATATGATAGTTCAATCCAGGTTGAGTAGTTTTAACAAATTTTCCAAATCTAAGAACAACTCCTTGTTCATCAGGTAATACTCTATAAAGCCCACTTGCAAGCCATACAAAGGCTAAGACTAATAAAATTAATCCAATAGACTTTCCACCTGAAGATTTTCCACCAGGTAAAAACTTTCTTATTTTATCTTGAAACTCTTTAATGATTTCATCTACGTTTGGTGGTGTTGGCCCTCTTCCTGAACCATTTCCTCCACTTCCACCTCCTGGAGGTGTTCCCCATGGGCTTCCGCCTCTGCCTCTGAAATCATCTGACATATGTCAAAGTATATAGTGTCTTTATCGCAAAAAACAAGTAAGGATAGTTTTATGTCAGATAAAAAGCCAGAACTAAGTGACGCAATGAAAAAGAAGGTGGAGCCTAGAGTTTTTACAAAAAATCCAATTCTAGGAACTAAGTTTACTATTGCTATATCAAGTGCAAAAGGTGGTGTAGGTAAATCTACATTTGCAACGAATCTTGCTTTGGCTTTAAAAAAAGTTGGATGCAAAGTTGGATTGTTAGATGCTGATATTTATGGCCCTTCAATTCCAAAAATGTTTGATATTAATGAAAAGCCAAAAAGTGACGGTCAAAAATTAGATCCCATAACAAAATATGACATTCAATGTATGTCAATTGGATTTTTAGCAGATCAGCAAACTCCGATGATTTGGCGTGGTCCAATGGTGACGAGTGCAATTAAAACTTTTACTCAGAAGGTTAATTGGAAAGATTTAGATTTTATAATTGTTGATATGCCTCCAGGAACTGGTGACACTCAATTAACTTTTTCACAAGAAATTAAAATGGATGGTGCAATCATAGTATCAACTCCACAAGAAGTTGCTCTTTTGGATGTAAAAAGAGGGATTAAAATGTTTGATAAGCTTGGAGTTAAAATTTTAGGTTTAGTTGATAACATGAGTTTTTTTATTGGAGATGATGGAAAGAAGTACAAAATTTTTGGAGAAGGTGGAGTAAAAAAAACAGCAGAAGAATTTCAGAAAGAATTTTTGGGAGAAATACCAATCAATCCCGAAGTTGGAAATTCTGGTGATCAAGGAAAACCAATAGTTGAGTCGAACCCAGAACATGAGATTTCAAAAATATATCTAGATTTTGCTGAGAAGATTAAATCAACTTATCTTTAAGATCAAAAGCAGCCATTAATTCATTCCATTCTCTTTTAGATAGACCTGAGCTTTCAACATCTACATTTTCACCTTTAATAAGTTTTTGAATTATAACTTTTCCCTTAGCAGAAACCTCTGTTCCTCCTACTCTGTAATCCATAAATGCATCATAAGTTATCGGTACCCATTTTTTAACTGTATCTAACATTATGTCTGCATAAACTCTAATTTCATATTGAGCGTGACTATCAGCTCTTAACCTTAAAAAATTCATTAAATTTAATAAATCAGTTTTCCAATACCACTGGGTATAAGTATTTAATGTTAGGTTCATTCTTGCAAGTTCTCTTGCTAATCCTTTTTTATTATCGTCAATTGTTGAACCATCATATCTTTCATTAAGCATTGTCTCATAATTATCATAAGTCCTCTCTGCATCACTTTTTAAAAGTTCTAAAACTTCTTCTGCTTGTTTTCCTTCAAGGACGTCCCCTCTTCCTTGTCGGTTACTAGTCGATTGCGCTGCTAAATTTTCTTTAGTTGGTAAATAAAATTCCTTATCTAGAATTGAATATCTTGCAGAGTATTCATTTACGTTGGCAGTCCTATGTCTGATCCACTGCCTTGCAATAAATATTGGAAGTTTAATATGATATTTTATTTCACACATTTCAAATGGCGTGCTGTGCCAATGTCTCATCAAGTATTTTATTAAACCTTTATCTGTTGAAACTTGCTTTGTCCCTTTTCCATAAGATACTCTTGCTGACTGAACTATAGACGTGTCATCACCCATATAATCAACTACTCTTACAAATCCATGATCTAATGCTGGCAGCGCTTCATAGAGTATTTTTTCAAGCTCTGGAGCGGTAACTCTTTTAGTTTGATTGCTTTGAGATTGCTGGTTTTTTATTTCTTCTGATTGTTCTTTTGTTAATTTCATGATTGTTATTGAATCTGTTGTAATTACTTTTATATTATTAATGTTGGATTTCCAACTACGACGATAAACGAATTTCGTAATAACCATTGCGGACGTGGGGGCAGTACCCACCACCTCCACCATTACAACTTACGGGGGTGAACTAGAATCGACGGGTGACTAAAGGCTATTCTTTCGTTCGGGATTGTTCCACCGTAACGGGCTAATTTATAATTGCTAACGAAAGTTACGCACTTGCTGCATAATTAACTTAGTTAATTAAGCACGGGGTCCGGGGCACCTGGCAACAGAACGCCCCTAAAAATTAAATTCTCTTTAATCCACACAACAAATTGTGATTTACATAACTAAGAACTCTACTAAGAACTACTAAGAACTATTATTTATTTTTTTTGGTAAATAATTCCAACGCTTCTTTTGCTGAAAGTTTTTCACTTGCAGGTCCAACTCTAATATATATGTCTTGGTCGTTTAAATATGCTTGTTTCCCTTTCTCTAGTTTTTTACAATCAACAATAACAATAGTTTTTTCCTTCACCCAATAGAATTTGAAACTAATATTATTTTGTAAGAAAGTTAAACCAATGTGGGTTTTTACTTTATCTTTAAAAAATTTTGACCAATCATCTTTTGATTTAAATTCATCTTCCTCAATTCCAGTTATTTCCTTATTATCTTTTTGACCTATGATTAGTTTGCCACCCTTACTATTCAAAAATGCTACAATAGTTTTCAAAACAGAGTCCGTTATATAACTCTGAAATTGTTTTTTTTTTGTATCTTTTCTTAATGTTTGTTTTCTTTCTAGAAACTCAGACTCATCTAAATTAGTTAATTTATCCACTTCATAATTTGGCATTTTTTTGAGTATATTTTCTGGATCAAATTCGTAATTTTCTCCCTGTTCCTCTAACTCACTAAATAATCCTTCTGAGGCACTTAAAAAATCTTTTATTTTTTTTCTTGTTTCCGATATTTTTTTTTGTGCAGAAAGAGTTTTAAAAATTATCCCAATATTTAGAAGTGACTCTGAATTAATTGTTTTGATAGTTGAACCAATTGCATGATTCATTAACTGTTCTTTACCCAAATCTGAATTCAAATAATTCATTGCAAACTCATTATTTATTTTTGTAGGGTCAAGGATAACTAACCAATACGCCCAAGATTTTAATTTTTTTACACTTACTTCAACTTTGTTAGTTTTGCTTGGAATAGTTGGAATAAAAATACCATTCTCAATTTTATCTAATTCTTTTATTAACTTAAGTCTATTAGGGTTAGATTTTGTTAAATCACATCTATACCTATTAATCAAAAGAGAATGGAGTTGTTTAAATTCCTTATTTTTATTTTTTTCTTTTAATAAACTTTGGTTAATAGTATTTCGAGCATCAAAAAAATCTTCTGGTGAACTGGTATAAATTTTTGTTTCTTTATATGTTTGTTTTCCATTTATAACTTTTGATAGATCAACACATTCAATTTTAGGATTAGAATAAACAGGATGATTTATAGATTTATTATTTTGTTTAATGAATTCATATAAGGAAATATCAATATTTGTTTCTGGTAAAAAAACAGGACCAAGAATATTTTGTCTTACTCTGATGCTGTTATTATGTTTTTTTATCTTACTACCAAACGATGAAACTACGGAAATATTGAGCGCAACTCCAACATCGCTTAAATATTTTTTTATAATCTCATGAATTACATCATCGGCATCCTTGGGTTTAAAATCGTGTGATTTAATAACATCTTTATGTATTCTAACTCCTAATGGTAATTGAAAAAAAATTAAGTCATATTTTTTTTTAATTAAACTATCGATATTAATTATTAACTCTTCTAAATTTGATTTTTTAATTGCTTCAACAGAGCAATTATTTTCTATTAAAGTTTCCTCTAATAATAAATTTTCATACCAGGTACAATTAATGATCAAAACTTTGGCATTAAGTCCCAGTTTCTTTATAATTTCTTTTATCCTCTCAGAAATTATTTTTTTTGTTTTTTCAATATTTGTTAAATTTGGTCTTTTTATATAAGGACTTGATCTTTCTAAATCTGCTTTTTTCCATTTTTCAAAATCAATTTTGTTCATAAATAAATTTAACCTTTAAAATCAGTCAAGTCGATAGGTAGTATTATAAGTAAATTATATACATAGTTTAAATGAGAATTATGAAAAGTGCGTAAATATTTTTTTAAAAATAATTCAGTTGCGTAAGTCAAAACTCTTATAAATACTTTTAGATAGATTTAATGAGTATTTAAAAAATAGTATTTAAATGCGTATGCTGAAGTTATCTTAAACTTCTATCTATCGGTAAATACCATGTTTGATGACAACAATTATGGGTCACCGAAGTAATGAAAAGAAAACATTACGGGATATTTATGATGTTTTGATACCAAGTGAGCAATGACTTACCTGTCAACTCACAATAAATTTAAATGCAACTATATTTGTATTTAAGTGATGCGTTGTTTTACGAAAGTAAAAGAGAACTGAATAGAGATTATCGCACAACTGGGTCTCGTAGTAATTCAGAATATAGGTCTATGCAATACGATACACGCAAGGCAAAACCTCTTGTTCTGTGAGGCAAGAGGTATGTCTAAACAAAAACAATTCCGCAAGAAAGAGGTGCCAGATGAATAAGATTAAACAACTAATCCAGAAACTAGAAAGAGAAAAAGAACCAATAGATAAACTAATGTTACTCCAACAGATGAATAAAGAACTAGAGTTAATTAAAAAAGACTTGCTAAAGAAAATTAAATGAAACTAGATAATACAATTAAAAACATATTAAGTTCAAAAGAAGCAGAAACTGAATATGAAGAACTATTATCTCAATCAGGACTATTAAATAATGACGAATTAAAAGATGTAAGAACTGCTATTTTAGGTGATTATATCAACTCTAGTTTTCATATTAGAAGAGTTACTAAATATGCAAATGCAATTATTAATCAGTTAATGAATAATAAAGATTATAAAGTCAAAAAAACTAAAGTTGAATTCTTTTAAATATGCATAAGGAGTGGTGATTTATTTAAATACGATAGATATTACTTATTTTTCATATTCATTAAAATTTTAATAGTCCTAGTCAGTTTGCCAACTATAACAAACACACTTTTAAAAAGGAAAATACAATGTGGTCAGTTACAAGAGAAAATTTAGACAAAACTCGTAAAGTCAATGTCAATTTTACAATTGATAAACATCTATATGAACAGTTTAAAAGAGTTGCACAAAAAGATATGCGTAAATACTCAAATATAGTGGAAGGTAGTATTCGTAGATATATTCAATCTAAAACATAATATTACCATATTTAAATATTATATCTTTAATTGTTAATCTTCTTAAAAAATAAAAAACTCTTTAACATTTATGGACAAAACTAATCTGCCGAAAGGTAGGAAATACGAAGTATTTGATAAAACAGAAAATCCAATAGCAAAATACTATTCAGCACTAACTGATTATGGAGAAATGATGAAATTCTCCGATATAACACACCCTAAGACTAGTAATATGTTTGCAGAATTTGATGACTACATAAACATCAAAAAGGAAGACTTAAAAGGAATTACTTTTGAACAACTATTGTTCTATTTAAAAAATATAGAACCAAAAGAGAAACAATCAAAGAAAGATTGTTTAATTAAATTATTAGAAAAAAAACAAATCAAATATGAGGAAGGACTTTGGGATGAAGCAGTTTAATATGGTGGATTGTAATCTTGAGAAAAGTACAGATTTAAAAATCTTAAACTTTAACTCTAATTATATAAGCATGTTAATTGTTACTGATAAATCTTATGTCTATGCAGAAAAGTACTACAAAAATCGTGAACTACAATCTTGTTTAACAATAGAAATATTTAAAGAACAAAGAAGAACAGAAGTAAATTATGATCATGTTAAATATTTAATATTTTCAAATCTTGTTGAATATAATGAATTTGATGAAGCAGAATTTCTAAACACTTTAAGAAAAAATAGAATTTACTTTCATAGATGGTATGAAAAAGGTGGAGTTATTAATACGAGCACCTTTATCTAATGAAATTTATTTATTTTTGCTCTCTCTATAGTCTTTATAAATCTTATCAAAAATAAGATTTTTTAATCCTGAGTTTTCATCAAGTTTTTTATAGAAATCAAATCTATCTTTAAGAAGAGACAAAATCACATTATCAAATTGTTTTTTAAAGTAATCTTGTTTGTTTTGTTCTGAATTTGCTCCATTCATATATTTTTCAATTTCTTCGTCTTCAAATATCTTTTGTCTTACAGTGTCAATATTCACTTTATCATCATCAGTTAAATTTATTCCATATCTTGAGTTAATCGTTTCAATTATTTCTGAAAGTAAGTCTTTAGCAGGAGGAGTAAATGTACCTACAGTAGTGCTGATACCCTCATATTCATGATCTGTTTTTTCTAAAGGATCAATATGATCATGCAATTTCTGTATTCTTAATGACTCAAGATCAATTAAATGTTCGATGTTAACTTTTTCTTTTGTTTTTGGTTTCAATTTTTTAGATAAGTATCTATAAAAAATATAATGTTTTTCTAATTCAACATCTGAGAAATTAATAATTTGAGATAAGTAACTATACAATCTTATATAAGACGCAACTTTAAGTCTGAAATCTTCTCTTTGTTCATCATCATCTAATGCATTCCAACTATCAACTACTTCATCTAATGCTGGATGAAGATTCCCTTCATCCCTATCTTTATCAAAAAATATTGAACAAAACTTTTCAACTTGTTCACTAGAAAATATTTTGAATTCATTAATTGAAGTTTGAATATTATAAAGTGTATTGGGATCAGTTTCTTCTTCAAGTCCAACTTCTTGATAGAATTTTTGAAATGAAAATCTGACTGCCTCTGGGTCATTTGCAAAATCTAATACAAAAGTTGATGCCTTACCTGACATTGTTCGATTTAAACGAGATAATGTTTGAACACATTGAACATCTTTTAAAGTTTTGTCTATATACATAGATTGAAGCATGGGTTCATCAAATCCAGTTTGAAATTTATTTGCAACAACAAGTAATCTATATTTTGGATTTTTTAGACCTAATGGAACATCACCATCATGACCAATTGTTAAATTTAAACCTTTTTCAGTATACCTTTCAGGATCACCTTTAAATTTAACCTCACCAGAAAAACCAACAAGACATTTAAATTTTGATTTTCTCTCATCAAGTTGTCTGTTGATCTCTTTAAAATATTGAACACAAAGTTTTCTTGTTTTTACAACAATCATTCCTCTACTTTTACCTTGTATTTCTTTTGATGATTTGTTGAAAAAGTGATCAAGAATTATCTTAACTTTATTTTCAATAGTAATTTGATGCGAGTCTACATAGTTAAAAATTTCCTTAGTTCCTTGTGCAGTATCAATCTCAATTTCATCTTCTTTAACTTCTTTAACTTTGAAATATCTCTTATATGTCGAGTAATTCTGCAGAACATCGAGGGTATATCCTTCATGTATAGACTGTCTCATTGAGTAAACATGGAAAGGTTTGAATTTATTATTAGTTTGCTTTGTTCCAAATATTTCTAAAGTTTTCTCTTTAGGTGTTCCTGTAAAACCAAAGAAAGAAATATGTTTTTGTCTTCCTCTTGTTTGAATTTGTTCTTCTAGGTATGATTCTAGTGTAAAATCTTCTTCTTCATCATCTTCATTTCTAGTTAATGTTCTTTTTAATTCTTTTGATAGTTCTCCGTTTTGACTAGAGTGAACTTCATCAATAATAACTGCAAATTTTTTATCACCTAACGCAACTATATCTTCGGAAATATAAGGAAACTTTTGTATTGTTGTAATTATAATATCCTTACCTTTTTCAAGAAATTCTCTTAGTTCTCTTGATCCTCTTTCTGCACCAAATACTACTCCATCTACTTTAGATAAAGATTTAACAGTTCCTCTTAATTGATCATCTAAATTAGTTCTATCAGTTACAATAATAATACTGTCAAATATTCTTTTCTTATCATCTTTAGATTTGTACAAAGAAGTGAGAAGATGAGATAACCAACCAATAGAATAAGATTTACCTGATCCAGTAGTGTGTTGAATTAGATAATTATTACCTTCACCATCATCTTTAATTTGTTCTTTAAGATTTCTAATTAATTCTAGTTGATGGTAACGAGGAAAAATTTGCACATCAAATTTCTTTGTATCGACTGTTTGTTTTGTTTCATTGAAGTAATACTCTTTTTCATTTGAAACATGAGCAAAATTCTCAATTATATCTAAAAGTGAATTGGGATTTAAAACTTCTTTCCATAGATAAGAAGATCTGTAATCATTTTCAACAGGTGGATTTTCTATATCTTTATTGTATGGAAAAAATCTTGTCTTTCCTCCTTTTAGATTTGTTGTCATTGAAACTTGATTGTTGTCAACACAGAAATGAACAAGAACTCTTTTAAACTGTAAAAGAGGTTCATTTGGATCACGATCAAAACGATATTGATTTTCAGAATGTTTAAAATTTTGACCTGTTAATTGATTTTTTAATTCCATGGTCACAATTGGAATTCCATTCAAAAATAAACCCATATCAATTGAGTTTTCATTTTTTGTAGAGTAATGAAGTTGACGAACCAAACTAAATTTATTTGATTTAAATAAACTTAAATGGTCTGGATTTAATTCACTTTTAGGTTCAAAATAACAAAGATCTAAGTAAACTCCACGATCTGAAACTTGATTACGAAGAACATCAATAACACCTCTTCTGGAAATTTCTGATGAGATTCGATCAAGAATCTTTCTCTCAACTTCCTCACCGTAAGCATCTTTCAATTTATTCCATTTTTCTTCTTGAGTTCTTTTAATAAAATCTAAAACTTCATCTTTAATTAAACACAAAGTACGATCATATTTTTCGAAATGAATTGATTTATACTCGATTGAGTTTAGATATTTTTCAATATAAGTCTCAAACTTCTTTTCAGTAGGACTTAGGTTGTTCATATCATATCCTCACTTATTCTAAATTTTCCAGTCACAGCAGAAAAAATGAGTGATTGACGATATTCTTGAAGACGTTTCAGTCTCAACGTTTCTAAGTCTAAACATTTTTGTATTTGTAAAAGTTTTTTTTCTAGTTTTTTAACAATATTCATTTGTTCATTATGATTTGGTACTGGTAAATAAACATCTCCAACTGTGTCAGTATTCAGATTAAGTTGAGTTCCTAATTTACCAAGACCTTGAAAACAAGTACCTTGAAGAAAAACATAAAAGAGAAAATCAATATTAACTTTCAGATCTTCAAACCAAACAAAACCGTCATGTATACAACACTTTATACTTGTTATAATTGGTTTACCAACACTACCAGCAATACTTAAAAAAATGTCACCTTTTTCTATTTTTGTGCTCAGAGATGAACCTAATTCTGATAATTTTTCTTTTGTTTTTTCTAAATATTTACCACTAGCAGTAACATCTGATATTCTTACCCAAGAATATTCTCCATTATTATCAAAATACTTTGGGTCGTCTATTGGTCTGGGTGATGAACCTCTTTTAACTATTGAAAGATGTTTAATTTTTTTTACTTTCCAATTTTTTGGAACCTTGCCAATCCATTCAACTCCACTTTCTTTCATCTCGACAGTTGGATAGAGACCTTTGGTTATGCTCTTATTGATCAATGATATACGTTGTTCTTTAAGAAGTTCAGTTTTTTTCTGAATTTGCTCTACCAAACGATCGATCTGCATAGTTTTTTTATCAAGATAACAAGAAATTAGTTTTTGTTCTTCAAGAGGGGGCGAAAATAGTTCAATGCCCATAAATGTTTCAGATCTAACAACCTTTCTAAGTCCAGTGTAGAATGGACGAAGACCTTTTTGGTCATCAAGCATTTGATAGAAATATGTCCAAAAATTTGGATCATTACTTTCGGTAGTTGAAAAAACATCATATGCTGATGTTATCATTCCATAGTCTTTTGATATTCCTATAGTTCTGGGTGTTTCGTCTAAATCAAAAAGACAAAAAATCAACTGATTTGGTTCAACAGTTTGATAATTTTCAAAACTTGCTGGAAACTTACCACCATCATCCATGTTTCGTGGTTTTACACCTGACTTACCCATAGTTAAAAGTGTTAAACTCTTCCAATTCTCTCCAACAACATGTTTGTTCTGATTAAATACATATTTATTTTTAGTTTTTTTCCAGTGGGAAGGGACTTTGTCATACCAATATGAATCAACTGCCTGATACATTTTCAAACTATTAGTCATTCATCCCCTTTAATAAATTTTTTATAGAATCGTCGAGTGATTTTAATTCATGAGAAATATCTTCTAAACTTCTTAGTGGAGTAAATTTATAAAAATATTTATTGAAATTTATTTCATACCCAATTTTATCTTTTGATCGATCCATCCATGAGTCAGGTAAATGGGGTTTCACTTCACGATTATAATATTCATCAATACTTTCAGACAATAAAACCCTCTCACTGTCACGTTTTGAAGTATCTGGTTTTGCATTTCCTTGTTTATCGGTCTTAACCACCCCATCTTCGATTAATGGTTGTTCAACAACAACCTTAGTGTATCCAAAGAAACTATTTGGGTAAATTTTACAGAACTCATTTTCTTCATTGTTCTGATATATCTCAAACAATTGTTGAATTTGTTCTTCAGAAATGATTTTACTTTTGGCACCAAGATTTTTTCTCATTGGGATTGAGAACGAGGTTCCATCAATCAATTGAACCTTACCCTTACGATCAGGTGATTTTTTATTCGTTACAATCCAAACGTAAGTCGTAATCCCCGTATTAAAGAACATCCGGTCAGGAAGAGATACAATGCATTCCAACCAATCATTCTCGATAATCCATTTACGGATTTCAGACTCACCACTTCCCGCATCACCTGTAAATAGTGGAGAACCATTAAAAACTATACCTATTCTAGAACTTGATACTTCCATCTTATGAATTAAATGTTGTAAAAATAACAATGATCCATCCGATGTTCGTGGAGTTCCAACTGAAAATCTTCCATTAGAGTCTTTTGCTTCTTGTTTTACAAAATCCTCATCTGACTTCCAACTTACTCCAAATGGAGGATTTGTTATCATATAGTCAAATTTTCTTTCAGGAAATTGATCCTCCGATAAAGAGGAAAGTGGACCTTGAATATTTTCAGGATTTTCATCAGACATTAAAAAATCTGATTTACATATTGCATAAGTTACATCATTTAATTCTTGCCCAAATAATTCTACTTTTAAGTCTTTATTGATATTTTCTTTAATCCATTCTTTTCCAATAGTTAACATTCCACCAGTTCCACAACAGCAGTCATAAACAGAACGTATTTTACCTTTTCCTTGAAGATTTTCTTTATCTCCTCCAAACACAAAAGAGACTAAAAGTTTTACAATATCTCTTGGTGTGAAATGATCTCCACTTTCTTCATTAGAAATTTCTGAAAATTTACGAAGTAATTCTTCATAGAGTGAACCCATTTGATGATTATCAATTTTACTTGGATGTAAATCAAACTCTGTGAATTTATCTATAAGAAGATAAAGTTTTTTATTTTTGTTTAATTTTGTTACTAAAGGATCAATTTGAAAATTTTCAATTATATCTAAAACATTTTTAGAAAAACCTTGAATGTAATTATTAAAATTTTTGTAAACGTTATTTGGGTCACTTTTAATTCTCAATAAATCAAATTTTGAAACATTGAAAAAAGGTAAATTTAATTGACTCTGAATTACTTGATTAAAATCTTTAAGTTTTTTTTTGTACTTTTCATGCAGTTCAAATGCTTTATCCTTTTGAGGTTCTAATACACAGTCTAGTCTTCTTAAAACAACAAAGGGTAAAATTATCCTGCCATATTCGCTTGGTTTGAACATGCCTCTAAGAACATCATCTGCTGTAGACCAAATTAATGATGAGAGATTTTGTTTTTCCATAATTTAATAGTAGCAAACTAAAGACTAAATTTGAATTTAAACTGTTACTCTTGCAAATGCGTCTATAACAATTCTCTAGTTTATTAATGTTTTTAAGTATTATCTAAAATAAGGTCTTAAAAAATCAATTATAGCGCCATCAAACAAATTGTCTAAACCAAAGACAATCATAAAACCAATCAACAATACAATAAATAACAAAACACCAAAAACAACTAACCCTGAAATTATTTGAACATAATGATATAGAAAATGAATTTGAAATTTATCTTTATTCCATAACATATAAATTGATAGAAAGAATAAGTAAGTGCCATAAATCTCTCCCCACAAATCTAAGTTAAGTAATGATAATATTATTTGAATAGAAAATGGAATTAAAACATAAAATAAGAATAAAATTTTACTAATTTTATTAATAGTACTTTTTTCACTCATTATTTTTTTTTGTTCTTATAAAAAATATAAATTGTAATTAAATTAACCACTACCCAGATAAATTTTTCATAAAGATAAATTGGTATTATAGGATTATAAAGAACTACAAGAAAACCATATATCCAAGTGTATGTTGTGTTATTTCTTTTATGAAATTGAATTGCGTAATACAAAGCACAAGCACTAACAACTAATCTTGAAAGAGTATAATATCCTATTGGCAATGGAAATAGTGCGATAACCAATACTACAATTGGTGCTATCCAAAATATATCCTTTTCTTTTGCTTTCTTCATTTTCTTATTTTTTCTATTATTAAAGTATTCACTAATTTTAAAAAAGAAATCATCAAAAACTTTTTGATAATCAATTTTGTCTTTAGAAAGTTTTTTCTGAAGTTTTGCTCTTTCGGCAGCAGTAGTTTTAAATGCCCAATCAAAATAACTGACTATACTAAAAAATAAAGCACCTACAGGAATGATATAAAACCAAATTATAAATATTCCTAAAATTTTATATTCTTCTGAAAAAGATAGAGCAAATATTGATAATGAAATTATTATAAAACTATAAAATGCTAGTTTTAAAGATGACCAACTTGTTTGTTTTGTTTCTTGATTAGTCTTTTTTAAAATTTGTGGAGATTGTTTTTTTTCTTTAATAAAAAAACTCTTAATTAAAAATGGTAAATACCCCGCTATTAATCCACCCATAACTATCAGTACTAAATTTAAAGTTTTATCTTTAACTTCTATTCCTAAAATTATGTAAGTAAAAAAAAGTTCTATTAAAGAGAACAAAAAAATTGAAGTTAATAGATATTTTTGTTTTTTAAATATTAATCCAGAGGCAAAAGAACCTATCCCAACAATACTTGTTATTTTTCCAAATAACTGACCCCACAGATAATAGTTCATTTTTAGATTTTAAAAGAAAACTTAGAAATGTCTATTATGGTCTCTATTTAAAATCTTATGAACTTGTGGAAAATATATTCTTTTTCCATACTTGTTCTTTATTTCATCAGATATTTGACGATACCCTAGTCCTGATTTTCTTAAACTTATCATAGACTGCAACATCTTAAATTCTTTATCATCTGGGATTAATTTATTGTTTTTATCTACTTTATAACCAAACTCAGAATAACCCCCTAAGTACCGTCTTTCTTGTTTTGCTATTTCTTTACTTGCTTTAATTCTTTCAGAAATATTAGTTCTTTCTATTTCTGCTAATGAAGCAAGAATAGTAATAAACACCTTAGAAACTCCATCTGTATGCACATTACCAATATCAGTAATACAAAGTTGATTATGTGATTTTTTAAAGTCTTCTACTAACTGCAATGTTTGTAGAACTGACCTTGATAATCTGTCTAATCTACTAACTATTAATCTTCCATTAGAACCAAGTTCTTTTAAAACTTTTTGAAATACTTTTCTTTTTCTAAACTCTACTCCACCAGAAACTATTTCAGAATAAACTTTATCAATTTTAAAACCATGAAGTTCTGAAAATGCTCTGCATCTTTTTTCTTGTGTGTCTAAAGATGTACCGTTTAAACTTTCAATATGTGAAACACGGATGTAAGCAATGTTCATGGTTGGAATGGTAGTGATGAAAATTAAAATGGCAAAAAAAATTTCTGAAGTTCAAACCAGCATTGACTTTTTTGATGCTTTGTGATATATTAATAATATAGAGAAACACTACAAAAACCTTAAATCTCTATAAGACTTCACACTATGACAGACATAAACACAAGTGCTTAAGCATTTGTAAATTTAAACCAATTAACTTTGGTAACAGGATAGGTGTGTCTGATGTTCTGTTACTAGAAAATGTGAAGGAAAAAATGAAAACATTAAAAAGAAAAAAGTTTCCATTTATTGAACATGTAAGTGAAAACAATGATAACGGTCATTTATTAGAAGATATAATGGCACTAGAAAATGAACAACAAAGATTAGTTGAAGGAGTAAGACATTACAGAATTTCACTAAGTATTTCTGCTAATTACTCTCACTTTATGAATGCTGAATACAAAGGCAAAAAGATAGGTTGTTTAAATGCAATGTGTTTAGAATATTTTAAGAATAAGAACCGTCTAAAAAACTTATTGTCAAAATGGATTAATGAAATTGAAGAAGAAACTTTAGTCTATGTTCCATATAAAGAACCTGTAAAAACTTATAAAGAAACCTTAATCTATTCTGATGATTGTGAATTAAAAACTGAAGAAGAATTAAAAGATTATATAGAAAATTCTGAACCAGTTAATACTCTACATTATAATAATTACCTTTCTGACAAAAAAGAAAGAATTTTAGGTTCTAATTCAGAACAAAGGTTTAAACATTCTAAAACTAAAATAGCATTAACAATTTAATTTTAATAATAATTTAATTGGTTCCTGCTTGAAAATGGGTGGGAACTAATTAGCATAAAATTTCAAAATGCCAAAAATCCTTGAACAAAAGAAACTAAACAAATACCCAATAAAACTTTTTAAATATGTAAGAAGTCCTTATTGGTGGTTTAGTTTCTTTGTTAATAAATCATATTCTGCAAATGGTATGGAGTATCAATCTTCAAAACTAAAAGATGTAAAAAAAGCAGAAGCATATTCAATTTCATATTTTAAGAAATTTAACTTTGAAAAATATGAAAATTTTAAAACAAAACTAATACAAGATTTTCACAAAGATATAGCAGTTCCATATTTTAATGTCAGAAAACTAACTAATGAAAAAAGATATAAAAAAGAACTGGGTCAATATAACAATGAAATACTACCTCTATTTAAAGACATAGATTATTCAAATACTAGTGAAGTAGAAGAAAAAGTCAGTCAGTTATTTTATAATCTTAAAATAAAAGGTTTAGCAGTTGCAACTTGTAGAAATTACAAAATCATCATTTCTAACATGTTTAAAAAAGCACTTATGAATAATAATATCCCATTTGATGTAATGCCAGAGTTTCCCAAACTTACAGGCAATTCAATAAGAAGACTTGCTTACTCTCCAAAAGAAACCAAACAAATAATCAATGCATTTAGAGATGAATACAAAACTAGAGAAGATATGTTTTATGATGAAGTGGCAGATTTTCTTTGTATGTTAAAGTCTGCAGGTTTTAGACCTGGATTAGAACTATTGAGAATTAAAAGAAATCATATTGGTTTTATTAATGACCCGCTAAATCCTAATAAACCAATTATGAAAGTGACTTTATTAGAAACCAAAAAAGATAGACATACTCAAACCGTAGCAGATTGGTTTAGAGATGATGTGTATCCAAGAATAGTAAATAGATACCCTAATGCTACAGAACTTGATTATTTGTTTTTCCCAAATGAGGAAAATAGAGAAAAACTATTTAATAGAATAAGAAAGAACTTTATTAGAATATCAGACAAGATTGGTCTCTATGATGTGAATGGTCAAAAAAGACCTATCTATACTTTTAGACATTCATTTATCTCAAATAGAAGAAGTAAAGAAGTTGACCCTAATATTGTTGCAATTCACTCAAACACTAGTGTCGCAATGATTAATAAACACTATCAAGATTTATCAGATGATAATCTAGTGAATATCCATAATCAGTTATATCCTGAAAGAACCAGAAAACAGAAAACTACTAAGAACTACTAAGAACAAAGTTTCAAAAAGTCTTATTTTCTAATATATTCCTTAAAAGATGTGGGAAACAGAACGCCCCCTACTTTAAATTGATGATAAATTAATTTTTTTTGAGTATTTTTTTTTAGGTGAATTTTTTATTACTGCTTGTCCACAACGCATAACACCTCTCTTTTTATCAAATTTCATTTTTGGCTCTCCATATAAAGTCCAACCATTTGACAATGCTTCAGTAACACGGTGACAAAATTTTGATGTGTCATCATCTGTAATAAATCTATATCCCTTCATAAAATTCTCTCTATTTATGTTTTAATTCGGCTTGTGCAGCAGCCAATCTTGCTACAGGAACTCTGTACGGAGAACAAGAAACGTAATTTAATCCAGCTTTTGAGCAAAATAAAATACTGTTAGGATCACCACCGTGTTCTCCACAAATTCCAAGTTTAATATTTTTATTTTGACTTTTTCCCTTTTCAACAGCAATTTTGATTAAATCTCCAACTCCATCATCTATCGAAATAAACGGATCAATTGAAAAAATTTTATTATCTATATAATCATTTAAAAATTTCCCACTATCATCTCTGCTTATTCCAAATGTAGTTTGAGTTAAATCATTAGTTCCAAAACTAAAAAATTCAGCATGTTTTGCAATATCTTTGGCTTTTATTGCTGCTCTAGGAAGCTCAATCATCGTACCTACAATAAACTCAATTTTTAATTTATGCTCTTTTTGAACTTCACTTGCAATTCTTATCACTAAATCTTTCATAATTTTTATTTCTGCTTCAGTAGATACTAATGGGATCATAATTTCTGGAAAAGCAGATTTAATTTTTTCTTTTTTGAGCTCTGCTAGAGCTTCAAATATTGCTCTACATTGCATTTCATATATTTCAGGAAAAGATATTCCAAGTCTACATCCCCTATGACCCAACATGGGATTTTGTTCATGCAATTCATCAATTCTAGATTCTACTTCTTTTACTGGAAGATTAACAATATTTGCAACTTCATTAATCTCTTTATCTGTTCGAGGCAAAAACTCATGAAGAGGTGGATCTAACAATCTTACTGTAACTGGCAATCCACTCATAATTTTAAATATTTCTATAAAATCCTTTTTTTGATGAGGTAAAAGTTTTTTTAATGCAATTGATCTATCTTCTTTAGTCTTTGATAAAATCATTTCCCTTACTGATAAAATTCTCTCTTCATCAAAAAACATATGTTCTGTTCTGCAAAGACCAATTCCTTCAGCTCCAAAATCTTTTGCTGTTTTAGTATCCTTAGGTGTTTCAGAATTTGTTCTAATATTTAATTTTCGAAAACTATCTGCCCAAGTCATTATCTTGGAAAAATCTCCAGATATCTCTGGTTTAACTGTTGCCACACTTCCTGATATAATTCTACCAGTTGATCCATCTATAGTAATTACATCCCCTTCTTTAATTTCCATTGAAGATGTTTTAAATGACTTCATTTCATAATTTATATCAATTTCACTTGAACCAGATACGCATGGTCTTCCCATGCCCCTTGCAACTACTGCGGCATGACTCGTCATTCCTCCTCTAGCCGTCAAAATTCCTTTTGCAGCATGCATTCCTTGTATATCTTCAGGTGAGGTTTCTACTCTTACTAAGATAGTATCTTGCATCATCGAAGTTAATCTTTCTGCTTCCTCTGAAGTAAATACCACTTTCCCACTCGCTGCACCCGGTGAAGCAGGTAAACCATTTGCTATTACATTGATTGTAGTCTTTTCATCAAGTGTAGGGTGCAAAAGTGTATCTAAAGAATTTGGATCAATTCTTAATACTGCTTCTTTTTTTGATATTAATTTTTCCTTAACCATATCAACTGCAATCTTTACTGCAGATTTTGCAGTTCGTTTTCCTGATCTAGTTTGAAGCATCCACAGTTTATTATTCTCAACTGTAAATTCTACATCTTGCATATCTTTGTAATGTTTTTCCAATTTTTTTAAAATTTTTTTTAATTCTTTAAAAACTTTTGGCAAAGACTCCTCCATTGAAGGTTCTTCAACTTTAGCATTTTTTCTTGCCTTCTTAGTTATATATTGAGGTGTTCTTGTACCAGCAACAACGTCCTCACCTTGTGCATTAATTAAGTACTCACCATAGATTTCATTTGATCCATCTGATGGATTTCTTGTAAATACAACTCCGGTAGCACAATCATCACCCATATTACCAAAAACCATTGATTGAACGTTGACTGCTGTTCCCCATTCTGCTGGTATTTGATTTAATTTTCTGTAGACTTTTGCTCTATTACTTTCCCATGATAAAAATACAGCACTAATTGCTCCAAATAGTTGTTGAAATACATCTTGAGGAAATTCTTTTTTTGTTTTTTCTTTTACTGTTCTTTTAAAATCTTCAATTAAACCATCCCAATCATTTTCATCTAAGTCCGTGTCTAACAAAACACCTTTTGTTAATTTATAATTTTCGATTAACTCTTCAAAATGATAGCTCTCTACACCCATCACAACGTTTCCATACATTTGAATAAATCGTCTGTAACTGTCTTTGGCAAATCGCCCATTAGAAGTTTTCAAAGCTAATGCATTTACTGTTTTATCATTCAAACCTAAATTAAGAATTGTATCCATCATTCCTGGCATAGATACTCTGGCGCCTGATCTAACAGATAATAACAAAGGATTTTTTAAGTCTCCAAATTTTTTAGAAACCTCTTTTTCTATATTTTTTAATTCTTTTTTAATTTGAGAAATTAAATTGTTATTCAATTTTTTCTTATCTTTATAAAAAATCTCACAAACTTTAGTGGATATTGTAAAACCAGGAGGAACTGGCAAACCCATTCTTCCCATTTCAGAAAGGTTAGCACCTTTTCCACCTAAAAAATTTTTAGGATTTTTAATACTTTTAGATCGTTTTGAATTGAAGTTTAATATGAGTTTTGTCATTGGTTAGACTCGATCAAAGAAAAATTAACATAATTGTCGAATGTTTTACACAAGATCTGAATTAGTTCTAGCCTATTTTTCTTAATTACCAGATCATTCTCATTCACGATTACATTATCAAAAAAATCAAATACTTCTCTTTTAATACTTGCTAAATTGTCCAGAGTTTGAACAAAATTTTCATCATTATTAATACTTGAAAAATATTTCCTCAATTCATTAATTTTTTTAAATAAATTTTTTTCAAGCTCAGTTTTAAAAATACCAGGGTCAGTTGTATTAGATAATTCGATTTTATCCTTTTTTATCTCACTTTCTAGAATATTTGATGCTCTTTTATAGCTTGAAATAATATCTATTCCATTTTGTTGATTTATTATTTTGTTTAAATTTTTTGCTTTATTAAAAATAATTACAGATTGATCTAAGTTAAAAGAACTTATTGAAGCTTGTATTATATCGTTTCGGATATTTTCCTCCTTCATATAATATTTCAATCTCTCTAATAAAAAATCTGCTAATTCTTTTTGTAAAGATTTATTCTCAAATTTAAATCCTTGATCCTGATACAGACTTGAGGAATAATTTATTAAATCTCTAATTTTAAAGTCTTTTTTATTTTCAATCACAATTCTAACAATCCCTAATGCCAATCTTCTTAAGGCAAAAGGATCCTTAGAACTTGTTGGTTTTTGGTTTACACCAAAAAATCCAACTAAAGTATCAATCTTGTCGGCTAAAGATAAAGCAATGCTATAAGGTTTTTTTGGAATTTTTGTTCCAGATCCAACTGGCAAATATTGCTCACTAACAGCAAGTGATATTTCTTTATCAAAACCTTGCACATTTGCAAAATAACCTCCCATAATCCCTTGAAGTTCTGGAAATTCACCAACCAATTCAGATAATAAATCTACTTTGCTTATCGATGCTGATAATTCTACCTTTTCTTTACTAATTAATAACTCATCAGAAATAATAGCACCAAGCTTTCTCATTCTTTGAGCTTTGTCAAAATAATTTCCAAGACCTTTGAAATAATTCATTAATTTTAAATCTGAAATTTTTTTGACCATATTTTGAGCTTTATCTTTCTGCCAGAAAAATTCTGCATCACTTAATCTTGCCTCAACTACTCTTTCATTTCCTAATTTAATTAATCCTTTTTTATCTTTATTGTTTGCTACTACCAAAAATTGATTTGTAATGTTTCCTTTTTTATCAAAAGTAGGAAAATACTTTTGATGATGCTGCATGGTTAGTATTAAAATCTCTTTAGGTATATTTAAAAATTTTTTATCAAATTCACAAACAATTACGTTAGGTTGGTCAGTTAAATCGACTACTTCCTGAAGAAGCTTGGGATTGCTCTGAATATTTATATTTCTTTTTTTTAATATAATTTCGAATTTTTTTTCTATTAAATCTTTTCTCTCAGCGTGATCAATAAGTATATCCATTTTTTTAAAAAAATTTTTATATGTTTTAAAGTCTGAAAATAGTTTTTTCTTTTCTTCAAATTCTTTATCTATAAATGTCGAGTTAGATGAAATGAAATGATGAAATTTAAAATTTAGTTTTTTTTTATCAAAAATGGATAAGATAGATTTTAACGGCCTACCCCATAATAGTTCATAATTTGACCATTTCATTGATTTTTTCCATTGAATTTTATTCAGTATTTGAGGTATGGCTCCTTCTAATAAAGTATGAGTATCTAATTTTTTTGATCTAGTTTTGTAAAAATAGAACTCACCTTTATCTGTTTTTTTTATAAACAATTCTTTTTTTGAAACAGCATTTGATCTCGCAAATCCCTCCAGCGCAGCATCCGGAGACTTTGTACTCGGACCTTTTATTTCCTCAGATTTTAAAACTATTTTCTTTTCAACCCCCTCAAACAAAATTAACAACCTATTGGGTGTTGAGTAAGACGAACTTTTTTTAAATTTAATAGATTTTTCTAAAAAAAATTCATTAAAACTTTTTAGTAAATTTTCTCTTAAATTTTTTTGTAAATTTGAAGGTATTTCCTCGCTAAACAATTCTAAGAAAAATTCAGACATTATTTTTGACTATCTAACCAAATACTAGCAGCTGATTTTGTAATATCTCTTATTCTTGCAATATATCCTGCTCTTTGAGCAACGCTAATTGCTCCACGTGCATCTAATATATTAAATACATGACTTGCTTTTAAACATTGATCATAAGCTGGTAGTGAAATTTTTTTTTCAACTAGCGACTTTGCTTCCAACTCGTGCATATCAAACATTTTAAAAAGTGACTCTACATTTGCATGTTCAAAATTATATGCCGAAAATTCTCTTTCAGCTTGATGAAATACTTCTTTATATTTTACACCATCATCATTCCATAACAGATCGTAGACATTTTTTTGCTGCTGAATAAACATGCATATTCTTTCTAATCCATATGTAATTTCTACAGAAACAGGTTTGCACTCAAATCCTGCCATCTGTTGAAAATAAGTAAATTGAGTAATTTCCATACCATCACACCATACTTCCCAACCAAGACCAGCAGCACCCAATGTTGGACTTTCCCAGTCGTCTTCTACAAATCTAATGTCATGATCCGAATGATCAATTCCTATAGATGATAAACTATTGAGGTAAAGTTTTTTAATATTTTCAGGCGAAGGTTTTATAAGAACTTGAAATTGATAATAATGCTGAAGTCTATTTGGATTATCTCCATACCTTCCATCTGTGGGTCTTCTTGATGGCTGCACATATGCTGTCTTCCAAGGTTTAGCCCCTAATGACCTCAATGTCGTTGCTGGATGAAATGTGCCTGCTCCTACTTCCATGTCATAAGGTTGGAGAACTACACATCCTTTTTTACTCCAAAACTTTTGAAGATTTAAAATTGTATCTTGAAATGTAAGAATTTTCTCTTTTGATTTAGAAACCATATCTTTGCCAGATTGATCTTTCATCTAAAATATTTGCAAATTGGTCAATATGATTTGAAGATGAAAGTTTTTGACTTAACCACCCTTTTGTTTTTTCAAATTTTTTAATTACAACATCTTCACCATACTTTTCTTTTAAGATTTCATGTGCATCTCCTATGCCATCTATTAATCCTAATTTCTTAGCTCTTGAACCTGACCAAAATTCACCAGAAAATAATTCTACTTCTGTTTTATTTAATTTTGCTCCACGACTTTTTTCAACAACATTTATAAAATCTTGGTGTAAATCTAATTGAATATTTTTAAGTCTTTGAATATCTTCTTCCTTTTCTTCCATAAAAGGATCTAGCGTGCTCTTGTTCTTTCCAGCTGTATGAACCCTTCTCTCAACACCTATTTTCTTAATTAGTTCAGTAAAACCAAATGATGAATATATAACCCCTATAGACCCAATAATTGAACTTGAATTTGCATAAATTTCATCTCCAGCACATGAGATAAGATATCCCCCAGATGCAGCAACATCTTCTGCAAAAAAAATAACTTTCTTATTACTTTTTTTAGCTTGCTGACGAATAAAACTATAAATTAAATGTGACTGTACAGGTGAACCTCCTGGAGAATTGATTGATATTGCTACTGCAGCAGCTTTTTTTAGTGAAAAAGCTTTTTTAATAATTTCTTCCTGTCCTGCAAAATCAATACCTTGCTTAAATTTACCAGCATTACCAATGACGCCATTTAATTTAATATGTGAAACAATTTTTTTCTTTTTTAAAAAGGAGAACATATTTATCTCTTACAGAATATTTAGTTGATTATAAAGACTACTTATAATTGAAGAAATAGGTGCGTCAAATGATAAGTAATAAATATAGCTTATTTATATTAATTTAAAATTAATATGGGAACTGTAGTACAGCTTAAAAACCAGATAAATAATTCATATTTCCAATTGAAGGATTCTGTTGAAGAAAAACTAGCTTTGACTGAAGAAAGAATAAAATCCAAATTAACTAGTGATGTTCAATTAGTTCAAAAAATGACTAATTATCATATAGAGACTGGTGGCAAAAGACTAAGGGCTTTATTAACATTAGGAAGCGCTAAGTTATGTGGTTACTCAAAAGGTTCAAGAGACGTAAATTTAGCAGCTTGTGTAGAACTTATTCACAGTGCAACTTTGATGCATGATGATGTTATCGATGAAGGTGAGATTAGAAGAGGTAAAGAAACTTTAAATAAAATTTGGAGCAATCATTCCTCGGTTTTGATTGGAGATTATCTCTTAAGTAGATGTTTTGAGATGATGGTTGAAGATGGAAACTTAGAGGTATTAAAATTATTATCATCAACTTCATCTAAAATTGCCCAGGGAGAAGTATTACAACTACAACATAAAAATGAAGTTGATATGCTTGAAGAAACATATCTAAAAATTATTTCTGCCAAAACTGCAGAACTATTTGCTGCTTCAACAAAAGTAGGTGCAATTTTAGCTGAAGTAGAAAATAAAGAAAAGGATGCGCTAGAATTTTATGGAAGGAATTTAGGGTTAACTTTTCAAATTGCAGATGACACATTAGATTATAATTCTGAATTAAAGTTGTTTGGAAAAAAAATAGGAAAAGATTTTTTTGAAGGAAAAGTGACTTTACCAATAATCTTGCTTTACCAAAAATTAGAAAACAATGAAAAAAATAAGCTAAAAGAAGTATTTAATAGAAAAGAAAGAACAAAAGAAGATTTTAATAATATTATATCTTTGATTAATAAATATAAGATTATAAATGAGTGCTACCAAAAAGCTCAGCACTATATTAATTTAGCATCAAATTCTTTAAGTGTGTTCAGGGATACTAAAGAAAAAGAAATTCTTAAAAAACTTACATCTTTCAGTTTAGCGAGAAATTTTTAAGGACTTAATAAAGCTTTATTCCATAATCCATTCTGGCTTTTTGTATAGAGTAATCTTTCATGAATTCTATTTTCTCCATCTAGCCAAAACTCTATACTTTGTGGATTTAAATTCCACCCAGACCAGTGTTTTGGTCTAGGAACTTTTGTTTCATCAGAATATTTATTTTTATATACCTTAATTGAATTTATCAATTCATCTCTATTTTTTAATTCTTGGCTCTGATTTGATGCCCATGCACCAATTCTACTTTCATATGCTCTGGAAGAATAATATTCATCTGCAACATCATCAGAAACTAATGATAAAGTCCCAGTAATTCTGACTTGTCTTAAAAGACTTTTCCAATGAAAACACATTGAAGCGTTAGGATTTTCCTTTAGTTCATTACCTTTTCGACTATTTAAATTAGTGTAGAAAACAAATCCATCTTTATTAAAATCCTTAAGGAGCACCATTCTGACTGATGGAACATTATTTTTACTTGAAGTTGCTAGCGCAACTGCATTTGGATCATTTGGTTCAGTCTGTTTGGCTTTTTCCATCCATATTTCAAATAACTTAATTGGGTCATCTAAATTTAAAAAGCAGCTGTTAATACCAAGTCTGTTTTTTTCATTCATAATTTAAACAAAATAATCTATATAATATAAATAATGTCATTTAACACTTTTGGAAAGCTATTTCGTTTCACAACTTGGGGTGAATCTCACGGTCCTGCTATTGGTTGTATAGTTGACGGTTGTCCTCCAAACATAAATCTAGATGAAAAAGATATTCAATTAGAATTAGATAAAAGAAAACCTGGACAATCAAAATTTACCACACAAAGAAAAGAAGACGATAAAGTCCAAATACTTTCAGGTGTATTTGAAGGAAAAACTACTGGCACACCAATTTCTTTAATTATTTATAATAAAGACATGAGATCTAAAGATTATGGAAATATAAAAGATAAATTCAGACCAGGGCATGCGGACTTTACCTATTTCAAAAAATACGGAATTAGAGATTACAGAGGTGGAGGAAGATCTTCAGCTAGAGAGACAGCTTCAAGAGTTGCGGCTGGTGCTATAGCTAAACTAGTACTTCAAAAAAAATTAGGAAAAAAATTTAAAGTTATAGGTGCTGTAACTCAATTAGGAATCTTAGGATGTGATACGTCACAGTGGAATGATAAAATTATTTCAAAAAATCCATTCTTTTGTCCAGATAAGTCTATGATTAAGTTATGGGAAAAATATTTACTTGGTGTAAGAAAATCAGGGTCATCATGTGGCGCTGTAATAGAGGTTAGAGCAAGAGGTATTCCTGCAGGTCTTGGTGCGCCTATTTATTCAAAATTAGATTCTGATATTGCATCAGCGTTTATGAGCATTAACGCAGTTAAAGGAGTAAATGTTGGTGCTGGAATGAATTCTGCACAACTAAGTGGCGAGCAAAACTCTGACGAAATATCATTAAAAAATAATAAATTAAAATTTAACTCTAATAATGCAGGCGGGATCTTAGGCGGAATTTCTTCTGGGCAAGAAATAATAGCATCATTTGCAGTTAAACCTACATCTTCAATTTTAACTACAAGAAAAACTATTAATAAATTTGGAAAAAATACCACAATATCAGTTAAAGGGAGACATGACCCTTGCGTAGGAATAAGAGCTGTTCCAGTTGGAGAAGCTATGATGAATTGTGTTTTATTAGACCACTACCTAATGAATCAGGCTCAGTGCGGATAAATAATTAGTTTTTTACTACTCTAATTGAATCCTTATTAAATAAAACTTCTAAAACTTTTTTTGTAATTTGCGGACTATTAAGTCCAGCAATATCATACATATTTTTTGGATTATCTTGCTCTATGAATTCATCTGGAAGAGTCATGGATCTAAATTTTAACCCTTTATCAAATATCCCTTTTTCAGCTAATAAATTTTTAACATGGGAACCAAATCCTCCTATAGAACCTTCCTCAATTGTAATCATTAATTCATGTTCTCTTGCAGATTTTAAAATTAAATCTTCATCTAAAGGTTTTGCAAATCTGGCATCTATAATTGTTGTTGAAATACCCTTTGCTTTCAATTCTTCTGCAGCTACTTTACATTCTTCAAGTCTAGTTCCTAAGCTCAACAAACAAACTTGAGTTCCTTGCTGAATAATTTTTCCTTTACCTATCTCTATTTTTTCCTCTATTGAAGGAAGTTCAACTCCAATACCTGTTCCTCTTGGATATCTTATTGCACAGGGTTTGTCATTAATATCAACCGAAGTATTAATCATTTTTACTAACTCAGCTTCATCACTAGCTGCCATCACGATAAAATTTGGTAAAGTTGACAAATAAGTAATATCAAAAGACCCTGCATGCGTTGATCCATCTGCGCCAACTAATCCAGCTCTATCAATTGCAAATCTTACAGGTAGACTTTGTATTGCTACATCATGCACTACTTGATCGTAAGCTCTTTGAAGAAAGGTAGAATAGATAGCGGCATAGGGTTTATACCCTTCTGTTGCAAGACCTGCAGCAAAAGTAACTGCATGCTGTTCAGCTATACCAACGTCAAACATTCTTTTTGGAAATTCCTTGCCAAAGATATCCATACCAGTTCCACCTGGCATTGCTGCAGTTATTCCAACAATCTTACTGTCTTTTTTTGCATGCTTAACAAGTGTATTTGCAAAAACTTTTGTATATGCAGGTAAATTAGAACCACTTTTTTGTTGCTCTCCAGTTTCAACATTAAATTTTGATACTCCATGATAGTGATCGCTAGCTTTTTCAGCATAAGAATATCCTTTTCCTTTTTGAGTTTTAATATGTATCATAATTGGACCCTCATGCTTTGAGTCTCTAGCATTTCTTAAAATAGGGACAAGTGAGGAAAGATCATGTCCATCTATTGGTCCTGCATAATAAAAACCAAGTGAGCTAAATAGTGTTCCACCGGTGACAGCAGAACGAAAAAAATCTTCTGCCTTACCAGCTTTAGCACTAAATCTTTTTGAAAAAGCTGAGGTGACTAATTTTAAAGTTTCTCTTAAGCTAAAATAGATTTTTCCAGTAAATAACTTTGCTAAATATGTTCTCATTGCACCTACTGGTTTTGCTATAGACATGTCATTATCATTTAATATAACGATCATTTTAGTTTTTGATGCGCCAGCATTATTCATAGCTTCGTATGCCATACCAGCACTAATAGCGCCATCTCCAATAACAGCTATTACATTTGAAGATTTATTTTCTAATTTATTTGCTTCAGCCATGCCAAGCGCAGATGATATAGATGTGGAACTATGAGCTGCACCAAATGGGTCATATTCACTTTCAGATCTTTTAGTAAAACCTGATAAACCGTTGCCTTGTCTTAAGGTTGTAATTTTTTGTTTTCTTCCTGTTAAAATTTTATGTGGATATGCTTGGTGTCCTACATCCCAAATTAATCTATCATTAGGTGTGTCAAAAACATAGTGCAGAGCTACAGTCAGCTCAACAACCCCTAGACCTGCACCTAAATGTCCACCAGTTTTAGATACTGCACTGATCATCTCTTCTCTAACTTCATCAGCTACTTGTTGTAAATCATTTTCAGAAACTTTTCTTAAATCAGATGGAAAGTTAATATTATCTAAAAACTTGTAATTATTTTTCATTTATTTCTATTCAATATAAATTCTAATGTATCGTTTAAATTTTCTGATTTTGAACCATAAATTTTTAAATTTCTATTAATATCTGAAATAATCTTACCACAATATTTTATTGAAGCATCATAACCTAGCAAACTTATAAGCGTAGCTTTGCCTTTTTTTTGATCTTTTTTTGTTCTCTTCCCAGCAATTTTAGAATTACCTTTAAAATCTATTAAATCATCTGCTATTTGAAAAAGAAGACCAATATCAGAACCAAGACTCTCAAAAAATTTTATTTCCTTTAGACTTTTCTCCTTAATGATTGCTGGTACTGCACAACAAAAACTAAAAAGTTTTCCTGTTTTTTTAATTTCCATTTCTATAATTTGTTTTTTTGAAACTTTCTTTTTTTCATAATCTAAATCTAAATATTGACCACCCGCTATACCCAAATGTCCTGAACACATAGAAAGTTTATCTACTAATTTAACTTTAATTTTGTCACTCAACTTTATCTTAGAACTAGTTAAAATTTCAAAAGCCATTGTTAATAATGAATTTCCAGCAAGGACAGCTGTCGACTCACCAAATTTAATATGAGCTGATGGTTTACCTCTTCTCATATTATCGTTATCCATGCATGGTAAATCATCATGAATAAGAGAATAAGCATGAATACATTCTACAGCAGCACCTATAGCAATTAATGTGTGATAGTTAATTGAGAATAACGATCCAATATCAATTAATATTTTAGATCTAATTTTTTTTCCCCCAGGGAATAATCCATACTTCATTGCATAAACTAATTTGGAATTTTCTTGTTCCTGAATATATTTTTTCAAGAATAAATTGGTATCTTTTGCAATTTTATTAAGTTGATTTTTCACTTTCTCTTAATGATATCCTTAATTTTTTTATTTGTATTTTCACTAATGGATCTCAAATTTTTTTGAAATTTTTTTTCAATTAAATTATTTAATTTTAGTAACTCTTGATAGCTTTCTACAGAATTGTCTAGGTCATCTTTTTCTTCTAAAGACTTTATCATTTGATTTGCTTCATCTGTTAACTCTTCAAGCGTTCTATTATCATAATCAAGTGGTAAATTTTTATCTTTCATATATTAATCATTACTATTACATGAAAAATATTCAATCAAACATCAAAAAAGCAAAAAATTACTTAGATAAAAGTCATTGTGTAGCTGTTCCAACAGAAACTGTTTACGGACTCGCAGGTAACGCATACTCGGACACTGCTGTTAAAAAAATTTTTAAACTAAAAAGAAGACCTGCTAACAATCCACTAATTGTTCACTACTATAATTTAAAAAAAATTTCAGAAGACTGTGAAATAAATGATAATTTTATTAAACTTTATAAAAAATTTTCTCCAGGACCAATAACATATATATTGAAGCTCAAAAAAAATTCTAAAATATCAAAGTTTGTAACTAATAATAAAAAAACAGTTGCTATACGATTTCCAAAACATCCTCTATTTAGAAAATTACTCAAAAATTTAAAATATCCAGTTGCAGCACCAAGTGCTAATATTTCTTCAAGGTTAAGTGCTGTAAAAGCAGCAGACGTCAAAGATGAATTCGGCAACAAAATAAAATTTATTTTGAATGGTGGTTTTTGTAAAATTGGTGTCGAGTCTACAATATTAAATATAACAAATAAACCTAGATTACTAAGATATGGAGGATTGAGTGTTTCAAAGATTAAAAAAACTTTGAATCAAAAAATAATAATTAATATAAATTCAAAAGATAAAATTTCTCCTGGTCTTTTTCCTTTACACTATTCTCCAGGATTACCTTTAAGAATGAATGCAAAAAAAAACAAAAAAAATGAAGCTTTTGTACTCTTAAAAAAAAGAGAAAATATATCTAAAGATATTTATTATTTAAGCAAAACAAGTAACTTAAATGAAGCTGCCAGAAACCTGTATAGTGTTTTGAGGAAAATAAAAGAAGATAAATATAAATCAATAGCTGTAGAAAAAATACCAAATGAAGGAATTGGAAAAACAATAAATGACAGACTCAAGAGAGCATCAAACTTCAAATGAAAAACTCAATAGAAGTCATAAATCTATCAAAATCATATAAGAGTAAAAATGCAGTTAATAATATAAATTTTAAAATTAATGAAAATGAAATAGTAGGATTGTTAGGTCCAAATGGATGCGGAAAAACAACAACAATCGGAATGATACTGGGATTATTAAAACCTACAAGTGGCCAAGTCTTAATTAACGGTAAAAATATTGAAAATAATAAGATTTCAATTCTACACAAAATGAATTTTATTTCTCCCTATATTGAATTGCCTAAAAAATTAACTGTAAACCAAAATTTAATTGTGTATGGGAAACTATATAATATTCAAAATTTGAATGAGAGAATTAATTTTCTCTCAGAAAAATTAAGATTGGCAGATCTTTTAGATAAAATTACAGGAGAGCTGTCATCAGGACAAAAAAATAGGGTCAGTCTTGCGAAAGCATTAATTAATGATCCTACTGTGCTCTTGTTAGATGAGCCAACTGCTGCTCTAGACCCCGAAACAGCAGATTTTATTAGAACCTTTTTAGAAAAGTATAAAGAAGAAAAAAAAATATCTGTTTTGCTGGCTTCTCATAATATGGATGAAGTAAAAAGATTGTGTAATTCTGTTATGATGATGAAAGATGGTGCTATCGTAGACAGTGGTACTCCAGAAGATTTAATAAAAAAATATGGACAAAAAAACCTGGAAGAAGTTTTTTTAGAAATTGTTAGGAAAGATAAATGAATATTACAAGAATATATGGATTATTTTTAAGGCATTTTTATTTAATTACTAGATCGTTCCCAAGAATACTTGATTTAATATATTGGCCCTCCATCCAGATAACTCTTTGGGGTTTCATTTCCAATTTTTTTGCAGCACACAGTTCATATTATAGTGGAGCTGTTGGAGTTATATTGTCTTGTGCAATTCTTTATGATTTTCTTTTTAGAACAAGCATTGGTTTTAATATGTTATTTTTAGAAGAAATTTGGAGTAGGAATTTTACTAATTTATTTATTGCTCCAATGAAAATTAGTGAAATAATTACTGCACTTGTAATCACCGCTTTAATAAGAGCTTTAATCGGATTAATTCCAGCGATACTTTTAACCTCACCATTATTTGGCATATCTATATTAAACTTGGGATTACCATTAGCTTTTCTTTTTTTAAGTTTGTACATTTTTGGAATTACTTTGGGGCTTTTTGTATCTGCTGGGTTGCTAAGATTTGGGCCATCTTTTGAGAATATTGCATGGTCTACAATGTTTTTATTGGCACCTTTTGGCTGTATCTATTATCCAGTTGAAATTTTACCTGAAATATTTCAATCAATAGCTTTCGCATTGCCATTAGTTTATATATTTGAAGAAACCAGAAATATCTTGGTCAATGGAATTGTTAGCTATGAAAATATTCGTATCGCACTTTCATTAAATGCATTTTATTTCACAGTTGCTATAGCAACTTTTTATTTTTCGTTTGATAAAGCTAGAGAAAAAGGGACATTAATTAATATTGGAGAGTAAATGGTGCGCCTGCAAGGAGTCGAACCCTGAACCTCCAGAGCCGAAATCTGGCGCTCTATCCAGTTGAGCTACAAGCGCATTTAGTATTAATATTATATTTTATGGAAAAAAGCATTAATTTTATAGTTGAAGAAGAAGAAAAGAATTTAAGAGTAGATGTATTAATTAACAAAAGAGACGAAATTATTAGTAGAACCAGAGTTAAAAATTTAATTTTAAAAGAGAAATTAAAACTAAATAATGAAATAATTAAAAGTCCATCTAAAAAAGTTTCGATTGGTGATGTTGTAAATCTTACGATTCCAGAACCAGAGATTGCATCTCTAAAGCCTTATGATTTTAAATTAAATATTGTTTATGAAGATTCTGATTTATTAGTCATCGATAAACCTTCAGGAATTATAATGCATCCTGGAGCAGGCAATTATGACAAAACAATTGTAAATGCATTGATGCATTACAATAAAGAATCTTTATCAACTATTGGGGATGAATTAAGACCTGGAATTGTCCATAGAATTGATAAAAATACTTCAGGTTTAGTTGTTGTGGCAAAAAATAATGAGACCCATGAAGATTTATCAAAACAATTCAGTAAGCACACAATTATTAGAGAATACCAACTTTTAATATGGGGAAAGCTAAGACCATCTTTTGGTAGGATAGAAACATTTATTACTCGTAGTTCAAAAAATAGACAACTTATGGAAGTGAGCAATTCAAAGGGCAAGAAAGCTGTAACAAACTATAAAACAATTGAAATTTTCGAAAATAAAAAAATACCTACATTAAGTTTAGTCGAATGCAAATTAGAAACTGGTAGAACTCATCAAATCAGAGTGCACATGAACTATAAAGGAAATAGTTTAGTTGGTGATGACAAATATAAAAAAAAATATAAAAAATTGAAAAACGTTGATTTTGACATTCAAAATTCAATTACAAATTTAGACAGACAATTTCTACACGCAAAGACTTTAGGCTTTGTTCATCCTAAAACTCAGAAAGAGCTGATTTTTACCTCAATTTTGCCTCAAGAACTAAATAATATTTTAAAAATGCTTAGAAACACTGAAGAATAAATTATTGAAAATTAAGTATAATTAACTAAATAAACTCTGCTATGAACACAACTATGAGCAACAATCTTCCTACACTATCCAATGAGGGTGGTCTTTCTGCATATTTAGAACAGATTAAAAAATTCCCAATGTTGGCCGCAGAAGAAGAATATATGTTAGCCAAAAATTGGAAAACAACTGGAAATATTAAAGCTGCTGAAAAATTAGTAACTAGTCACTTAAGATTAGTTGCAAAAATTGCTATGGGATACAAAGGCTATGGTCTGCCAATTAATGAAATGATTTCAGAAGGAAATGTTGGTTTGATGCAGGCTGTTAAAAAATTTGAACCGGAAAAAGGTTTTAGATTAGCAACTTATGCTATGTGGTGGATTAAAGCATCCATCCAAGAATATATTTTAAGATCTTGGAGTCTTGTAAAAATTGGAACAACAACTGCTCAAAAAAAATTATTTTTTAATTTAAAAAAAATTAAAAACCAAATATCCCCTGAAACTGAAGGTGATTTAAGGGATGAACACGTAAACCATATTGCTAACAAACTTGATGTGAGTAAAGAAGAAGTTGTTTCAATGAACAGAAGACTTTCTGGAAAAGAGTTTTCATTGAATGCTCAAGTTGGAGAGGATGGTGATGAATGGCAAGACTGGTTAGTAGATAAAGAGCTTGATCATGATTTAAAATTTGCTCAACATGAGGAAATGGAGCAAAGAAAAGACTTATTAAAAGATTCTATTACAGTGCTTAATGATAGAGAAAGAGAGATATTGTATTCAAGAAGACTTAATGATGATCCAACAACCCTGGAAGATTTAAGTAAAAAATATAAAATTAGTAGAGAAAGAGTTAGACAAATAGAAAATAAAGCATTTGAAAAACTTCAAAAACAAATGCTACTTCTTGCTAAATCTAAAAATTTATTACCTGCAAATTAAGCTTCAAAAGGATTTTCAATTAAAATAGTATCATCTCTTTCAGGACTAGTAGAGACGCTTGATATTTTTGCACCTATAAAATCTTCTACTGCAAAAATATATTTTTTTGCATTATCAGGTAATGAGTCCATATTTTTAATTCCACTAGTAGATACTTTCCAGCCTGGAAAAGATTTGTAAATTGGTTTTATTTTAATTTGATCCTCTACAGCAGCAGGCAAATAATCTAATTTTTCTCCATCTAGTTCATAAGCAATGCACATTTTAATTTCATCTAATTCATCAAGAACGTCCAATTTTGTTAAAGCTATACCATCTATACCTGAAACTTTAATTGTTTGTCTTACTAGAACACCATCAAACCACCCACATCTCCTTTTTCTACTTGTAACAGTTCCAAATTCTTTTCCACGTGTGCCCAAAAGTTCACCTACTTCATCAGTTAGTTCTGTTGGAAAAGGCCCTTCCCCTACTCTTGTTGTATAAGCTTTTGTAATTCCTAAAACATAGTTTATTGAATTAGGACCACAGCCTGTTCCAGTAGCTGCGCTCGAAGCAACTGTATTAGATGAAGTTACAAAAGGATAAGTTCCATGATCTACATCAAGTAAAATGCCTTGGGCACCTTCAAATAAAATTTTCTTTTTTTGCTTTTTAAATTGATCAATTTTAAGCCATACAGGCTGTGAAAATTTTAATATTTTAGTAGCAATTTTGAGTAAATCAGATTTAAGTTGATCTTTTTCAAAAATTTTTTTTCCAAGTCCTTTTCTGATTGCATTATGATGTATCAATACAGAATCTAATCTTTGATCTAAATTTTTTTCTGATCTTAAATCCATAACCCTTATTGATCTTCTTCCTACTTTATCCTCATAAGCAGGACCAATTCCTCTTCTGGTAGTTCCTATTTTACTTTTTCCTGCAGTATCTTCTCTAATTTCATCCATTTCTCTATGGAATGGCAAAATCAGATTTGCAGATTCTGATATTATGAAGTTATCTACATCTACTTCTACACCTTTAGATTTAATCTCTTCAATTTCTTCCAATAAGGCCCAAGGATCTACAACAACACCATTACCAATTATTGATATTTTACCTTTTCTAACAATGCCAGATGGAAGTAATCTTAGCTTATAAGTAACGCCATCAATAACAAGAGTGTGGCCCGCATTATGACCACCTTGAAATCTAATAACTACATCTGCCTGTTCAGATAACCAATCAACAATCTTACCTTTTCCTTCATCACCCCATTGAGATCCAACAACAACTATGTTTTTCATTAATTAAATTTTTTATTTACTTTTATAGAAGTGAGATGGTTAATTGGACCATGACCTCTTCCATAATTTGGGTTTGTTTTAATAGCTGAATTTACATACTTAATTCCAAGCTCACAAGATTTCTTTGCTGGTTTTCCACACGATACAAATGTAGTGACTGCACTTGATAAAGTACAACCTGTACCATGAGTATTATTTGTTTTATAACGCGTACTATTAAAAATCTTAATATCTTTTTTATTAACAAAAACATCCTTAACTATTTTATTTTTTGAATGTCCACCTTTAATAAGAACATTTTTAGCTCCAAATTCCATAAGCTTATTTGCAGCGTAAATCATATCTTCAACAGATATGATTTTTGTTTCAGTCAAAATTTCAGCTTCAGGAATATTAGGGGTAACTAGTGAAACTTTTTTTATTAATTCCGATTTTAATAACTTAATTGCTTTATTATCTATTAATTTGGCACCACCTTTTGCAACCATGACAGGGTCTAAAATAATACTTTTAACTTTAATTAAATTTAATGCTTTAATTACCATCTTGATAACATTAGATGAGTGTAACATTCCTATTTTGATTGCATCAGGCTTAATATCTTTTGAAGTAAAAACTATTTGATTGAAAATTTCTTTTGGATTGATGCCTACTATTGATTTCACACCTGTAGTATTTTGAATTGTAACTGCAGTTATAGCTGTCATCGCATAAGAACCTAGAGCTGTAACAGTTTTAATATCAGCTTGTATACCAGCCCCACCAGATGAATCTGAACCCGCAATAATTAAAATTTTCGAATTTGGTTTCAATTTATTTTATTTTTTTGGATATCATGTTTACACATCTGGATAAAAGTATTTTATTATCACTTTCTGCCATGACTCTAATTTTAGCTTCTGTTCCCGATTTTCTAACTAAAACTCTTCCCTTACCATGAATTAATTTTTCTGCGAGTTTTATAACTTTTTTTATTTCAGGTTTATTAATAATATTTTTATCTTTAACAGTTATATTTTCTAATAATTGAGGAGTTTTCTTGAAACTCTGAAAAAATTCACTCGTTTTTTTACCTTTTCTCAGAGCAAAAAGAACTTCTAAAGCTACAAGCAACCCGTCTCCAGTTGTTGCAAATTTACCTAAAATAATATGTCCTGATTGTTCACCACCTAAATTAAATTTATATTTTTGCATTTTTTCTTTAACATATCTATCGCCTACATTAGCTCTTAAAAATTTTATTCTTTTAGATTTTAAATATTTTTCCAATCCATAATTCGACATTAAAGTTCCAACAACACCACCTTTTAGCATTTTTTTATTTTTCCATCTTGCAGCTAAAGCAGCTATTATTTGATCACCATCTACAATGTTACCTTTTTCATCGCACATTATAATTCTATCAGCATCTCCATCTAAAGAAATGCCAATATGAGCTTTATATTTTTTTACAGCTGTTCTAATTTTTCTTGGAAAAGTTGAGCCACAATCTTTATTAATGTTTAAACCATTTGGGTTTACACCTATTGCTATAACTTTAGCGCCTAATGATTTTAATAACTCAGGCCCTGCTTTATAACCAGCACCATTGGCACAATCTATAACAATTCTTAATCCTCTTAAATTGAACTCTTTTGTGAAATTTTTTTTTAATATTTTAATATATTGTTTAGTGCCTGTTTCTAATCTTTTAACTCTTCCTAACTTTTCAGGACTGGAAAGGTTATTTGATATTTTTTTATCTATAAGAGCTTCTATTTTTTTTTCTATTTTATCTGATAATTTCATTCCATCAGGACCAAATAATTTTAATCCATTGTCATAATGAGGATTATGAGAAGCTGTAATCATAATACCCATATTAGCCTTCATTTCTTTTGTAAGCATAGCTAATCCATTGGTTGGTAAAGGACCCAATGTGTAAACATGCATGCCAGCAGAAGCCAAACCAGAAACAAGCGCAGGTTCAAGTGTATATCCTGACAATCTTGTATCTTTTGCTATTATTGCTGTTTGTTTTTTTTTCTTTTGGGATTTAAAATATGTACCACTAGCTAGTCCAAACTTAAAAAACATATCTCCATTAATATTTTCACTATTAATAGCTCCTCTTATTCCATCTGTTCCAAAATATTTTTTTGCCATTATTTATTTGTTATCTCTTTAAAAACTTTAATTGCTTGCATAACTTCATTAACATCATGAATTCTTAAAATCTGAACTCCTTGTGTCATCAAATATAATGATGACGATATTGTTCCTCCAATTCTAGTAAAGCTATCATTTTTTTTGGAAATATCTCTAATAAATCTTTTTCTAGAATTTCCTACAAGTATAGGAAATCCTAATGAATGAAAAATAGAAACACTTCTGATTAAATTCATATTATGTTTCAGTTTTTTTCCAAACCCGATTCCAGGGTCTAAAATTATATTGTTATGTTTAATACCTTTAGACCTTAGAAGTTTTATTTTCTCCTCAAAAAAATCATAAATATCTAGTAATTCATTATTATATTTTGGATTTTTTTGCATATTTTCTGGTGTTCCAAGCGTGTGCTGAATGACAAAAGGAACTTTATTTTTTTTTAATACGTCTATTGTTTCTGTATCAAAACTTAAGCCTGAAACATCATTAATTAGTTTTACACCTAATTTAATTCCATTTTTCATTATATCAGATTTTCTAGTATCCAAAGAAATCGGAATTTTTTTTACAATAGATTTTAAGATTTCATTAATTCTTTTCCATTCATCTTCTTTATTTACTGTCTTTGAACCTGGTCTTGTTGACTCTCCTCCAACATCGATTAAATCAGCGCCATCGTTATATAGTTTAAAAGCATGACTTATTCCTCTTTGTTTTGTATTAAATTTTCCTCCATCAGAAAAACTATCTGGGGTAAGATTTAAGACACCTAGTATATTTGGAACTTTTTTAAATTCTAAGTTAGAAAAATTTTTTTTTTTAGTTTTAATTTTTTTTAAATCTAAATTAACTTTTTTCTTCAAATCATTTGGTAAATATTTTATTTGATTAATTGAAATTTTTTTCTTTGATTTTCTAGTTATTATTTCAATATGATCAAACGATATTTCCTTAATTTGATGTAATGGTATGGCTTTTTTTTTACTTACTAAAATTTTTGATTGATTGCCATAATAGAAATTACACGCTCTTGTGTAATATCTTTGCATTATAAATTAATGAACAATTTTTGGTTTTAGACCCATGGCTCCTAAAGCCGAGTCATGATCATCTTTTGAGTCTTGATTTTCTAAAATTTTATCTTTTGGATATAAGTTTTTGTTAATTATGTTCTCAATCTCTTCACCTGTTAAGGTTTCGTAAGTAATTAATGCTTTAGCAATTTTATGTAGATCGTCAATTTTCTCAGTCAAAATTTTCTTTGCTTGATTATATCCTTCGTCGACTAGTTTCCTAATTTCCTTATCAATTTTTTGAGCAACTTCTTCAGAAACTGATTGTGTTTGAGTAACTGATCTTCCTAAGAAAACTTCCTCTTGATTTTCCCCATATTCAACTGGACCCATTTCCTCACTCATACCATATTTAGTTACCATCGCTCTTGCAAGTTGAGTAGCTTGATTAATATCTGAACCACTTCCTCCACCTGCTCCTGTAGAAATGTTATCTTT
This sequence comes from Candidatus Pelagibacter sp. HIMB1746, assembly GCF_052047555.1. Classification (NCBI taxonomy): domain Bacteria; kingdom Pseudomonadati; phylum Pseudomonadota; class Alphaproteobacteria; order Candidatus Pelagibacterales; family Candidatus Pelagibacteraceae; genus Candidatus Pelagibacter; species Candidatus Pelagibacter sp. HIMB1746. The sequence goes on along the minus strand of NZ_JBNAJZ010000001.1, from coordinate 41,474 downwards.
TCCAAAAATTAATTCTTCTGCAACTCTTCCTCCAAAACAAACTGCTAGTCTAGCTTTTAAATATTTGATTGAATATCCATGTTTATCTCTTTCTGGTAAATTCATAACCATTCCCAAAGCTCTTCCTCTTGGAATGATAGTGGCTTTATGAATTGGATCATAACTAGGCATATTAAACGAGACTAAAGCATGGCCACCTTCGTGATATGCGGTAAGTTTTTTTTCATCCTCAGTCATTACCATTGATCTTCTTTCAGCACCCATTAATACTTTATCTTTTGCCTCTTCAAATTCTAATAAAGTTACAATTCTTTTATTTTTTCTAGCTGCTAATAAAGCAGCTTCATTGACTAAGTTAGCTAAATCTGCCCCTGAAAAACCGGGGGTCCCTCTTGCAATAGTTCTTAAATTTACATCGGGTGCCATCTTAATTTTTTTCACATGGACTTTTAAAATTTTTTCTCTTCCAATAATATCTGGGTTTGAAACAACTACTTGTCTGTCAAATCTTCCAGGTCTTAATAGTGCTGGATCAAGAACATCAGGTCTATTTGTTGCTGCAATTATGATAACTCCCTCATTAGTATCAAACCCATCCATCTCTACTAATAATTGGTTTAAAGTTTGCTCTCTTTCATCATTACCTCCACCTAAACCTGCACCTCTACTTCTTCCAACTGCATCTATTTCATCAATGAATATTATGCACGGAGAATTTTTTTTACCTTGTTCAAACATATCTCTTACTCTTGATGCTCCAACACCAACAAACATTTCAACAAAATCTGAACCAGAGATAGTAAAGAAAGGAACTCCTGCTTCACCTGCAATAGCTCTTGCTAACAAAGTTTTTCCCGTTCCTGGAGGTCCAACCAATAAAGCACCTCTAGGTATCTTTCCACCAAGTCTACTAAATTTTTTAGGGTCTTTTAAAAATTCTACAATTTCTTCTACTTCTTCTTTTGCCTCTTCTACTCCAGCAACATCATTAAATGTTACTTTGCCTTTAAGTTCATTCATCATCTTAGCTTTTGACTTGCCAAATCCCATTGCTCCACCTTTTCCACCTTGCATCTGTCGCATAAAAAATATCCAAACAGCAATTAATAAAAGCATTGGGAACCAAGAAAGTAGTACGCCAAATAAAGATGGCATTTTTTCATCTAACGGAGCCGCTGAAATACTTACTCCTTTGTCTGATAATTTTTCAATTAAATTTGGATCGTTTGGAGCATAAGTTGAAAATGAATTTCCATTTGAGTAAACACCCTTGATGTTGTTTCCCTGTATCTCAACTTTTAAAACTTCTCCATTTTCAACTGAAGTTAAAAAATCTGAAAAAATTATTTGATTTCCTCCTCTAATATTTGATTGAGGATTTTTAAACATGTTATAAAGACCAATAGTTAAAAAAACTATTATTCCCCACATAGCCAGATTTTTAAAATTCATGATGTAAAGATAAGAATTATTGCAAATTAAACAAGTGACAAAATAACTATAAATTTAGTGATATTAACGCTCTTTATATACAATTACAGTTTTCTTGATTTTTTTTATTACACAATTTCCAAGTGTAGACTTAAAAGTAATTTTACTCTGTAGATTTTCTAAAATATTGGTAATTTTTTTACCTCTGGGCGGAAAATACTTTTTCCCAACTAACTGTAAGATCTTTGAAAATGACCTGAACAAAACTTCTTGAGGAAAGTTAAAAAATTCTTCTTTTAATACAACTTTATTTTGAGAAATAATCGAATTTTCTTTTAAATTTTTTTCACAAAAAAACTGGATTGATTGGTCGACACTTTTTAAATTACTAATTGATAATTTAAATTTACTTTTATCCAAACCTTCACTTTCAAGATTTTTAATTAAATTTCTAATTCTTACTCTTTTAAAAATTTCATCTTCATTTGAAGGGTCTTCTACATATTTATTAAACACCTTTTTTGAGATGTAGATTAAATCTTTTTTTTCAACGTTTATTAAAGGTCTTAAGATATTTGCATTATTAATTAAAGTCGTTTTGTCTAAAGATACGATACCCTTTAAACCACTACCTCTTAAAAGCCTAATTAAAAAATTTTCATAAACATCATCTTCATGATGACCAAATAAAATATGATTAATTTTAAATTTTTTTGATTGGTTAATTAAGAGATTATATCTCTTTTTTCTTGCAAGAGATTGGATATTATTTTTGGGTTTTTTCCCATTCCATTTTAAAATATCTAAATCTATAGAAAAATCCTTCAAAAGATTTTTTACAAATAAAGCTTCTACAGATGAATTATTTCTCAATTTATGGTCAACTAGAAAGTATTTAATTTTTAAAGATTTTTTAATTGAATAAATTTTTGAAAAAAAAGCTAAAGCAAGACTATCAGGGCCACCTGACACAGCAACTGTAAAATCGTTATTTAAATTTAAATTATTTTCAAATTTATTATAGATTTTATAAATTCTTTTATCTCTTAGCTTATTAAGAAGTTGTTTATGAATCTTGCTTGACGCATTCAAATTTTTTAGACTCATATTTTGCTTTTTGTATTACAGACTGATTTGCGTTTGGATATTGCAACTCTACACCATTAATCATCTTACAGCCTTGATCTTTTTCACCAATTTGAACCATTGAAACTCCAAGTTTTAATAAATTTATTGGAGCTTTCTTTCCTTTTGGATATTTTTGATATCCTTCGAGATAAGCTGAAGCAGCATCAGTATAAAGTTGTCTTATTCTGAAAGTTTCTGCATACCAATATTGAGCACTACCTGCTAATTCATCTTCAGGATTTGATAACACAAATTCTCTAAAAGCTCTTTCTGCTGTACTGTAATCTCCAACTTTTAAGAAACTTGTTGCAAATTCATATTGTTCTTTTGGAGTTAAATCTATTGGTAAAATTTTATCTTCAGCTTGAAAAGTTTCTTCTACAATAGAAGCTGTAGTTTCAACTGATTGAATCTGTTGATTCTTCTCTGCAGTTTCCATATCTTTATAAGAAATTGTACCTAAGTCCTGAGGCTGCGAGCTTCCAGGAAGAATTTGCTTCTCAATTTTAGGCGCAGAACTGAGTTGTTGACTGCTATCAATTACATTAACAGAACTTAAATCATTTTCTATATCTTGAAACCTTATCTGATTATCAGACTGTAGCTTGGATACTCTGTTTGAAAGTTTATCAAGCTTAAAATTAATTTCCTCAAATTTATTAGTAAGTTCTCTAAACTGCTCCTCTACCTCTGATAACTTTAACAAATGTCTGGTTAAGACATCCTCAGAATTATTATCAAGACTTGATACTGATTGATTATTTGTATTACTTTCTATTTCAATTGATCCAGAGTAAACAGCTCTTTCAAGAGTTTTTAAATCTTTTTTAATTAAATCTAAAATTTCATAAATATTGTGGTTATCTGAGTAAGCAATTCCTGAAAAAAAGAAATTTAGTATTATTAAATTAAATAATGTTGATCTGAAAAGTGATCTCATCAAATTTTTATATGATTATAAAAAGGCAAAAAAAAGACCCTAAAAATTTTAAATTTTAGGGTCTTTTTTAAAAATTCTTTAGTTTGCTTTAACAGTAACTGATCTTCTGTTTTTAGACCATGCTAAAGGATTTGATCCTGAATCAACAGGTCTTTCTTTACCATAACTGATTACAGTAATTCTGTCTGATGAAACACCATAAGTCATTAGATAATCTTTTGCAGCGTTAGCTCTTCTTTCACCAAGTGCTAAGTTATATTCTCTTGTTCCTCTTTCATCTGCATGACCCTCTAAAACTACAGTGATGTTAGAATTTTCTCTTAACCAAGCAGCTTGAGCTCTTAAAGTTTCTCTTGAAGCTGTAGTTAATATAGATTCGTTAGTTGCAAAGAACACTCTATCAGCAACACCATCTGCTAAATATTTTACGCTATCTGTTCCAACGTAAACATCTCCTTGCATTTGACCTGCAATTTTTTCAATTTTAGTAACTTCTTCTTTTTTAGTTTCTTCTTTTGGCGCTTCTACAGCTACCTCTTTTTTTGTTGCACACGCTGTTAAGATTATTCCAGCTGAAATAACTAATAACGTGTTTTTGAAAATTTTGTTTAATCTCATTAATTTGCTCCTTGCTGCTTTTTCAAATACTATTTTTTTCACAACTAATTAGATGTTTCAACCCAAAAAATCAAGAAATTTCATCGTATTTAAAGATAAAATGATATTAATTACTTAATAAAGACGACCAAGATGGGTCAGATGCGTCTGTCTCAGTTGTTATCAATCTTTCATTATAACCAGTTAAATCAATAGACCATAATTTAGCAGAAAAACCTTCGCCTTTAGAATTAGTTTTTGTTTCTCTATAAAATATCAAAACTCTTCCATTGGGTGACCAAGATGGGGCCTCTTGATAATAGTTTTCTGTTAACAATCTTTCACCGGTTCCATCTGTTCTCATCACTCCAATATAAAATTTTCCTTTATGTAATTTTGTAAATGCAATTAAATCACCCCTAGGAGACCAAACTGGTGTTCCGTACAAACCATTACCAAAAGAAATTCTTTTCACATCACTTCCATCATTTTTCATGACATAAATTTGTTGGTAACCACTTCTGTCAGAGTTAAAAGTTATATATTTTCCGTCTGGAGAATAAGAGGGTGATGTATCAATTGAAGGATGATTGGTTATTCTCTCTACTAATCGAGTCTCTAAATTCATTGTATAAATATCTGATTTTCCATCTTTTGCGAAACTCATGATTATTTTTTTACCATCAGGTGAAAATCTAGGAGCAAATGTCATTCCAGGAAAATCTCCAACTACTTCTTGTGTTCCCGTTTCAATATCTAATAGATAAACACGTGGCATATTTTTAAAATAAGATAAATAAGTAACCATTTGACTTGCAGGGTTAAATCGTGGAGTAAGGACAAGCTCATTTCCTAAAGTTAGAAATTTATTATTTGCACCATCTTGATCCATGATAGCTAATTTTTTTATTCTTTGTGTTTTTGGTCCTTCTTCTGCAACATAAATTATTCTTGTATCAAAATACCCTTTTTCGCCTGTTAATCTCTCATACACTTTATCTGATATTATGTGCCCAACTCTTCTCCAATTTGTTGGTACAGTTGTAAATGCTAAAGCCATCATCTCTTTTGCAGCAAGCACATCCCAAAGTCTAAACTCGACTCTTAATTTGTCATTAATGTAGTTTACTTTACCCGTTATAAGAGCTTGAGCTTTAATTAAATTCCAATCCTCAAATCTTGGTTTTAAATTTGCTATATCTGGAGCTTGTAAAAATGCTTTTTTATCTAAAGGATTAAATAAACCTGAAGTTCTTAAATTATTTTCAACAATTAATGATATTTCAGATCCAATGTTCTCTTTGTCTAGAATTTTTTCAAAATTCTTTCTAGACGTTTCATCTATTGATAATGGTGAGACTGCAAGTGGAAGAGGGTTTAAATTTCCCCTTGTAATATCAACTTCAATTAGCGCTAAAGCTTTTAATGGAAAAAAAACAAAAATGAAAATTATAAATTTTTTAATCATAAATTCTTTATACTAACCTCCTAACATCTCTCTTGCATCAAAATTTAATTGTAATTCTTTCCATCTCTCATAACCAGAAGCTGGAACTCTCAAAGGTTGACATAATCTTACTGCTCTTAAGGCACTTTCTGCTAAGACTTTATAAAAACCCTGTCCAGGTTTATTCATTCTAGCATGATCTAATATCTCAGTTTTTGTGACTGAACCATCTGGTTTAAGTTTTAATTTTATTCTGACTAGTAAATTTTCGTCATATGGCAAACCTAAAGGTATGCTCCAACAACCAAATATTTGGGCCTTTAATGCATCTTCCTCACTTAAAGTTAGTTGAGAGTTTTCAATGTTTCTTACTTGATCTTGGGTTACATCATTATTGGTTTTCACTTTTTCCGCTGTTTCTTCTTTTGATTTATCTATTAATGCTGCAATGTTGTTTGGATCAAATAAATCTTTTTTTTCAAACTCAGATACTTGCTTTACTTCATTATCTACCTTTTCTGGATTTTGTTTTTTTTCCTCTTTAGTCTTTAATTTTTTAACTTCTTTATCTGGCAAAGGGACAGCTTCAGGATTTTGTTTTTCTATCGTTTTGTTTTTTTTCTCTGAGACAACAGTCTTTGTTTTGGTTTTTTTTACTTTTTTAGGTGGAGCTTGTTCTGAAACAAGTTTTTTTTCTTTTTCTTTTACTTTTTGAATAATTTTTTTTGCTTTAGGCGCGAAAGGAATATTTGTTTCTTCTGTTATTTGAATTAATTCAACAGAAACTATGGGTGGAATGTCTATTGGTTTTTTTGATAGAAAAGGCAAACTTAAAGCTGTAAGGACAACTAAAGATATGTGTAAAGCTGAGGATATAGCTATACTACTACTCTTCACCGTAACTACCTTTGTTTAAGAGGCTCAGAGATTAAAGCAACTTTTGTAAAACCAGATCCAGATAATAAACCCATTATCTCTAAAACTCTTCCATAGTTTATTGTTTTATCACCTCGTACATAAATTCTTGTGTCAGTTCTATTTTTTGAAACAGCTAAAACTTTAGCGATTATGTTGTCATACTCTACTTTTGATTCTTGGATAAAAATTTCTCCTTTAGCATTAATAGATAATGTTAGAGGTTCTGTTTCCTCAGGCAAAGAATCTGCAGAACTTTCAGGTAGATCAACTTGAACACCAACTGTTAATAGTGGTGCAGTGACCATGAATATAATTAATAGAACCAACATCACATCAACAAAAGGTGTAACGTTAATCTCACTCATTGGTTCTTTTGATGAGCGATTTAATCTGAAAGCCATTTAAATTATTGTTAAAAATCTTTTTGAAAAATTCTCTAATTTTTCTGAGTATTTTTTTGCGTCTGTATTAAATTTATTGTAAGCAACTACTGCAGGTATAGCTGCTAACAATCCTAATGCAGTCGCAAACAATGCTTCGGCTATACCAGGCGCAACTATTGCAAGACTAGTATTTCTTGAAATTGCAATTGACTGAAAAGAATTCATAATTCCCCAAACTGTTCCAAACAATCCAATAAATGGTGCGGTTGAACCAACAGTTGCTAAAAATGTAAATCCCTTTTCAATCTTTGACATTTCTTTTTCTATTCCACCTTCAAGGAAGGCTGTCATTCTTTCAGACAAATTTGTTTTGGATTTTTTCTTTAGTAAGTTTTCCATTGCATTTCGAAACACCAAAGACATTGGGTCATCTAAATTATTTGGTAAACTATTGTAAAAATTTTCAGCAGATTTAGAGTTCCAAAATTTTTCCTCAAATTCCTCTGAGGATTTATTTATTTTTTTAAAAAGTCTATATTTTTCTATAATTACTGCCCATGAATATACAGAGCAAAGAATAAGGCTAATCATTACTGCTTTAACAATTATATCTGCTTTTAAAAATAAGCTAAAAAGTGAAAAATCTGTATTTGTTCCTAAGTCTAATGCATTTGCGGCTATATCTGCTTCCATAATCACTCATCACACTTAATTGTGTCATGAATTTGGCTATATAAATTTAAAGATTATTCATTTTTGTATGTTTCATGAAAATAACTGGCTATCAGAATTGCATCAGCTTTATTAGAGTCTTTTTTTTTAGATAAATTTGTAGAAAAATAAGGAAATATTTCAATAGCTCTTGTCCTGCTGGCATCTTTTTCTGAGTTAATTAAATTAAAATATTTTTTCCATTTTGCTGGTCTTACAAAATAAATTGGCAACTGCATTGCGCTACAAATACCTTTTAAAATTCCAAAAGATTGACCAAAATTAAACATACTGGTTACCCCTTGGCCTGGCATAGCTGAAACTTGTTCTATTACCACTTTAATATTTTTCTTTTCATACGTTTTTATTTGTGAAGATATTTCATTAAATATTTGAGATCCATTAACTTGTTTTTTATTTTTTTTTCCTTCAGTCATTGTTGGCATCTCAAGAACATCTTTGATTATTCCATCCTCTAAGAAACATATGGATCCTGAAATTCCTGGATCAATTCCAATTATTAACATCAAATGTTACCTAAATTTACGTTTGAAAAAACGTTCTGAACATCATCGTCATCTTCTAGATTTTCTAAAAACTCAATCACACTTTCTTTTTCATCATTTTGAATATCAACACTGTTAATAGGCACCCATTCAATCTCTGTGGAAATGAAATTCGCAATTTTATTTTCTAAATTTTTTTTTACATTATATATTTCATTTGAAACACATTGAACTTCATGAAACTCCTGGTGAGAGATACATTCCTCTGCACCAGCTTCTAAAGCTAATTCAAAAATCTTGTCTTCTGATATTTCATTTTTATCAATCTTTATTATCCCAAGTTGTTTAAAATTATGAGATGCCGATCCTTGTGTACCTAGACTTCCACCAGATTTTTGAAAGATGGTTCTCACATTGGAAGCTGTTCTATTTTTATTATCAGTTAAAGTTTCAACAATTACAGCAATCTTGTTTGGTCCAAAACCTTCATATCTCAAATTTTCAAAATTTGCACCAGACGCGGCAGAAGATTTATCTATTGCTCTTTCAATATTATCTTTTGGCATATTTGCTGATCTTGCAGCTTGTACTGCTGATCTTAATCTTGGGTTCATAGCAGGATCTTTATCTCCTAACTTTGCAGCTACTGTAATTTCTTTCGATAATTTAGAGAAAATTTTTGAACGTTGCTTATCAGCTTTTCCTTTTTTATGCTTAATACCTGCCCAATGTGAATGACCTGCCATATCTAAATTAAAAATTTTTTAATTTTTCCCCAAATATATAACTATTAATGTTTTTAGCTAAGCCTGTATTTATATCACAATCAACAATAACACCAGACAAAGTCCCTTCTCCAACTGCAGGAAAATGTTTAACCGAGTCTTTTTTTAAAAATCTGTTTAATGAATTCTCTTTATCCATCCCAATTACTGAGTCGTAATCACCACACATGCCTGCATCAGTTTGATATCCAGTACCATTGTTTAGTATTCTAGCATCATTCGTTGGTACATGTGTGTGTGTCCCAACAACTAAAGTTGCATGACCATCAAAAAAATGACCTATAGCATTTTTTTCACTAGTAATTTCACCATGAAAATCAACCACTAATAAATCGTAGTCATCTTTTAATTTATACTCACTTAAAAATTTTTTTGAAGTTTCAAAAACATCATCACACTTTTTCATGAAAACATTACCCATAAGGTTAAGTACACCAACTCTTACATTTTTATCTGTTTTGAAAATTTGAAAACCTCGACCAGGGGCAGGCTCAAAAAGATTTTTAGGACGTAACAATCTTTCTTCTTTTTCTATGTACTTCATGATTTCTTTTTGATCCCAAACATGATTGCCAGTTGTGATTACGTTAACACCACAGTTATAAAAATCTTTGCAAATTTCTTGTGTCAAACCTACTCCTTGGGCTGCAGCATTTTCACCATTAGCAATAACAAAATCAATTTTTTTTAATTTAATTTCACTAAGCAAGCTACTAGTAAGTTTAGAACATCCTGAAATACCTACAACATCACCTAAAAATAAAACTCTCAAAATATTAAACCTCTTTCAGTAATTATTAAATCAAGTTTCTTATCATAATTATTAACTGGTACCTTTTTTAATTCTTGGAAAGAAAAAGCAAATCCTACTTTAAATACCTTTTTTTTAATTTCAATTTTTTCAATATAACGATCATAAAAACCACCGCCATAACCCAATCGATTAAATTGCTTATCAAAAGCTAATAGTGGGACTAATAATATATCTGGATAAACTTTCTTTTGAGACAATGGTTCAATAATCCCGTATTTGTTTATCTTCAATGGATTATCTTTAGACCATTCATAAAAGTCCATTTGGTTATTTTTCTTGATTATCGGTAAAGAGGTAGTTTTTTTATTTTTACTAAATAAACTTAAAACCTCTAAATCATCTATTTCATGATTGCATGGATAATATCCTCCAACTATTTTTGTTTTAAGCTTATTATCCCTTAGAAATTTAATTAATTTTAAAGAATTAATTTTCAAATTTTCTTTAAAATTTTTTTTTCTAAATAATGTTATCTTTCTTCTTAATTTAGATTTATTCACAAAATTATTGAGATAAATTTTCTTGTTTCGCTTTTTCGATAAAACTTGAAATTTTCTCTGCGGCAGTATCAATTAAATCTTCATATTTTTTTTGATTAGTTTCAATCTCGATTTTTAATTTGTCATGATTTAAATTTAACTCTTTTATTTCTTCTTCTTTTTTATCTTTATATTCATAAATTAGAGTTTTTAATTCTTTAAATTTATTTGATAAATCTTTTAATTCTTGTTTCTTTTGTTCAACTTTCTTTTTTGTTTCGTAGTATTCATCCATTATTTTAACTGCTGTAATTAATAAGAGTTTATTCTCTCCTAAATTACCAAGATCGTTTTTTAAATGATTAAATTTCTGGTTTATTTGAATTAACAATTCCTCTAAATGTTCTTCTTGTCCATCATCACAAGATAGTAAAAACTCTTTATTATTGAATTTGATACTTACATTTGCCATTTATCAATCTCCTCCAACAAAGTGTCTGTTTCTTGATTTAATTCATCAATTTTCTCAGAAAACTCTATTTGTTTTCTTTCTTCAACCTTTTCTTTACTTCTAAACTCATCTAATCTTTTTGACAAAATTTCGTTTTGATCTGATAGTTCTTTATATTTTTTTTCTAGCTCATTTTTTTCAATCTCTAATTGATTTTTTTGCAAGTTAAGGTTTTCAATATTATTTTTCAAATCTGGATTAGTTAGATCTAAATTTTTTAATTCTTCTAAAGCTAGATTAAGTTTTTTTTCTTTTTCGTTTATAGAATTCATATATATATACTTATAATATTAAATAGAATCTTCTTAGTCTAGTCAGGATAATTTTTGAGTAAAATACATAACGATTTAGCAAATTGTATCAGATTTTTATCTATTGACGCGGTTCAAAAAGCTAATTCTGGTCACCCTGGGATGCCAATGGGTATGGCAGATGTTGCGACTGTACTTTTTAGGTATTTTTTAAAATTTAATCCACGAAATCCAAATTGGTTAAATAGAGATAGATTTGTTTTATCAGCAGGGCATGGTTCAATGCTTCTTTATTCTTTGCTGTACTTAACTGGTTATAAAAGTATTTCGTTAAATTCGATTAAAAAGTTTAGACAACTAAACTCTATTTGTGCAGGTCATCCAGAGTATCATCCAAAAACTGGAATTGAAACAACCACTGGACCACTTGGACAAGGAATAGCTAATGCAGTTGGATTTGCAATAGCTGAAGAATTCCTCAAAAAAAAATTAGGTAAAAATCTAATTAATCACAAAACTTATGTTCTAGCTGGCGATGGTTGCTTAATGGAAGGTATTAGTCACGAAGCAATGAGTTTAGCTGGTCACTTAAAATTAAAAAATTTGGTGATGCTTTTCGATAATAATAATATTTCAATTGATGGCCCAACAAGCCTTGCTGTATCAGATAATTTTAAAAAAAGATTTGAAAGCTACGGATGGGATTACATATTAGTTGATGGTCACAATCAAAATCAAATTTATAGAGCTTTAAAAAGAGTTCAAAATGCAAAAAAACCAACAGTAATTTCTTGTAAAACAAAAATTGGATATGGTTCTCCAAATAAATCTGGTAAGTCGTCTTCACATGGTAGTCCTTTGGGATTAGATGAAATTAAATTAGTAAGAAAAGTACTTAAATGGAAATATAAACCTTTTGAAATTCCAAATAAGTTATTGAACCAATGGAGAGCTATAGGAAGAAAGGGTCAGTTAATTGAAAAAAAATGGGACAAATTAACTAAAAAACAAAGTGAAAAATTAAATCTAATCAAAAATAATAATAACTTTAAAAATGTTTTAAATGCAGAAAAGAAACTTGCAATCAAAGAACCTAAAAGCTTAGCAACAAGAAAATGTTCTGAGTTAACTTTAAGCGCATTAACCAATTCAAATAATAATCTTATTGGTGGTTCTGCAGATTTGGCTGGATCTAACAATACAAAAACAAAAAAACATAAAATTATTACACCAGGTAATTTTGAGGGAAATTATATTCACTATGGTGTCAGAGAACATGCAATGAGTGGAGTTATGAATGGGATCGCACTCCATAGTAATTTTATTCCTTATGGTGGAACTTTTTTAATATTTTCTGATTACTGTAAACCATCAATAAGATTGTCAGCTCTAATGCAACAAAGAGTTATTTATGTAATGACGCATGATTCAATTGGCTTAGGTGAAGATGGACCAACACATCAACCAATTGAGCAATTATCTGGTTTAAGATCAATTCCAAACCTTAATGTATTTAGACCTGCAGACAGAATTGAAACAATTGAATGCTGGGAGCATGCTTTAAAGACTACAAAGACTCCAAGTGTGTTGTCTCTAACAAGACAAAATTTAAATCCGATTAGAAAAAAATATTCTTCAAATAATAAATGTTCACTTGGAGCTTATGAAGTGCTTAGAACAAATAAGAAAATTAAATTAACAATTTTGGCAAGTGGTTCAGAAGTAAATCTTGCGATCGAAGCAAGTCAAAAACTTGCCAAAGATAAAATTTATTCTAAAGTTATTTCAGTACCTTGTATGGAGCTTTTTGATAAACAAAGTAAAACTTATAAAAATAAAATACTAAATGAAACCAAAAATAAAATATCCATAGAAGCTGGTTCAAGTGATTGTTGGAAAAAGTATGTTGGAGAAAATGGAAAAAATTTTGGAATTAATGAATTTGGCAGAAGTGCACCATTTAAAGAAATATATAAATTTTTTGGTCTCACAAAAGAAAATATAACCAATAAATCAAAAAGTTTAATTAACAATTAATAATGACAATTAAAGTTGGAATTAATGGAATGGGTAGAATTGGTCGAATGGTAGTTCGATCAATTATAGAAAGCCAAGATAAAAAAATAAAAATACAACACATCAATAACAGATCAAATTCTGAGGCTACCTGCACATTGATAAAATATGATTCTATACACGGTAAATTTAATGCTGATTTAGATTTTGATGAAAATCATTTGATAATAAATAGTGAAAAAATTACATTTTCACAGGAGTCTAGTATTGAAAATATAGACTGGAAAAAATTTGATGTTGATTATGTTTTTGAGTGTACAGGAAAATTTAATTCTAAAGAAAAACTTTTAGCTCATATAAAAAATGGAGCAAAAAAAGTAATAGTATCTGCGCCGTGTAAAAATGCAGATAAAACAATCGTATTTGGTGTAAATGAAAAAGATATAACCAGTAAGGACCAAATAATCTCAGCTGCATCATGTACGACAAACTGTTTGGCTCCAGTTGTACATACACTTAATGAAAATTTTGAAATTGAAAAAGGGTTTATGACCACTATTCATGCATTTACAAGTGATCAAAGAATTCTGGATAATTCACATAAAGACCCAAGAAGAGCAAGATCAGCAAGTCAATCAATTGTTCCAACATCTACTGGTGCATCAAAAGCAATTGGTGAAATAATTCCTAGCTTAAATGGAAAGTTAGAGGGGGTCGCAATGAGAGTACCTACCCCAAATGTTTCACTTGTAGAATTAGTTTTCTGCACGAAAAAAAATATCAATAAAGAAAATATAAATAAATCATTTGAATTAGCATCAAAAAATAAACTAAAAAATGTATTAGAAATCACTTATGAAAAGTTAGTATCAATTGATTTTAATCATAACCCTGCATCTGCGATTGTTGATGGATCTCTTACTAATGTTGTTGGAGACAATATGGGTAAAATTTCAGCCTGGTATGATAATGAATGGGGTTTTTCAAATCGTATGTGTGATATTGCAAAGTTTATTGATCAAAATTCTTAATGCAAAGTATTTCCAGATTAACAGACCTGGCAGGTAAAAAAGTTATTTTAAGATTGGATTTAAATGTACCTCTTAAGAATTGTAAAATAACTGACACTACAAGAATTGACAAAGTTCTTCCAACAATTAAATTTTTATTAAATCAAAATTCAAAAATAATTATCTTATCTCATGTCGGTCGACCTAAAGGAAAAATAATAAAAGATCTTTCGTTAAAACCAATACAAGAGGATATAGAAAAAAAATTAAATGAGAAAATAAACCTTATTGAAAAAAATATATATGAGATAAATAAAGATTTAATTGATAATTTTAGTGAAAAAATTTTATTAATTGAAAATATTAGATTTTATCCAGAAGAAGAAAAAAATGACACTAATTTTGCAAAACATTTGGCAAGTTTAGGTGATATTTATGTAAATGATGCTTTTTCATGCTCACATAGAGCTCATACATCTGTTTGTGAAATTTCAAAATTTTTACCGTCTTTTTCAGGATTACAACTAGATTTAGAGATTGGTGCATTAAAAAAAATTACATCTAATATAATTAAACCTGTTACTTGCATAATTGGAGGATCTAAAATTTCTACTAAAATTAATATTATTAAAAATTTAATTCCAAAATTTGATAACATAGTAATTGTGGGTGCAATGGCGAATAACTTAATTGAACACAATGGATACAATATAGGAAAATCTCTTAAGGAAGAAAATGTTAGTTCTATAGTTAATGAAATACTTTCATATTCAAAAAAAAAAAATTGTAGATTAATTTTTCCAGAAGATGTGGTGGTGGCCAATGATTTAAATGGTCACCCTAAAATTAAAGAATTGAATCAAATTAAATTAGATGAAATGATTTTGGATATAGGTCCAAAAACTGTTGAAAGTATATGTAATATTATTGATAATACAAACACCATATTATGGAACGGTCCTGCTGGATATTTTGAAAATCCTAATTTTGCTAATGGAAGTACTGCAATTGCAAAAAAAATAGTTGAAAAATATAAAGAAGATAAAATTTATTCTGTTGTAGGTGGTGGAGATACCGTTTCATTAATTAATTCTTTAAACGCTGTTAAAAACTTTAATTTTGTTTCAACTGCAGGTGGAGCATTTTTGGAATATCTTGAAGGAAAAGAACTTCCTGGTATAAGCGCTTTAAATTGATATGTCAGAACTAAATAAAATAGCTCTTAAAATACTTTCAAATGGCAAAGGGATACTTGCGGCAGATGAAAGTAACGGAACTATGACAAAAAGACTTCAGACTGTAAATATTGAGTCTACACCAAAAAGCAGACTCGCTTTTAGAGAAACTCTTTTTAGTTCAGAAAGTATGAAAGATTGTATCGGTGGTGTGATCTTGTACGATGAAACAATAAACCAAATTTCAAGTTTAGGTAAATCAATTCCTGAATTAATCTCTGCTAGTGGAGCAGTACCTGGAATTAAAGTAGATACAGGTGCAAAAAATTTAGCAAACTCTCCAGAGGAAAAAATTACAGAAGGGCTAGACGGGCTAAGAGAAAGATTAAAAAAATACTATGAGCTTGGTGCAAGATTTACAAAATGGAGAGGTGTTTATTCGATAAGCAATAACTATCCTAGCAAACTTGCAATTCATTCTAATGCTCATGCACTTGCAAGATATGCCGCTTTAGTTCAAGAATGTGAAATGGTTCCTATAGTGGAACCAGAAGTTTTAATGGATGGTGATCATTCAGCTGATGAGTGTTTGGAAAAAACTTCAGAAGTTATAAAAAAATGTTTTGAGGAATTAATTATGCATAAAATTGATTTATCAGGGATCATATTAAAACCAAATATGATTTTAGCTGGAAGTAATTCAAAAAACAAAATCTCTAATGAAGAAGTTTCAGACAAAACACTTGAATGTCTTAAAAATTCAGTACCTACAGAAGTACCAGGAATTGCTTTCTTGTCTGGAGGTCAATCCGAAGTAGAAGCAACAGAAAATCTCAATTTAATTAGCAAAAACAATAGTACAAATTTTATAATGACCTATTCATATGGTCGGGCTTTACAACAAAGTGCACTTAAATTTTGGTCTAAAGACATCACTAAAACTAACGAAACACAAGATGTGTTTAATCATAGAGCAAGAATGTGTACTTTAGCTTCTCAAGGAAAATGGACAAACGATCTTGAGAATAAATAAAAAAAAATTTATTTATCTTATCTCTCCAAATAAAATAACAAAGAATTTTTACAAGATGCTGAATGAGGTATTGAAATCAAGTAAAATAAGTTTTTTTCAAATGAGATTTAAAAAATACTCATTTGAAAAAAAATTTTTGGTAGGAAAAAAGATCAGACAACTATGTAAAAAAAATAATGTAAAATTTATTGTTAATGATGACCCAGTTCTTGCAAAAAAATTAGATGCTGATGGATGTCATTTAGGGCAAAAAGATGTGAATATCAAAGAAGCCAAAAAAATAATTGGAAATAAAATTATTGGGATAACATGTCACAACTCAATTAAAATTGCAAAAGAAGCAATTAAAAATAGAGCCAATTACATTGCGTTTGGTGCTTTTTTTCCAACGAAAACAAAAAAAGCTAAATACAGGGCTAATATAAAAACTTTGAATAAAGTAAAAAAATTAACAAATATTCCCATCGTAGCTATAGGTGGAATAACAAATGAAAACTATAAAAAACTTTTATTGAACAATGCAAATTTTTTAGCTATCTCAGGCTACATTTGGAATAATAAAAAATACAAACCTAAAGAAGCTATAGAAAGTTTAATATGAAAATAAATGCAAGTGAAATTAGAGTTGGAATGCTTTTAGAATATAAAAATGATCTTTGGCAAGTTCTAAAAACACAACATGTAAAACCTGGAAAAGGTGGTGCATTTGCACAAGTAGAAATGAAAAGTGTTGGTAAAAATACCAAACTAAATGAAAGATTTAGATCTAGTGAAACTGTAGAAAAAGCATCATTAGATGAAAATAAATACAATTATATGTATGAAGATGATGCTAATTATTTTTTTATGGAACCAAAAACTTTTGAACAAATTGAAATTAAAAAAGAAATTATTGGCGAACAAGGTAAATTATTAACTGAAAATCTTGAGGTATCTGTAAGTTTTTATAATGAAAATCCAATTTCAGTTGAATTGCCAAATCAGGTACAATGTAAAATAGAAACTACTGATGCAGCATTAAAAGGTCAAACAGTCTCGTCCTCTTACAAACCAGCAACTCTAGATAATGGTTTAAATATTCAAGTTCCACCGTTTATAGAGGCAGGTGACGAAGTAATTGTTGATACACGAAATTTAGAGTACGTAAAAAAAATTTGAAATGATATCAATATCTTCAAATCTTAACTTGATGATAAAGGCTGCTGAAAAAGCATCTAAATCTGCAATCAGAGATTTTGGTGAAGTAGAAAAATTACAAGTTTCTAAAAAAGGCCCTAACGATTTTGTTACAAAAACAGATAAAAATGTAGAAAAAATTTTAATAGAAGAATTATCTAAATCGAAAAAAAATTACTCATTTATAACAGAAGAAACTGGCAAGATAAATAACAAGGACAAAGAAAATTTTTGGATTATAGACCCAATAGATGGGACAACTAATTTTCTTCACGGTATTCCACACTTTGCTATTTGTATTGCCCACATGTCTAACAACGAAATTATAAGTGGATTAATTTTCGACCCAATAAAAGATGAAATGTTTTTTTCTGAAAAAAATAGGGGAGCATACTTGAATAATCAAAGACTAAGAGTTTCAAAAAAAAGCTCTATTGAGGATTGTTTGTTCTCGAGTAACCATGAGGGAGTAAAATTTAGTGACCTTAACATGAGATGTACTGGATGTGCTGCACTTGATCTAGCATATGTATCTTCAGGAAGACTTGATGGATTTTTTCATAACAAAATTAATATTTGGGATATTGCAGCAGGAGTTCTGATGGTCGAAGAAGCAGGTGGAACAGTCAATAAAATTAATAAATTAGATATAAAAAATATTGATATTAGAGCCTCAAGTAGTGCAATTAGTGATAAAATGCTTGAAAAATTAGTTAACTTTTAATTGTTTTCAATAATTCTTTTGCTATAAGTCACGTCATGAAAAAAAACATTCATCCAAACTACCATACTATTAAAGTTGAAATGACGGACGGGACACAATTTGAAACAAGATCAACTTGGGGTTCCGAAGGTGATGTACTTAAACTCGAAATTGACCCTAAATCACACGCTGCTTGGACTGGTGGAAAACAGAAGTTGATGGACAAAGGTAGAATAAGTAAATTTAATAAAAAATTTCAAAATTTTAAATCAGAAAAGAAAAGTTAAATGTCAAATGCACCTCTTATGCCAATGGCTACTGCTGTTTGGTTAGTAGAAAATACAACACTAACATTTAAACAAATTGCAGATTTCTGCAATCTGCACGAAGTGGAAATTCAAGGGATAGCAGATGGTGAAGTTGCAAAAGGAATTAAAGCTTATAATCCAATTATTTCAGGACAGCTTTCAAGAGAAGAAATAGAATTATCATCAAAAGATGAGAGCAGACCATTGCAAATCAAAAATAATGACATTGAAATCTCAAACAATGAAAAGAAAATAAAAAAATATATCCCTCTTTCAAAAAGACAAGATAAACCAGACTCAGCTTTATGGCTCATAAGACAACACAATATTCTCAAAGACTCTCAGATAGCAAAGTTAGTTGGAATTACAAAAAACTCAGTTACCTTAATAAGAAATAAGAGTTATTGGAACTACAACAATCTTAACCCTAAAGACCCAGTGGCACTAAACCTATTTTCTCAAAAAGATCTCATTGACGCTATAGAAAAAGCTGAGAGAAGAATTAAAAGAGAAAAAAAAGAAAAAGAAAAACAAAGTAAAATAAATTAAGCAGGTATATAGTGAACAAAACCAATAGACATAAATTAATAAAAGTGATATCAAACCACTTTTTTGGAGGTAGTTATTAAAATAGAAGTAAAAGATAATAATGTTGAACAGGCATTAAGGGTTTTAAAAAGAAAACTACAAAGAGACGGTTTTTTTAAAGTTATTAAATTAAAAAATACTTATGAAAAGCCTTCTGAAAAGAAAAAAAGAATTCTTCAAGAAAACATTAAAAGAGTTAAAAAGTTAAACAAGCTTAAAAACAGAATTTAGTTATACCGCGGGGTGGAGCAGTCTGGTAGCTCGTCAGGCTCATAACCTGAAGGTCGGCGGTTCAAATCCGTCCCCCGCAACCAATTATATTAAATAATGTTTAACTAAACTTTTTAAGATATTTAGATCTCCAGAATTTATAAAACTATAAATTCTTGGTAATGTCTTCAGTCATTTTTTTAGCATCAGCAAATAACATTAAAGTATTCTCTTTATAGAATAAATCATTATCAATACCTGCATATCCTGGTGAAAGACTTCTCTTAACGAATAAAACTGACTTACATTTTTCAACATCAAGAACAGGCATACCAAATATTGGGCTTTGAGGATCAGTTTTTGCAACAGGATTAGTTACATCATTGGCTCCAATTACAAAAGCAACATCTGCATTTGCAAAATCATTATTTATTTCCTCTAATTCAAATACCTCATCATAAGGAACATTAGCTTCTGCTAATAGTACATTCATGTGACCAGGCATTCTTCCTGCAACAGGGTGAATAGCATAAGAAACTTTAATATCGTTTTTCTTAAGTGTATCAACCATTTCTCTTAAAGCATGTTGAGCTTGGGCTACTGCCATACCATAACCTGGAACTATTATAACTGAAGATGCATTTTTCATTAAAAAAGCTGCATCATCAGCATTACCACTTTTTACTGGCTTTTGTTCTTTATTTTGACCAGCAGAAGTTTGTTCGGTTGCACCAAAACCACCTAAGATAACATTAAAAAATGATCTATTCATTCCCTTACACATTATATATGAAAGTATGGCACCTGAAGATCCCACTAAAGCTCCTGTAATGATTAGTGCAGTATTCTCCAAAGTAAATCCAATGCCAGCTGCTGCCCAACCAGAATATGAATTTAACATTGAGATTACTACAGGCATATCTGCACCTCCAATTGGAATAATAATTAAAAATCCAATTAAAAAAGATACTGTTATTAATATCCAAAATAAATTAGCTGATTGTGATGAACAAAGATAAATTGATAAAATTACAATTAACACTAATAATAAAGCATTTAATAAGTGCTGACCTTTAAAAGTTATGGGCGCACCTGACATTATTCCTTGTAATTTTAAAAATGCTATGACAGACCCAGAAAAAGTGATTGCACCAACTGCTGCTCCGATTGCCATTTCTATTAAACTTGCGAGTTTAATGTTTCCTGGTGTGCCTAAATTAAATGCAGCTGGATTAATAAATGCAGAAATTGCTACAAAAACTGCAGCTAAACCAACTAAACTATGAAATCCAGCAACTAATTCTGGCATTGCTGTCATTGGTATTCTATATGCAATAAAAGCTCCTATAGTTCCGCCAATGGCCAAAAATATTAGAACGTAAATAAATCCAGAACTAAAATTTCCAACTGAAAGAAATGTTACAGTCACAGCTATTATCATTCCGATAATTCCAAATAGATTTCCTTGTCTTGAAGTTTCAGGAGAAGACAATCCTCTTAAAGCTAAGATAAACAACACCCCTGATACTAGATATAGAATTGCAGATAAATTTGCTGACATTTATTATTTTTCCTTTTTCTTTTTTTTATACATAGCAAGCATTCTTTGAGTAACTAAAAATCCACCAAAAATATTAACCGCTGCTAATATAATCGCTAAAAATCCATAAATACTAGATGATGAAAACACCACTCCCTCACTTCCAGATAAAGCTGCAATGATCGCGCCAACTATAATTACTGAAGAGATTGCATTTGTGACTGACATCAATGGTGTATGTAACGAGGGTGTTACACTCCATACGACATAGTAACCTACAAATATTGATAATATAAAAATGCTTAATCTAAATATAAAAGGATCTATTTCCATAATACTATTTAATAAGTGTTTTCTCTATAATTTCATCTTCTAAATTAATATTTAGTTTCTTGTTTTCTTTATCATATAAATTTGTGATAAAATTAAATAAATTTTTTGCATACAAATTAGAAGCTGAAACTGGTAATTTATTTAGTATATTTGCCTCACCTAAAATTTTAACACCATCTTTTTCAATAATTTTATCGACTTCAGTAAAAACAGTGTTTCCTCCTTGAACAGCTGCTAAATCATAAATAACTGAGCCTGGTTGTAAATTTTTAAACATATCTTCCTTAATAATTTTAGGTGCTTCTCTACCTGGAATTAAAGCAGTACAAATTATTATATCAATTTTCTTTAATGTTTCTGAAAGTAATTCTTCTTGTTTTTTTTTAAATTCACTTGAAGCCTCTTTTGCATAACCACCTTCAGTTTCTAAATTCTCAGATCCTTCAACTGTTAAAAATTTTCCACCTAAACTTTCTACTTGTTCTTTAGATGCCATTCTGACATCAGTAGCAAATACAACAGCTCCCATACGTTTTGCAGTTGCTATTGCTTGTAGTCCAGCAACTCCTGCTCCAACTACTAATACTTTTGCAGCAGGAATAGTTCCAGCAGCTGTCATCATCATTGGAATTGCTTTTTCATAAACTTGGAAAGCTTCAACAACAGCTTTATAACCAGCGAGATTAGCTTGTGATGATAAGATATCCATTGATTGGGCTCTTGTTATTCGTGGTAATAACTCCAATGAAAAACAATTTATTTTTTTTGAATTTAAATTCTCTAATTTTTCTTTATTTAAAAAAGTATTTAATGAACCAATTAAAGTTTGATTTTCTTTAAATAATAATAATTTTTCTTCATTTGGTAATCCTAATTGAATAATAATATCAGAACTTTTAATTATTTCATCTTCGTTATTTATAAAATTAACTCCTAAATTTTTATAGTCTTCATCACTAAAACCTAAATGAGTTCCATAATTATTAGATAGTGTTAAATTAAATCCTAAACTAATATATTTTTTTGCAATTTCCGGGGTAATTGCTATTCGTTTCTCAATGTTATGGTTTTCTGAAATTGAAGCAAGATTCATAAAAATTTGTAATAAGAAATTATAAAAGAAATAATGCCATTAAAACTAGAACTGTGATTACAGCGACTGTTCCCCATAAAACAAATTTAGTAAAATTATTCCAAGTATTTTTATGGTTTTCATGGTCCATAAAATTATTTCTGTCTTGCTTTAAATTTTGGGTTAGTTTTGTTAATTACGTATACCCTACCTCTTCTTCTGACAAGTTTAGAGTTTAAGTCTCTTTTTTTTATTGATTTTAATGAACTTTTAATTTTCATAATTCTGGCTCTTAATAAAGGAACTTACATAATCTTTCAATTGTAATTTTCCATATTTTTGTATTATTTTGTTATTAATTGCTATTTTAGTCATAGCAGATGCATATCTTTCACCTAATCTGGGTTTTAATAACTTTATTTTACTTTTAAACATTTTTGCAACTTCAAGTATTGAATAAGAGTTTTTATTGCTAATACTGTAATATTTGCACTTATCTGCTTTAAAAGCCTCATAACAAATACGAACGGTGTCACTGATATGAGTAAATCTTCTAGACTGCGTACCAGGTCTTACAACTGTTATAGGTTTTTTATTTTCATATTGATGTTCAAATATACCAATTACTGTAGCCATATCTCCAACCTTAATTTGTCTTGCTCCATAAACATTATAAAAAAAAATAACTTCAAATTTAAAATTAAACCATTTTTTTAAATTTTCTAATAATTCTAAATTTTTTGATTTAGTAAAAGCATATGGAGAAAGATTTTTATCATTTCCTTTATTACCTAATGAAGCTGAGGTTGCTGAATAAATTAGTTTTATTTTGTTGTCTAAACAAAATTTAAAAACAGCTTTTGAACCTATTGAATTTGATTGATAACATTCATCAAACTTTTTAAAACTTTGAAAAATTCTTGCAAACTCACCAAAATGAAATACTGAGTTAATTTTTTTTTTATATTTATTCAATATTTTTGCAACATTAGCTGTATCACCCTTTAAATAGCTAACTCTTTTATTATTGAAATGGTTTTTTTTTGTTCCTGATGAATAATTGTCTAAACTAATGATTTTATAAGTTGTTTTCTTCAACAACAACTCTATTAGATTTGATCCAACAAAACCTGCTCCACCTGTAACAATAATGAGATTTTTCATTTAGATTAGCCTGGCAATGTCCTACTCTTCCATGTCTTAAGACAAAGTACCATCGGCGCTGAAAGGCTTAACTTCCGAGTTCGGAATGGTATCGGGTATTACTCTTTCGCAATAATTACCAGGCGTAATCTTTTACACTTTTAAGATTTGATTGTAAATATTATTATTACTTTTTTTCCTAAAATAATGACTAAATCCCAAAAAATTACTAAAATTTTGATGAGTTTACTTTTTATTCATATAATCATTCAAAATATTATTAATATCAAATTGTGGCTTAAAGCCTAATTTAAGTATTTTTTTATTATTTCCAATTAAATAATTAGATTTACTTTCCTTGTTAGTTATAGGGGGATTTACTTTGATCCTATTAATATCTCCTTTTAAATATTTTGCTATATCATTTAAACTTATAGATTTTGAACTGCAGATGTTGACCACACCACAAAATTCTTTATCTACAAGAATTTTAATCGCTGCACAAATATCTTTGGTGCTTAAAAAATCTCTATATTCTTTATTTAGTAAATTATTGTAAATTTTCTTTTTTTTTAGAATTTTATCATAAATTGAAGGTATAAAATATTTAATATTTTGTTTTGGATGGGTGAAACTAAAAATTCTAGCAATACAAATTTTTATATTTTTTTTATTTTTTAATAAATAATTTTCTGTTTCTAATTTTAATTTACCATAAAAATTTATAGGATTACATCTTGATTTTTCTGATAGTTTTTTTTTGGAAAAATTATAAACATGTGAAGTGGATGAAAAGAAAAACCAGGGTTTTAAATTATTATCTTTTAAAGCTTCAACCAAATTTTTAGTTCCAGTATAATTAATACTTTTAGCTTTTTTTTTGTTTTGATTTACTTCTTTAGTTGAAACCATTGCCGCTAAATGAATTATTATTTCAGGTTTGTGTTTTTTTACCCATCGATTAACATGCTTTTTTACACGGATATCATTTTTGAAAATAATAAAATTAAAATTATTTTTATAATACTTTCTAAACTCTGTGCCAAGAATACCTCTTCCACCTGTAATACCAATTTTTAATTTAATTTTTTTCAATTTTTAAAAGATTTTCACAAAGGTATTGTAAAGTTTTACTATTGATTTTTTTTGTATGTAATCCAATAAAAAAACCTCTTTTTTCGATCTCATCAGCATTAGGAAATTTTTTATTTTTGTTAAAATTATATAATTTTGCAGCAGGTTGATTTAAAAAATTTCCACTTAAAATAGGTCTTGTCTCAATTTTTTTTTGATCTAAAAATTTTAAAAAATAATTTTTATTTTTTAAAAATTCTTTATTTATCAATAGAGCAAATCCAAACCAACTTGGTTCAATTTTATTATTAATTTCAACAAACTGAAACTGGTTATCCCATTTATTAGATTTTTTTAAATAAGAAATAATCTTATTTCTATTTGAGTTTCTTATATTTTTAAAATATCTTAATTTTTTAAATTGGCTTAGTCCTATAGCTGCCTGTACCTCCGTTGGTCTTAAATTATATCCTGAGTTAATAAATAAAAACTTTTCATTTAAATTTTTATATTTCTTCTTATATTTTTTGTGAAAAATTGTATCTCTAGACCACCCATGTGATCTTAAAGATTTAAGTATATTGTAGTTTTCTAAATTATTACAAACAATCATTCCACCTTCACCAGACGTTATTTGATGAGAATAATAAAAAGAATAAGTTCCAAATTCTCCTATGGTTCCTAAAGATAGTTTGTTAAAATTTGCCCCAAGACTTTCACATGTATCTTCCAAAATTATTATATTTTTTTTTTTACAAATTTTTTTAATTTCATTCATATCTGATGAGATACCGAGCACATGAACACACATTATGGCTTTAGTATTTTTTGTAATTTTATTTTTTAAATCTTTAATAGAAATATTTAATGTATCTACATCGACATCAACGAAAACAGGTTTTAAGCCAAGTTGTACAATAGGCCATAAAGACGTAGACCAACAAATCGCAGGTATCAAAACTTCATCATTAAACTTTAGTTTTTTTTTATATAAAGGATTTACTATAGCAGACAACATCAATAAATTTGCAGATGAACCCGAATTAACCATTAAAGCATATTTTGAGCCAATTCTTTTTGCAAAAATTTTTTCAAAATTTTTTGTAATTTTTCCCATAGTGAGCTGTCTGCTTTTTAAAACTTTTACACCTTCATTAAGATCATGTTTTGTAAATGCATTTTCTAGTAGTGGATAATTCATTTTTAGGATTTAATTATCAATTTTTCTTAAAAAGTTAAATTTTATTAAAATTTGCATATTTTAAATTTACATATGACAGTTTATTACTTTTATCTTATTTTTTTTAATTTTTTTTCCCATAACAATGCTGACTTTAATATAATTTTAATATCATCAAATTTTGGCTTAAAAGAGAATTTTCTTTTAAATTTACTAATATTGCTTACTACGTGAGGCGTATCACCTAATCTCCTTGGTCCAATTTCAATTTTTATTTTTCTTCCCAATATTTTTTCTAAATTTTCTATAACCTCATTTACAGAATAACCTCTTCCATATCCGCAATTAAAAATATCAGACCTTTTAGATTTGATCATATAATTTAAACATTTTATATGCATTTCAGCTAAATCAGAAACGTGAATATAATCTCTTACTGGAGTTCCATCTCTAGTATTGTAATTATTTCCATTGATAATTAACTTTTTTTTCTTACCTACAGCTACTTCACACGCAACCTTAATTAAATGTGTTGAATATTTTGAAATTAAACCACTTCTTAACTTTGAATCGGCTCCTGCAACATTAAAATATCTTAAGATTACATAATTTAACTTTCCCTGTTTTTTTTTCTTAATCAAATAATTTTCAAATCTAAGTTTAGATTTTGCATATGGATTTATTGGGTTTAATTTATCATTTTCTCTTACTTCAATACTTTTTGGTTTTCCATAGACACTTGCTGTAGAGGAAAAAATAATTTTATTTAAGCCGTGAGAAATACATGTTTCAATAAAATCTTTTGATTTATTATAATTATATAAAAAATATTTTTTTGGAAATTTTACAGACTCATCTACCCTGATTAATCCAGCAAAGTGTAATACAGCGGTAAATGATTTTGAATTTAAGATTTTTGATATTTTTTTAGTATCATCAATGTCACAAATCTTAAGTATAGCTTTCTTAGGAACTAATTTTAAATTACCTGTAATAAGATTATCAATAATTGTCACTGAGAAACCAGAGTCAATTAATTTTTGAGCTACATGACTACCAATATAGCCGGCACCACCTGTTAACAATATATTTGGTTTCATTAAAATCTTATATCAATTAAGTATGGAATTTATGAGAAAAATTTTTGTAAGTTTAATATTATCTAACTGTCTTATTATTATTTGTAATTAATAAATTATACACAATCTTTATGAAATTCTCCTATATTTTAAGATTTATAATATAAATTTTCTTTATTAAGTATTGATAATGCTAAACCTATATGAAGCCAAAAAAACGATGCATTCCAAGAAGTAAAGAAGCTTCCTGATGTTATAAATGGAAACAAAGTAATTAGAATGAACACATAACATCCCACAAATATTGATTTAATGTCATCATTTAGTTCATGTTTTATCCTGCTGTATTTTACTAGTAAATATTTTAACAAATAGAAATATAAAACTACAAATATTATCAACCCAATAAGTCCTGTTTCTGACATAACCTGTAATAAAATATTATGTGAGTGCGTTGGAGAGCAATATGGGAAAATAGAATTTTTTTTATTATTATCCTCTAGTTTGACACATTCGTTATGATAGTTTTTTAAACCTGATCCTGTTAATTTATTTTTTTTCCATACGTCATAAGATGATTGAAATATTCTTCCATAGCTAGAATTTTGTATATTTAAAATTATTTGAATAGTTTCTTTAACTCTAGTTTTTAAAAATCGATTTTGTTCATAAAATATTAAACCTACACTTGATAATAAAACTATTAAAATAATTATTTTTTTAAAATCTAAGATAAATAATGAAGCAAAAAATATGGCTGAAAGAATAATTAGAAAGCTTAATCTTTCACCAGTAATGAAAATAGTTACAGATAATAAAATTATTAAAATTAATGATGATATTTTCATGTATAATTTGCCTGATTGAAATGTATATGCCAAGTAAAAAATAAGCGGATAAGATAACTTAGCTAGAAAGCTTCCGACTACTAATTCATCATTGAATACGCCTCCTAATCTGGCTATATGTGAAAATTTTGAAACCCCAGGTGTGAAATGTTCGGCTGGAAAACCAAAAAAATTTACTCCATTAAAAAATTGATAGATTACATCAAAACAAACAAAAATTAATATTAATTTCCATAAGAAAAATATTTTTTTATAATTAGAAAATAAATTTAAGTAAAATCCTAAAAATAATGAAAAAAGTAAAAATCTTATTTGTGAAAAACTTGCTTTAAAAGATTTAAATAAATCAATAGAAGAAAAACTAATGATAATCAAATAAATCCAAAAAATTAAAAAAATATATTCCCATTTTTCTCTAAAAATTTTTTCTTTGTTTTTAATTTTACGATATAAAAAATATATTGAACTTAATATAAGAAAAAAGTTAACAGAGGGAGCGCCTAAAATCAAAGCAACTGGAAAAATTAAAACAATATAAAATGCTATTTTATTATAATTATCCATCAGACTTATTTAAAATTTATTGTATACAAACCAGTTTATATTTATACAAATTAATTAAATGGAATTTTCAATTTTATTTAACTCAAAACTAATTAATTATCTATTCATATTTAATTTAGCTATATTTTTTTTTGCTATTTACGCTTTAACTAAAGCAAAAATTAATCATACTTTTTTCTTAAAAATTAGCGATCACTCTTATCATAACAATAAAATTTTTAATAATACTGGCCTAATCTTAGTACTCCTATTTTTATTTAATAATATTTTGCTATATAATTACTCAGAAGAATTTTCTCAATTATTTATAAATTATTCATCAAGATATTACTTACTTTTAATAAGTGTTTTTTTTTTATTGTTAATTTCTGTTTTAGACGAATTTAAACAAATAAATCCTACGATAAGATTAATTTTTCACATTACTATATGTTATCTAAGTCTTCCTATATTTAAATTTCCAATTTTAGAATTTCTACCTCAAAAGCTTGAACTTTTAATTATTGTTTATTTTTTTGTTTTAATAATTAATACTAATAATTTTATTGATGGATCCGATGGCGTCGTGGGTGTTTGCTCTTTTGTACTTTATTTGGGTATTATTATATTTTCATATTTAGAAAACCAAATATACCCAGCAACTTTAATTTCCGTTATAATGCTTTCTCTAATTTTACCTTTTTTAATTTTTAATTGGCCAAAAGCTAAGGTATTTCTTGGGGATACAGGAAGTATACCTATAGGATTTATAAACGGTTATCTTATAATTTTTTTTGCACAAATAGATTATATGTTTTTTGGGATTATTTTATTCTTATATCCTTTAGTTGACATAAACCTAACATTAATTAGAAAAACACTAAATGGAATACCGCCATGGGCAAGGTTGTTCGATTATTTTTTCTTAGCTCCTACAATTATTGGAGGTATGAGTCATTTTTATGTTCTAAAAAAAATAATAATAATATCGTTAATAAATCTTGTTTTTGCAATATTATATTATTTATATTTCAAAAATATTTTTTTTCTACTAGCTTTTATTCCAAACTTTTACCTTATTTACTTATTTAATAAGTTTCGAAAATAAAAAATACGAATTAATTTTTTTATAAAGCTAGGTGTTAAATGATAAATTGATTTTAACAACATGAGCATTATCATAATAAAAAAATTATTTAACCTATATCTGAATAATGAAAATTGTATTAAAATTTCACTTTTTACCAAATCAAATCCTGTTCTTCTTAATAAAAAATCTTCTTTTACATTCATAATAACAAGCGGTCTTTTTAAATTTTCAAGAACAGCTCCAGAATTGATCAACCTTATCCACAGATAATAATCTTCCATTCTATTAATTTCTTTATATCCTCCAATCGAAACTAATAGTTTTTTTTTAAACATTATCGTTGGATGATTCATTGGATTTCTAAATGATAAATTTTTTTTAATTTGTTGAAGTTTTAAAGGATTTTTTTTTAAGATTATTTTTCCCGAACTTAGATATTTCTCATAAACTGAGGATCCTAAAACTGAAATATACTTTTTGGAAGTGATAAATTTATACTGAATTTCAAATCTTTTTGATAATGAAATATCATCGCTATCTTGTATGGCCACTATTTCATAAGTTACAAATTTAAGAGCTTTGTTATAAGATTTTGAAATACCTAAATTCTTTGAATTTTTGATAATTTTTAAATTTTTAAATTTTTTTTGAAAATTTAAAGTTTCTTCAATTAATTTTTTTTTTTTTACACCATCTAAAACAATTATAATTTCTTTTGGTAAGCATGTTTGATTTAACAAGCTTTTAAGTGATTTTTTATACAATAAAATATCAATTCCATCATATAAAGACATGATGACAGAAAAATTTTTATATTTTTTTTTCAAATTCTAATTTTTAAGAAATACTTTCAAATCTTACTTTCAAAATTCTCTTAATAGTCCATATAGATGTTTCCAAGGGAGCCATTTTACTTTCTCCTACTCGCTCAAAATAATTTATATTTATGTGTTTCAATTTTAACTTTCTTTTATAAAACGAAAGCAATAACTCAACTGGTAAAGAAGGGCCATTAGCAAAATAATTTATGTTGTTTAACGTCTCTTTGTTATATGCTCTCATTCCAGAATGAAGATCTGGTATTTTTCTTAAAAATAATATGCTAGCAAATATTGAAAAAATTTTATTACCAATATAATTAATCAATCTCATATTTTGAGGTTTTCTTTCAAGTCTATTGCAATCTATTAGTTTATAATTTTCTTCAAAAATTAATTTGGATAAAAAATCAATTTTATCAGTTGGATATGTTGAGTCACAATCCATTGTTATTATAATTTCTTTTGTGCAAGATTTTAATGCAAGATCCATTGCTAAACCGTAGCCTTTTGGAGGAAATTGTTTTATTGCATTAACTCCAAGTTTTTCTGCTATTTCAAATGTATTATCCGTGCTACTATCCACCAAGATAATTTCAATTCTATCATCTATATTAAATATCTCTTCTACAATTTTTTTTATTGACCCCTCCTCATTCATTGAGATCATAGCAACACTAATTCTATCCCCATACTTTATCATAATTAAAATCTATAATTTTTTTTATTTGTAATTAAAAATTTAATTGTCTTTATAATAGTTTCCTTGCTTGAATTTTTATTATACCATCCAAATTTCCTAAATTTATTATCATTAATTCTCACTATTGGCACATCCCCTCTCCATCCTCTACTGCCTCCTGTATATTTTTTTTCAATTTTTTTTATTTTGAAAGCTTTTAAAGCTAAAGTTAAGATTTCATTTACTGATATAAAATCTCTGGTTGATAAATTATAAACTTGATGATTACTAAATTTTAAATTCTTTGCTTTAATCAAAGCACTAACAACATCAGAAACATGTAAATATGATTTACTTTGTTTACCGTTTCCAAGAATATTGATTTTATTTTTATTTTTAAATAATTTTCTCACAAAATCATAACAAACACCATGAGTGCAATTATCACCAGAAACATTAGCAAATCTAAATGAGATACCAGCTATTCCTACAAGGTTAGAATATGATGCAATTAGATTTTCGCAATACAATTTGCTTGCACCATAAGTTGAAATTGGGTTGGTAATAGTTTTATCCTCTACTAATGATTTTTTTTTTTTATCACCATATACACCACTACCTGAGGCAAAAATGATTTTTTTAATTTTATTTTTTCTCATAGCTTCCAAAACATTTCTTAGAAGAATGGTTCCCTCGACAAAATCAATATCAGGATTTTTAACAGCTGCTGCTATATCTGGATTTGCTGCAAAATGATAAACTAAATCAGTTTTTTTAATCGCACTATTTAGCTTCTTCTCATCTTTTAAATCAGCTTTAATAATTTTAATTTTTTTACTTTTTTTTAAAAACCATTTCTTTCCAGAGGAAAAATTATCATAAATGACAATTTTTTTTATTTTTCTATATTTTAGTATTTCGTTTACTAAATTACTTCCTATAAAACCAGCACCTCCAGATACAAATAAGTTCATTTATAATTTACTTGATTGATTCCCAAGTTGTTTTGTTTTCCATTAAATCTGGATGACTAACTAAAAAATGCCAAATTACCGAAGTTAAACCTTCGGTAATTGGTGTAACAAAATTACTATCATCAATATCAAAAACTAAACATACATCTGACTTCTTATTTGCGTATCCAGTTTCTTTGCCTATCACAGATATAATTTTACAACCAATTTCTTTAGAGTAATCAATACAATTTACTAGATTAACAGAGATATTTTTTTCTTTTGAACCTCCACCAACAGAATAAACCATTATTACATCATTAGAGTTTAATTTAGATCCTTTTAAATAATTTTTGTAAGAATTTTCCCAACCTTCATCATTAATTCTTGCCGTTAATTCAGACACATTGTCTGTGGGTGTAAATGATTGAAGGTTACAAATTTTTCTAAAATCATTAACTGCGTGACTGCAATGTCCGGCTGATCCTCCGACTCCAATTAAAAACAATCTACCATTATTATTTTTACATTGTACCAAAATTGATACCATTTTATCTAGAAGTTTAGTATTAACTTTACTTAATGATGAAATATTTTTATGAATAAATTTTTCTGAAAAGCTCATAATTAATTTCTTCCTAATATTACAGAACCATCGTAATCAAAATTATATTTGAGCTCCTGTAACTTTAAATTTTTCATTTTCGAACGTAGTCTTAACTTATCTTTTGTAATAAATAAAACAAATCCACCACCTCCTGCTCCAATTAATTTAGCTCCTAAAGCTCCATTTTTTAAACCATATTCAATTAAGCTATTGATGCTATTAGAACTCATATTTTTTGACCTTTTCATTTTATAGTTCCAATGTTCATTCATCAAATTTGCATAATCCTGAACAGAACCTCTTTTAAAAATACTTATCGTCTCTTTTGCTATATCTTTCACAAAATCTAATGATTGTATTAATTCTTTATTTTTCTTTTTTGTTTTTTTTTCTTGTTCTCCTAAAATTTTTTTTGATTGTCTTGTGTAACCTGTAAAATAAGTTAGAAAACTATCGTCTAATTCCTCACTAAAATCTTGAGAGATTTTTAATTCCTCAATTTTTGTTTTACCATTTTTTGAAATTTTTATTATCTTTAAACCTCCATAACTAGAAATAAAAGGATCCTGCTTACCAGAAGGTTCTTTTAAAATATCCATCTCAATTTTACATGCATTTTCAGCTAGCTCATATCTACTCAAATTTTTATTATAAAATGAATTCACAACGTTTATTAATCCTACCAAAAAAGTACCTGAAGATCCAAGTCCTGTTCCAGCTGGAACATCTGAAATACTTGATATTTCCAAATAATCAGGAATTTTAAAAAAATTTAATGTTTCTCTTATTGCATTATGTTTTATTAAGCCTATTGTTTTTTTTTTTTCTATTTCAGAGTATTTTAATAAAAAATTCTTCTTCCAAGTCTTGTTAACTGTTACGTAAATGTATTTATTTATTGCAGCACTAATTACTAATCCTCCTTTTAAATTATAGTATGATGGTAAATCGGTCCCACCACCTGCAAGTGAAATTCTTAATGGTGATCTGCTAAGAAACATAGACTAATTATATTTAATTTTAATTATTTTATTTTTATATATACGTATATGTGTGAAAAAAAAACCACCTATCATCATACTTGCTGGCGGAAAAGCAACAAGATTAAGACCTATAACCAAAAATATACCTAAATCAATGGTTTTGATAAACAATAAACCATTTTTGTATTACCAATTAAAACAACTATTACGATTTAATTTTGAAAAAATAATTATTTCTACAGGGTATAAAAGTCAGGTTATTGAAAAATATATTGATAAAAAATTTAAGAATGAATCTATATCAATAATCAAGGATACCAAATATTGTTCTGGAACGGGTGGTGCAATAAAAAATTGTCTAAAAATTATAAACAACGATTTTTTTGTTATTTATGGAGATAGCTATCTAAATATAAATTATGACAAAGTTTATAAAAAATTCTTAAAAAATAAAAAACATTTACTAATTACTGCTCTTAAAAACAAAAACAAATACGATAAAAGTAATTTATTTATAAAAAATAATAAAATTCTTGAATATAATAAAAATTCTAATAAGGCAGAGCATATTGATTATGGTGTTTTGTGTATTAATAAAGAAGCTTTTAAAGGTATAAAAAATTCTAGATTTGATTTGAAAAAAATAATAGTGAAACAAATTCAAAATAGCAATGTTTCTTTTTTTGAAGCAAAAAGAAGATTTTATGAAATTGGAAACAAAATTTCCTTAAAAGAATTTAAAAAATATGCAAAAAAAAAATTGTGATCTAGTTGTTCTTCTTTTGGCTCATAATGAAGAAAAAACAATCGTTAAAGAAATACTTAATATAATAAAAGTTTTAAAAGGAATAAAATTTAAAATTATAGTAGTAGAGGATGGTAGCAAAGATGAAACAACGAAAAAATTAAAATCTCTAAGAAAAAAAATTACTTTGATTTCCTCAAAAAAAAGACTTGGTTATACAAAAGCTCTTTTGAAAGGAATTAACGCTTCCAATTCTAAATTTATTTTACATAGTGATACTGGAAATAAATTTGATCATAGAGAAATAGTTAATTTTTATAATATTATTTCCAAAAAGAAATTTGACCTAATTGCAGGTAATAGAGTACAAAGGTTTGATAGTTTGTTTAGACAAATTTTAACTAAAGGCCTAACTGTTTATTGTAACATATTTTTTAATACAAATTACAAAGATTATGATTGTGGATTTAAGATGTATCGGACAAGTGTTTTAAAAGAAATACTTAGAAGTGGTCTTGTGGCAAAAAATTTAATTTCAAGTGAAATTTTTTTAAAATTTATTTTTAATAAAAAAAAAATAAAACAAGTTGATATAAAATATTTTGCATCAAAAAACAGGGTTTCTAGAGGTCTTCCATACTTTAAAATTTTTAGAGTTATATTTGAAACTATTTTAAATTATCAAAAAATAAAAAAACAAATAATATGAAAAAAAAAATTATAGCAGTTTTAGGGGGCGGTATCTCTGGATTAGCTTTCTCAGCAAATTCAAACCATCAAACAATAATCATTGAAAAAGAAAAAAAATGTGGAGGACATTGCCAAACAAAATTAGAAAAAAATTTTACTTATGACATTGGAGGACCACATATTTTATTTTCAAAAAACAAAAAAATATTAAAATATATGGTAAAGTTACTTAAAAATAATATTTTAATTGGAAAAAGAGATAATAAAATTTTCTATAAGGGAAAATTATTAAAATACCCTTTTGAGAATGGAATAAATGATTTATCCCCAAAAGAAAAATTTAATTGTTTAAACGATTTTATTTTTAATAAAAACAAAGAAAATAAACCTAAGAATTTTAAGGACTGGTTATATTTCAATTTTGGAAATTTTTTAACTAACGAGTATCTCCTACCTTATAATGAAAAAATTTGGAACACTAAAGCAGAAAAAATGGATTTTGACTGGGTTGATGGAAGAGTTCCAATTTCATCTAACCAAGAATTAATTAAAACTGCTGTTGGAATACCAACTGAAGGATATACTCATCAACTATATTTCTATTATCCAAAAAAAGGAGGATATGAAGAATTTTGCAAAGCTTTAGAGAGAAAATGTAAAAATATAAAAACTAATTTTACAATTCAGAATATTTATAAAGTGAAAAAAAAATGGATAATTGAGAGCAAAAATGAAAGAATTGTTTGTGATGAAATTGTATCAACCATTCCAATAAAAGATCTATTAACTTATTTCTTAAAGGTACCACAAAAAGTTTTAAAGGCATCAAAAAATCTAAAATCTAATTCACTTATTCAAATTAGTTTAGGTTTCAAAACAAATAAAAAAATACCTTATACAGCTATTTATTTTCCTAATAAGAATTATTTATTTCATAGAGTATCCTTCCCACACAATTTTTCGAAAAATTGTGTTCCTAAAAATCATATTTTGATTAACTTTGAGATTACTGTCAACGAAGGTGATGGAATTTATGAAAAAAGTGATAAATTTTTTATTAATCATTGTTACAAAAAGATTTTGGAAACAAACTTATTAAAAAATGTAAAATTGCGATACACAAATGTTGAAAGAACAGAGTATGCTTATGTTGTTAGAGACTTTAAACATAAACAAAATTTAAATACATGTTTAAACTTTATTAATAAAAAAGGGATTTACTCTCTAGGAAGAAATGCTCAGTTTTTGTATATAAATTCAGATGAGGCGGTGAGAAGAGGAATAGAACTAGCTAAAAAATTTAATGGAAAATAATAAAGCTTTTTTTTTTGATAGAGATGGTGTTTTAAATAAAGCAGTAATAAAGAATAAAAAACCTTATCCACCAAAAAATTTGGAGGAACTTATTATTGATGAAGACGCTTTTGAAATAATAAAGTTTCTAAAAAAAAAAAAATTTAAAATTTTTGTATTTACAAACCAACCTGATGTAGCAAAAAAAAAAATAAAAAAAAAGGAAGTTATTAAAATAAATAATTTTATCTCAAAAAAACTTTTAATTGATGAATTATTTGTCTGTTATTGTTCAACAGATGAGTGCTTCAGACGTAAACCAAACCCAGGAATGATATTTGACGCTAAAAAAAAATGGAATATAAATTTGAAAGAAAGTTACGTTGTAGGTGATAGGTACAAAGATATAGAAGCTGGTATTAACGCTGGAACGAAAACTATATATATAAACAACAATTATAACGAAAAAAAACCAAAAAATTTTAATCACTTAATAAAAACTTTAAAAGACATCAAAAAAATTATAAGAAGCTAATATGCATAAATTAAAAATTAAAATATTTGCTGATGGAGCAGATGAAAAACATATGTTGGACTTAAATAAGCTCAAACATATTAAAGGCTTGACAACAAATCCAAGTCTAATGAAAAAAGCAGGAATTAAAAACTACAGTGTTTTTGCAAAAAAAATTTTAAAAAAAATTAAAATAAAACCTATATCATTTGAAGTGTTCTCAGATAAACATGAGGAAATGTATAAGCAAGCTAAAATAATTTCTTCATGGGGGAAAAATGTATATGTTAAAATACCGATAACAAATTCTAAAGGCAAAAGTTGTCATAAGATCATTAAGAAACTCTCAGATGAAAAAGTTAATTTAAACATAACAGCTGTTTTTACTATTAGTCAGGTTAAAATTTTAAAAAATAATTTAAATCCTAAATCAAAAAGTATAATTTCTATTTTTGCTGGAAGAATTGCAGACACAGGAAGAAACCCAGCCGACATAATTAAACAAAGTGTTAAAATGTTTTCAAAACATAAAAATGTAGAAATTTTATGGGCAAGCACTAGAGAGTTATTTAATATATTTGAGGCTAATAATTTGAAATGTCAAATTATAACTGTCACACCTGATATTCTAAAAAAAATAAAACTGATTAATTACAACTTAAATAAATACTCTCTCGATACGATAAAAGATTTTTACAATGATGCAAAAGCTGTTGGATATAAAATTTAATAATCCAAATTTCTAATACATTGTCTTAAAGTTTTTTCTAATGGAGTATTTTTAAATAGCTTTTCCCTTTTTGCATCTACACTATCAAAATAAGAAAATTTACCTATATTTTTAATCTGATTTATATTTAAAGGGAAAGGTACCAAAAAATTTAGTCCAGTATACTTAAATAAATTATAAAGAAATATAAAAAAACTTTTTGATAACATTAAACTAAAATCTATTCTATTTGATATTTGTCTTACTTTTTTTACTAAATCTTTAATTTTTATATTGTGACCACTTAAAATATAAGTCTTATTATTTTTTTTCTTTAAAATCAGAGCTATTGACTTGCAAACATCTGTAACGTTAACAAGATTAATACCACCATTAACATAAATACCAATTGGAGTCTTAATCATATTTTTAATATTTGATGTAGAAGGTGTAATTCTAAAATCATTCAAACCAATCATGGAACTTGGCAAAACTAAAGATATTGGAAATTTATATTTTTTGATTTCATCTTTAACTATTTTGTAGGAAGTTAATTTAGAATTTACATACGGATCATTTGAAGAATTGATTATTTTTAAATTTTTTTTGATATTTTCATAATAATTAAGACCAAGCACTGAAACTGAACTAATATAGATACCTTTATCGATTTTAAGTTTTAAAAAAAGTTTACAAAAATTTTCTGCACTTTTTATTGCAGTATCTAGTGTAATATCTCTCAATTTTTCATCATGAGAATATATTGCGGCTGCATGTATTATATAGTTTTTTCCAATTGATGCAGAGTAAAAATCCTCAAATTTAGTAACATCACCATATATTATTTTAATATTATTTTTTTGTAATCTTTTTATATTTGAATTTTTTCTACAAAAAGCAAAAACATTATATTTTTTTTTTAGTTCCAAACATAAATTAAACCCCAAGTGCCCAGTAGCACCTGTAACTAATGCTTTTTTCATAAATAAATTTATTGTAACTTCTTTTTTCTACCAAATAACTTTTCTACTAAACTTCCAAATTTTCTATGTCTGAAAAAAGTGTTATCATCATACATAAACTTTTCTAAAAACATAACATCAAAAATTTTTAAAGCTTGTCTTTCAACTTCATTAGGTCCATCCAATGAACAGGTGCTACAATAATCAACATTTTCTCTTCCACTAACATGAAGTTTTCTGTAGTTTTTTGCCTTTTCACTATTCCATATTTCTTGAAGACTTTGTTCAGGAAACTTTCCATAAGTATCTTGATTATCAAAATATCTAGTACAGGGCACGACTTCACCATTCCAAGTAATTGTTAATAATCTCCAAGGTTTTTCACATAAAATTCTATCTGGATCAGTTGGCTTTTCATTTGTGGAAAGATTGTTAATTTCCTCAACTTTTCCGCCCCATTCGTTAAAAGGTTTGTTTGAAAATGTAATATCATATTTATCGAACTTATTTTTCAAAACTTCAATCGCATTTTCATTACCTTTCATCGAAATTGTTTGCGCAACTATATGAACTTTAGAATTTAATTTTTTTCTCAAGTCTAAAAAATTGAATATATTTTTTTCAACATTTTTCCAACCTGCAACTTTTGTGTAAATACCTACTCCTGGTCTAATTTTGTCATAACTTTCCTCAGTAGCACCATCCAGTGATAAAGTCAGAAAATCTAACTTTGAATTAAGTATTCTTTCAGAAATTTTTTCATTCAATAAAGTTCCGTTAGTTGACATACCAACTTGCAAACCATTTTCAGAAGCATAGTCTATCATATCTGTAATCTTTTTATGCAGTAACGATTCTCCAAACTGATGCAAATATACAAACTCTGCTGGAGTATGTTTTAATTCATCAATTATAGATTTATATAAATCTAAATTCATCATACCTTTTATTCTTTGCATCTCGTTAGGTTGTGGACACATTATACAGCCAAGATTACAATGATTTGTAGGCTCAATGTGAATCATATTTGGAAATGAAGCTAATTCATTTTTTTTTTTTGAATATTCTTTTATGACTTTAAATCTATTAAACACTTTATTTAACGAAAAAGTATTTCTGTTTAAATATTTGATGAAATTTAACATTATTTTTTTTTTGGTCTTAATATAACATAAAAAGTTGGCTGTCTATTTATTAGATAATAAAAAAATTGGATTGAAAAAGATATTAATTTATAGAATTTTTGGCTCATTTTAAATGAATAAATCCAATAAAGTTGATTCGGAAGCTTTAAAAATTTAGTAAGATAATATGATTTATTTAATTTTTTTTTTATTAAATCGAAATTAACGTTTATTCCTTTTAGATGAGAATAATTTTCAAAAACTATTAAACCCTTTTTTGAAAGAAGTTTTGAGACTGAATTAATATTCAATATAATTTTTTTTAAATCATTGTTCCGTGTAAATGGATAGCACTCTCTTAAATAAATAATATCAAACTCACCCTCATTTTTTTTTTTTAAGTCACTTAAAAATTTACACTTAAAATTAATTTTTTTAAAATTTTTGGAGGCAAATTTTATTGCATATCTTGAAGGATCAACACCTATAATTTTTTTTAATTTAAAAATTTTACTTAGTGAATACGTAATATGACCAGTACCACAACCGATATCTATTATAGTATTTGGTTCAAAATTAAACATAAGTGATAAAATTCCTTTTAAATTTTTTGCTATATAAATTGTTTTTTTTTTATTTATTTCACTATGACTTTTGACCCAATTAAAATTCTTTTTTTTGTATAAGGCATAATAAGCTCCATAAGAGGTGTTATTCTTAAATATTCCAAAATCCACTAATTTTTTTTGATTTATTTGTAACTTTTTAATCTGCAAATTACTAAAATCTTCTTTTAGTTTTGAATAATAATTATCTTTTTTTATAAGGTCCTTATGCTTCAATTTCATCATACAGTGTTTCATAATTTTGGCCAAGGTGAAACCAAGTATTTTTTTTTGAGAACGAAATGCAATTTTTTTTCATTTGAAGAAATTTTTTTTTGTTAATTGATAAGATATTTTTTTCAAATTTATAATCATTGTATAATACCCCAACTTTATTTTTTTTTAAAAAATCTCTAAATATCTCAATATTTGAACAAATTATTGGCAAACCATAAGATAAAGATATATGCATAGGGCCAGCAGATCCTGCATAACCTTTTTTATAAGGCAAAAGTAAATAGTCATGACTTAAAAATAAATTTTCTAACTCTTTTTTATGAAAGTATTTATTTTTGATTGTTATTTTTAAATTTTTGTACTTCATTAATTGATACATACTTTTAGCATTCACTTTTCCGGCAATTGTAAGAGTTAGTTTTTGAAGCTTATTTTTTTTGATAAAATCAATTATTCCCTTATCTTCTCTAACCAAACCAAAAAATAAAATTTTTTTATTATATGTTTGGTTTAAATTATTTTTTTTTACAATTTCACATGGATAATTAAATACCTTAATTGTATTTTTAAAAATTTTGGATAGTTTATTTTTATGGTTTTGTGAATGAACAACAATTTTCACTGGAAAAAGATTTAATAAAAAAATTACAATTATAAATAAGAATCTTTGAAAAAATATAATAAGATTTTTAAAGAATGAATTACTGAAAGTGGGATTAATTGAGTGAATCGTAATTATGACATTTGGTAATCTAAATATATTAAGAATAAAATATATTAATATAGAAATTGGTTCAAATTCTAAAAAATGGATAGTTTTTATTTGACTTTTATTTTTATAGCTAAAAGTTATAAATAAAATAACCCTCAAAAAATTAAGTACTCTTGAAAGTATAAAGTAAATAAAATTATACCTATAATCTTTAACTACAGTTTTAATAAATATTGAACGATTAATTTTTCTTAATTTATTATCACAGTAAATTTTAATTGAATTTCTAATTTTAAGATTATTTATATAATCATAATAATGACCGTCCCAATCACAATAAGGCTGAATTATTAATTTCAATTTTTTAACTCTCTATTATTTATTATATTTTCAATAAAAAAATAACATTTATGATATAATCCAACTTTATCTTTTTTTAATTCTAAGGAACTTATTGTTTTATCTTCATTTTGGTAAATTTTTACTAAATTTTTATCTATATTATACACGGTGGGATTTACATAATTAATATAAATTATGTTTATAAAAATAACTAGAAGAAAAAAAATTTTTATTTTTTTTTCTTTTACATAATCATTAATTAACAAAATTACTTGCAAAAAAACAGTTGTTAAAAAAAACATCATCATAAAATTATGTGGAATTATTTGTTTTGCGAAAATAAGATAAAATAAAATAGATGAGATATTCAAATTAAATAAACTTTTTCTTTTTCTATAAAAATAAAAAAAAGAAATTAAATATAAAATTAAAAAAATAAATCCTAAATTATCACGTATTTCAGCGTAGAATAAATA